>JAZKHR010000033.1:0-20741 GCA_040385305.1 Pseudomonadota bacterium
GCCAGAACGTGGCGTACCATCGAGTTCCCACCCTTGCTCGACGAGTTCCTGGCAGTCCGTGCGCCATGTTGTCGAGCAACCCTTGAGGAATACGGCCATGCGTACTTTGATCCTTTCCGGCCTGCTGGTTCTGCTGTCGGCGGGTCAGCCAATTGCGGCATCGCCGCCTACCCGCCACGCACCTGCCGGCGCCGCCAACGCGCACGCCGAGCGCATCAAGGACGCCAAGCAGTACCTGGCCGACATCGACCAGGCCTTTGCGATAGCCGCCAGCGGTGACTATGGCCGGCTGCAGCGCGGGTGGCAGGACCGGGCGCAGGCCGCACGCGACCGCATCGCGGTCCTGCTGGAAGGCCATGCCAGCGCAGTGGAGCTTTCCCCAAGCGAACGATCCGAGCTCCACGCCGCCCAGTACGAAATCAACTCGCTGTTCAACCACGAGGACAAGGGCCGGATGGTGTGCAAGAAAGTGTCCCAGACCGGCTCCCGCCTGACCAAGGCCACCGAGTGCCTGACAGTCGCCGAGCGCGAGATGAGGGCACAGGCGGTGCGGCAGAACGTCGACAAGATCCAGCAGGAAAATTGCATCATGGGCGAAGGCCAGGCCTGCGGAAATTGAGCAGGTTCGGGAACGCATTTGATTGGGCCCCAAGGCAGCGAGCCTAGCGGCCACACCTAGCCTTGCCGCTGGAACTCCCGGGTAGCCGCCGACAGCGCCCTGACCATCTCGCGCTCACCCGGCGACAGCAGCGGATTCCAGACATCGAAGATCAGCACCACGCGCAGCTCGTCGCTGTCGTTGCGCGCTTCATGTTCGATGCTGTCATCGAACACCAGCACTTCGCCCACCTTCCAGCGCCGCTGTTCAAAGCCGACGCGGTACAGGCAGTGCTCCGGCACTACCAGCGGCAGGTGCACGATCACCCGCGCATTGGTCTCGCCGTGGTGAGGGGGAATCTGAGTGTGCGGTGCCAGCGCCGAGAACATGGCATTCGGGCAAAGCCCGCCGATGTCGGCCATGTCGATTTCCGCCAACGCACGCGCAGTCTCCGGACACTGCTGCAGGTGGCCAGGCTGCGGTTCGCCGTTGCGCCACAGGAAATAGCTGCTCCAACGCCGTGAGTGGTTGAGCTCCTGCCATTGGTTGACCGGAACGCCCGGCTGGTAGGCGATATACGGCTGGAATTCGCCTTGGTCCTTGGCCATGGCCGCGGCCATCTCCGAGGTGATGACCTCGGTGCGCGCCTCCAGCGCCTCCACCCAGTCGAAGGCCTCGCGCTCGAAGAAGGGAATGGCGGGCAGACGGGGCACGTGCAGCTGGCTGCAGACAGACGGGTAAGGATGCGACCGTCCGCTGAGGATCGCCCCGGCCTCGCGCCAGCGCTGGGCCTCGGTAGGCGTCAGCGCGCTGGCACGGGTGCCGATGCGGTCAGCCAGGAACGCGGCCAGCTCAATCCCCATCCGTTCAACCTGCGAGCGCGCGTGCAGGAGCTGGCTGCGCAGCGCTGGCGGCCACCGGGTTTCCTCGGGCGCCACCTTCAAGGCGTTGCGGTAGACGGCGGTTGCCGCCTTGGGCATCCCCTGGCGTTCCAGACAGCTGGCCTTGGCCAGCAAGCCTGCGAGGAAATATGGATCGGCAGCCAGCGCCGCGTCGATGGCGCGAAGTTCACCGGCGCTATCGCCCTGCTCGCGCAGCACCACGCCGATGCTCAGCAGCACCACCGGGTCTTGCGGCGCCGCCGCGTGCGCGGCCTGCAGGGCATGCAGGGCTTCGGGCAACTGGCCGCGCTTGAAGGCGTGCACGCCCAGCGTGTACAGGGCCTGGGGATGCCTTGGGTCGAGCGCCAGCACGCGTGTCCAGAACGCTTCGGCGTCGTTCCAGCGGCCCTGGTTGGCTGCTAGGATGGCTGCTTCCACAAGGGCATTGATCTCGCTCACGCAAACTCCCTGTCGCATGCGCGCCTTGGCGCATGACCTGATCCGGCTGCTGCCCCTGCAGGCAGGAGATGCCCGAACGCCTGCGGCCTACAACCCGCCGCGGCAAATACCGGCTGCGTCATTGTTCTTCCCCGAGCGGGGTCATGTCGAACGCCACCGTGACCCTGGGCTGCGGGTCCTCGAACGGCACCGTGCCGTGCCACATGTACGACGGGAACAGCGCCAGCTTCCCCGGCTCGGGACGTATCACGCGCCGCGGCGACAGACCCAGCGCGAGTTCCAGGGGCGGTTGGCCGAACTGGATGTGACCTGCCTCACTCGCAGTGGCAGACGCAGCGCCGACTGAAGGGGGTAACGCGACATAGAACGCCGAGCTCATCCACCCCTCCGGGTGGATATGGTTGACGTGGTTGCCGGAGGACCACAGCTTGACCGACCAGGAGCCGCCCATCCGCACCCGGCGTGTCTTGCGCATCAGGAAGGGATGCAGGTCATCCACTGGCAGCGTGGCAATCCATTGCTCGACAGCCTGCAGCAGGGACGCCTGGGCCGCGGCGATCACCGGATCACGCCGACCAAACAGGCGGCCGGGCGTTTGCGAGCCACCACGCAGGCTTTGCTGTATCGGTTCACGCCGGGCCTTGTGCAGGCCATCCAGGGTTGCACCGAGTGCCTCGAGAAAAGTCGATGGATCGGTGAATCCCGCTGGCGGCTCGACGTCGACCATCGCAACCAGCCGCTCGTAGTCGCACAACCAGTGCTCGCGCGGATCCCCCAGCAATCGCCAGGCGGTGCCCAGGTAGGCCCAGGCCTCCTGGTTACCGGGATCCACCTGCGTTGCGTCGCGTGCGATGCGCGCAGCAGCGTCCCACTTGCCGGCCTTGAGCAAGTGACGCGCATAGGCATTGAGGAACGCAGGCATTGCGCTGCCCCAGTCTAGATGCAGCTGCGCGTAGAGCACGCCCGCCTGTTGCGTGTTGCCCAGCATCTCCAGCGCATTTGCCTGCATCAAGGCGAGCGTCGGCTCATCTGCTTCCCTGCGCAAGATGCGCAGTTCGCCCAAGGCCTCATCGGGCAAACGCGCCGCGAGCAGCAGCTGGGCAAATGCGGTGCGCAGAGCGTGGTTGTCCGGCTGGCGCCGGAGTGCGGAACGCATCAACGCGAATGGGTCGCTGTCCGGTGCCTGTGCTGGCCCGTGTTCCCACAACAGGTTGGTCAGCGTGACCAGGCCAGGCACGAAATCCGGATGGTCCGCCGCCACTTGCCTGGCAAGCTGCATGGCGTGGTCGAGCCTGCCGTCATCCAGCAACGCGCCAACAAGTGCGTCCGCGACTTCGGGGCTTTGGTCTCCACTGGCCTTGATTAGCTCGTAGCACGCGGCGGCTTCGTCGGCGCGACCCGCCAGGCGCAGCACATTGCCCAGCTGCATCGATGCCTGCCCGTGCCCGGGCGCCAGTGCCAGCACCCTTCGCAACGCAGCTTCCGCGGCGACGACGTCTCCCGCTGCACGCGCTGCGTTCCCAAGCACCAGCCAGTCCGGCACCGAGCCGGGTTGCAACGCCACCGCCCGCTGCAGCGCCAGCAGCGCTTCCCGGTGCAGGCCGGCGGCGAATGCCGTGCCGCCGAGTTCGCTCCAGCCCTTGGCGACATCCGGCGCCGCTGCAACCGCCCGCCGCAAGGCCGCAAGCGCTGCATCCACTCGACCGGCCTTGCGCAGCATGGTGGCGTAGTTCACCAACACCAGCGGATGTTCCGGCGCCAGCGTCAGCGCATGCTGGAATGCCTGTTCGGCGTCCTCGATGTTGCCCGCCTCGGCGTGGCACATGCCCAACAGCTGGTAGGCATCGGGCGCACGCGTTGCCTGGGCGGCCAGGCGCCGCCCGATTGCCAATGCGTCGCTGGCGTGTCCGGCCTGCAGCAAGCGGACCACGGTTTGCAGTTCCCGGGCTTGCGCTGCCGTCAGCGGCTGGAGTGGGCCCGGCGATGACATCGGCTTACTGGATGCGCCGCGCCCGTAGCGGCACACCCTTGGGCGTCACCAGCATGAAACTGCCCAGCGCCGCCGCGCGCACCACCACCCGATCCGCCACCTTCAGGTATCCGCGCGAGGTCACTTCGGTCAGCAGCCACACCTGACCGCTGTCCAGGGTAACCACGCGCTCGCCGGTGGCGCGGGAGACGATGCGGGTCACCGCTGCCTCGATCTGATCAGGCGCGACCTCGCGCATGCGGTCGGGATCACGCACGCGCAACTGCGCCTTGTTCAAGCCGAAATCCCGAAGCGCCTGCTCCTTCTCGGCCTGGATATCCACGCCGGAGCGTGCGTCCGCCGCGGGCGGAAAGGCTTTGTCGTAACAGGCGAGGCGCGCGGCAGGGTCCATGACGCTGGCGCACGGGTGGGACTGCGGGGCCGCAGTTGCCAGGGTACTGGTGGCCAGCGTCATCACGATCGATGCAAGAACTTGCAGCATTGGGATCGACATGCACTTGCTCCTTGTAATGCGGCAGGCCGGAGCTGTCCGCCCGGTGGCCGCGCGCCGATCGTTATAATTCGCTTCAGATTCTAGCCGGGTAGCCAAGTCTTGAGTCAGGAGCAGTGGGAAACCTATTACCGCGGGGGCATGATTTCCACCTGCCCCACGGCCGCGGATGGAGGCTATGACCTGGAGGTGCGGGAAGGCTGGGTCGAGTTCTTCTCGATGCTGCCAGACCGCGCCCGCATCCTCGACGTGGGTACCGGCAATGGCGTGGTGGCGCAGATCGCAGTGCAGACCGCGGCGGAGCTGGGGCGCACCTGGGATGTCCATGCCACCGACCTGGCGCTGATCGATCCGGTCCTGCACGTCCCTGACGGCGCCCGCCGGCTGGCTGGCATCACCTTCCATCCGGGCGTTGCCACCGAGCAGCTGCCGTTCGAGGCGGAACACTTCGACGCGGTCAGCGGCCACTACGCGCTCGAGTACACCCAGACTGCATCTGCACTTGCCGAGATCCACCGGGTGCTGAAGCCCGGCAGCAACGCACAATTCATCATCCACAGCGTGGATTCGGTGTTGGTCCACGCTGCACGGCGCTCGTTGCAGGAAGCCGAACTGGTGCTGGGCGAAACCCGGATCTTTCGCCGCCTGCATCGCCTGGTAACGATGGAGGAGGTCACCCCGGGCACCACGGAAACGATTACAGCGGAGTTGCGCGCCGCCATCCAGGCAGTGAAACAAGGCATCCAGCAAGCCGAGCCCTCCGGCGCGGGCGGCGTGCTGAGCATCGCCCTGGATGCGGTCCACAAATTGCTGATTGCGCGCAAGGAGATGGGTCCGCAGGCGGCGGGGCTGGAAGTGGACCGCGCCGAAGGCGAACTGCGCGCGTCGGCATTGCGGTTGCATGACCTCATGACCCACGCCCGCACCCTGGCGCAGATGGACACCATCGAGCAGGAAGCCGCCACGGCCGGTTTCAGCCTGATTGAGCGCATGCCGCAATTCCACGCTGGCAACAACCTGGTTGGCTGGCAGCTGCTGATGCATCGCGCATGACGTCGTCGCGCATGCCCTCATCGCACATGGTCGCGGCTGAACCTGCGCGATGACCGAGCAGGCCGAGGCCTTGATGCAGCGAGCGGCGGCGCTGCATCGCCAGGGACGGCAGCGGGAAGCAATCGCCATGTTCCGGCAGGTCCTTGCGATCCTCCCGGAGGCCAGCGAAGGCTGGTACGAGTTGGGCTATCTGCTCAAGGCCGAAGGCCAGTACCAGGAAGCACTCGATGCCTACGGCCAGGCCCTGGCCCGACGCGTCCGGCGTCCGGAAGAAGTGCATTTGAACCGGGCGGTCATCTACTCCGACCACTTGCGCCGGGACGCGGAAGCGCAGCAGGAACTCACGGCCGCACTGGCGCTGGCACCGGACTACGTGCCCGCGCTGATGAACCTGGGCAACCTGCACGAGGAACGCGGCGAGCGCCGCGACGCCCTGTCCTGCTACGACCGGGTCCTCGCAGGCGCCGGCAAGCCGGACCAGGCGCACCCGGACCTGTGCCTGGAAGCCCTGGCGCGCACCGCCAAGCTGCGACCACCGCAGACGCTCGATGATCCCCTGCTCGCCCGCTTGCGCGGGGCAACCGGCGCCCCGTCCAGCAAGATGGTGAGGGCCAATTTGTTGTTTGCACTCGGGCAGGCCTACGACCGCCTGCAGGCGTTCGACCTGGCATTCGATGCCTACGCCAAGGCCAACCGCTGGTTGTTGCGCGAGTCCGGCCGCACCTACGATCGCGCCCAGGCAGTGCGGCTGACCGACACGATGATCGCGTCGTTCACACCGGCAAGCGTGGGCCAAACCGGTGCTCCAGTGGAGTTGAAGGCCGGTCCAGAGCCGTTGTTCGTGTGCGGCATGTTCCGCTCCGGCTCCACCCTCGTTGAACAGGTGCTGGCGGCGCACCCGCAGGTCACCGCAGGCGGCGAACTCGACTGGCTGCGACGCCTGGCAGGAGGACGACTTGCGCCTTTTCCGGCGTCCATGGCCACGCTTGATCCAATGCGCGACGCGGTCCTGGCCGATGAATACCGCGCCCACCTGGCGCGGCTGTTCCCGGATGCCGCTGGCAACACCTACATCACCGACAAGCGCCCGGACAACTATGTCCTGATCGGCCTGATCAAACGCCTGTTCCCGACCGCCAGGATCATCCACACCACCCGCAACCCGCTCGACAACGGGCTGTCGGTGTTCATGCAGCACCTGCACCTGCAGGTGGTCGGGTATGCATCAGACCTCGGCGACATCGGCCACCACTACGGCGAGTACCGACGCCTGATGGCGCACTGGAAGGCGCTCTACGGCGACAGCATCTTCGATTTCGACTACGACGCGTTCGTGCTGGAACCCAAGCACGCGCTGGAACGCCTGTTCGCGTTCCTCGGCCTGCCGTGGAACGACCGCTGCCTGGAGTTCCATCGCCTGGGCAACACCGTGAAGACGGCGAGCTATTGGCAGGTACGGCAACCCCTGCACGCCAATGCCTCTGGCCGCTGGCGCAACTACAGTGCGCACCTCGGCCCATTGCAACGAGCGCTGCGCGACGCGGGCATCGACGAACCCGGCTGACGCCGGTATCGGTGCGACGCTCATCCCTCGGCTGCCGATGGCAGCCTCCCGAAGTATTCGCAGCAGCGTGCCTTCGAAACTCTGCGCTACGAAAGCGCCGCCGCAATCCGCTCTTGTTCCTGTTTGAGCGCCGGCGGCATGCGCGGGCCGTACTCGTCCAGGTACTCGTTGATGCTTTCGAATTCCGCCTGCCACCCGGCGTGGTCGAAACCGAACAGCTTGTCGCGCGCTTCCTGCGACAGTTCCAGGCCGTCCAGGTTGAGGTCTCCCGGGGCCGGCAGTGATCCGATGGGCCTTTCGGTGGCGCCGGCCGTGCCCGCCACCCGCCCCACCATCCACTCCAGCACCCGGAGGTTGTCCCCGAAGCCGGGCCACAGGAACTTGCCGTCATCGCCCTTGCGGAACCAGTTGACGTGGAAGACCTTGGGCAGCTGGGCACCCGGCTGGTCGAAGGACAGCCAATGGGTGAAATAGTCGGCGAAGTTGTAGCCGCAGAACGGCTTCATCGCCATCGGGTCGCGGCGCATCACGCCAACGGCCCCGGTGGCCGCGGCGGTCGTCTCCGAGCCCATCGCCGCGCCGACGAGCACGCCGTGGGTCCAGTCGCGGGCTTCGAACACCAGCGGTACCAGCGACGCGCGTCGGCCGCCGAACACGATGGCGCTGATCGGCACGCCCTGCGGGTCTTCGGCCATGGGCGAATGGCTCGGGCACTGCCTGGCGCTGACCGTGAAGCGCGAGTTGGGGTGCGCGGCTGGCCGCTTGGCGGGGTCATAGGGCTCGCCGCGCCAGTCGGTGGCAGGCTGGGTGCCGTTGTCGATGCCTTCCCACCAGGGCTGGTTGTCGGCGGTGGTGCCGACATTGGTGAAGATGGTGTTGGACTGGATCGACGCCAATGCGTTCGGGTTTGAGTTTTCCGACGTGCCCGGGGCCACGCCGAAGAAGCCGGCCTCCGGGTTGATCGCATACAGGCGTCCGTCCGCGCCGGGGCGCATCCAGCAGATGTCGTCACCGACGGTCCACACTTTCCAGCCGGCCTCGCGGTAACCCTCCGGCGGAATCAGCATGGCCAGGTTGGTCTTGCCGCAGGCGGACGGGAACGCGGCGGCGATGTAATGCGTCTCGCCCTGCGGATTCTCCAGGCCGAGGATCAGCATGTGCTCGGCCAGCCAGCCTTCCTTGCGCGCCTGGTGGCTGGCAATGCGCAGCGCGTGGCACTTCTTGCCGAGCAGCGCGTTGCCGCCGTAACCGGAGCCATACGACTTGATGGCGAGCTCTTCCGGGAAATGCATGATGTAGCGGCGGTTTGGGTCCAGCTCGCCGATGGAGTGCAGGCCGCGCACGAAGGCGCCCTCGCGCTCGATCCGGGCCAGCGCTGCGGCGCCCATGCGGGTCATGATCCGCATGTTGGCGACCACATAGGGCGAGTCGGTCAGTTCCACGCCGCAACGCGACAACGGGGAGTCGATCGGCCCCATGCAGTAGGGGATCACGTACATCGTGCGCCCTTCCATGCAGCCGTCGAACAGGCCGTCCATCTGCGCATGGCCCTCTGCCGGCGACATCCAGTGGTTGTTGGGACCGGCGTCTTCCTGCTCGGGAGTGCAGACGAAGGTCAGGTGCTCGACCCGGGCGACGTCGTCCGGGTGGCTGCGGTGCAGCCAGCTGTTGGGGTTGGTGTCCGGGTTCAGCGGCAGCAGGGTGCCGTCCGCCTGCATCTGGGCGATCAGCGCGTCGTTCTCGCTGTCGCTGCCATCGCACCACTGGATCTCGGCCGGGCGGGTCAGCCTGGCTACGTCCATCACCCATTGGTTCAGCGCATCCAGGCGGCTACCCATCGGAACACTCCATATGAATTCAGATTAGAAATGAGGCGGCCTGAGCGGGGCTCAGGCTGCGGGAATCAGGGTCTGCATGACGTGTTCAACGTAGTCCTCGAACTCGTCGTGCTGCAGGCGTGGCTGGTGCAGTTGCAGGCTCAGCTGCAGGAATCCCACATACGCGGCGTAGGCCAGGCGCGCCCGGTGCTGGGCGGCGGTTCGGCTCAACCCGGCCTGGCGGAAGCTGGCGGTCAGGTAATCCAGGCGGCGCTGGGATACCCGGCCGATCACCGGGCTCACCGCAGGGTGGTCGAGCGCCTTGAGCAACTCGCTGTAGATGATGTGTGACTTGACCTCGTGCGCAACCACCCGGAACAGCGCCCGCAGGCGCTCGCGTGGATCGGCCACTTTCTCCAGGGAGCCGAACACCAGTTCCTGTTCCATGGTTTCCCAACGTTCCAGCGCTGCCTGCAGCAGGGCATCGCGCGAGGGGAAATGCCAGTAGAAGCTGCCCTTGGTGACGCCCAGCCGGCGTGCCAGCGGCTCCACCGCGACCGATGACACGCCGGTCTCGGCGATCTGCTCCAGCGCCTCGTGGGCCCAGTCATCGGCGCTCAGGCGCCCATTGCGTGCGACGGCATCGGTCATGCGCACAGTCTATCCGTACGCTTGCAGGCGCGGGAGTATGCTGAGTCTTTGCTCGGTTTTGGCGATTGACAGCACCGGGTGAACTCCCATACTTGACCGTATGGTAAGCGCGGTTGCAAACGTATGCAACGGCGCTCCGTCCAAGCCGCGCCCCGGAGCTCCCGCATGAGTGTCATCGTCCCGTTCCTAGCCTTCCTTGTCGCCGGCGCGTTCGCGGCCTACCACCGGCTGCGCCTCGCTGCCTGGGCGGCGCTGACCGCAAGCGTGCTGGTGGCCTGCCTGCTGCTGGGTGCGAACCTCGGGGCCACGATCGCCATGGGGTTGCTGGTCGGGCTGATCGCAGTGCCGTTGCTGCTGCCGCAGATCCGCAAGCCCTACATCACCACGCCGCTCCTGGGCTTCTACACCAAGCTGCTGCCCCCGCTGTCCGACACCGAGCGCACTGCGCTGGAAGCGGGCACCGTGGGCTTCGAGGGCCAGCTGTTTTCCGGCAAGCCGGACTGGGACCAGTTGCTGACCCTGCCCAAGCCGGAACTGACGGCCGAGGAGCAGGCGTTCCTGGACGGACCCTGCGAAGACCTGTGCCGGATGACCGACGACTGGGACATCACCCATGTGCGCGCCGACCTGTCGCCGGAGATGTGGGACTACATCAAGCGCAACAAGTTCTTCGGTCTCAACATTCCGAAGGAATACGGCGGCCTTGGCTTCTCGGCGCTCATGAACCACAAGGTGATCCAGAAGCTGGCGTCGATCTCCTCGGTGGTCAGCTCCACGGTGGGCGTGCCCAACTCGCTGGGACCCGCCGAACTGCTCATGCACTACGGCACCGAAGACCAGAAGCAGCAGTACCTGCCGCGCCTGGCCGACGGCCGCGAGGTGCCGTGCTTTGCCCTGACCGGTCCGTTCGCCGGCAGCGATGCGACCTCGATCCCGGACTACGGCATTGTCTGCATGGGCGAGTGGAATGGCATCAACGTGCTCGGCATCCGCCTGACCCTGGACAAGCGCTACATCACACTCGCTCCGGTAGCGACCTTGATTGGCGTGGCGTTCCGCATGTACGACCCGGATGGCCTGCTGGGCGACACCCGCGACATCGGCATCTCGCTGGCGCTGGTGCCGGCCGACACCCCGGGCCTTGAGATCGGCCGCCGCCATTTCCCCCTGAACTCGCCGTTCCAGAACGGCCCGATCACCGGCAAGGAAGTCTTTGTGCCGATGTCGCAGCTGATCGGCGGCGAAGACTACGCCGGGCAGGGCTGGCGCATGCTGATGGAGTGCCTGTCGATCGGGCGCTCGATCACCCTGCCCTCCACCGCCAGCGGAGGCTGCAAGATGGGCGCGGTGACGGTGGGCAGTTATGCGCGCATCCGCAAGCAGTTCGGCCTGTCGATCGGCCGCTTCGAAGGCGTGGAAGAAGCACTGGCAAGGATCGCCGGCAATGCGTACGCCACCAGTGCGCTGTCGGAAGCCACCGCTGCCGCCGTTGCGCGCGGCGAAAATCCCGCGGTGCCGTCCACCATAGCCAAGTACCACTGCACCGAAATGGGCCGCAAGGTCTCCATCGACAGCATGGACATCCTGGGCGGCAAGGGCATCATCCTCGGCCCGCGCAACTTCGCCGGGCGCTCCTGGCAGGCGGCGCCGATCGCGATCACGGTCGAAGGCGCCAACATCATGACCCGCTCGCTGATGATCTTCGGCCAGGGTGCGATCCTCTGCCATCCGTGGGTCATGCAGGAAATGAAGGCCGCCCAGCTGCCGGACCCGCAGGAGCGCATCGACCGTTTCGACGCTGCCCTGTTCGGGCACATCGGCTTCGCCATTTCCAACGCAATCCGCAGTTTCTGGTACGGGCTGACCGGCTCGCGCGTTGGCAAGGCGCCCGGCGACGACGACACCCGTCGTTATTTCCGCAAGCTGGACCGTTACTCCGCCGCACTGGCCGTGATGGCCGACACCTCGATGCTGCTGCTGGGCGGCAAGCTGAAGTTCAAGGAATCGCTGAGCGGCCGCCTGGGCGATGTGCTCAGCCAGCTGTACATCGCCAGCGCCATGCTCAAGCGCCACCAGGATGCCGGCAATCCGGCCGGCGACCAGCCGTTGCTGGCGTACGCCATCCACGATGCGGTCAACAAGATCGAAACCGCGCTTTCGGGCGCGCTGCGCAATTTCCCGATCCGGCCAGTGGGCTGGCTGCTGTGGCTGCTGGTGTTCCCGCTGGGGCGTCGCGCGCAACCGCCCAGCGACCGGCTGGGACACAAGGTTGCCTCGCTGCTGATGACGCCCTGCGATGCACGCGAACGCATGGCTGCCGGCGTGTTCACCACGCCCGGTGCCAACAACCCGGCTGGCCGCATCGTCAGCTACCTGCCCAAGGTGGTGATGGCCGAACCGGTCGAGCGCAAGTTTCAGAAAGCCCTGAAGAACAGCGATATCGGAGCGCTGGACTTCGACACGCAACTCGACGAGGGCGTGCGCGAAGGCTGGATCACCGCGGAGGAGCGCCGCCAGCTGGAGGAGCTGCGCGCAATGACACTGGACGCGATCATGGTCGACGATTTCGACCCCGCTGAGCTGCGCTCGGCGGGTTACGCTGAGCATGGTCAGCGCGTCGAGACGCGCGCCGCGGCATAGCGCGCCGGCATCCCCTGGCCTCGCGGGCGGGGCTGCAGCGGTCGCCTCGCCGCGCAATGCGTGGCGACTGGCGCGAGCAGGTCGCTGCGGCGCATGATGTCGCGGGGCGGGGGCAGGGCCGATGCTTGAAGGTGTAGCCAGCGACAGGATCGAACCGGCGCGGGTCTGCCTGAGCGTGGGACTCACCGCGCATCGCGACCTCGTGTCCGCCGACGAACCGCGCCTGCGCCTGCAGGTCCGCACCTTTTTCCTGCAGCTGCAGGCCGCGTTCCCGGCGCTTCCGTTGCGGCTGATGTCCGCCCTGGCCGAAGGCGGTGACCAGCTGGTGGCCGAGGAAGCGCTGGCGCTCGGCATCGAGCTGGTGGTGCCGCTGCCGTTCGACCAAGCCGAATACGAGCGGGACTTCGTCGACGATGCAACCCTCGCGCGCTTCCGCGGCCTGCTGGCGCGGGGCCGCGTGCGCGTGCTGCCACTGGCCGCCGGAACCGATGCCGAGGCCGTGCGCAGTCGCGGAGAGGCGCGCAATCGCCAGTACGCCCAGCTGGGCATGTTCGTGTCTTCGCACTGCCAGATCCTGCTTGCGCTGTGGGACGGCCAGCCCAGCACCGCCACCGGTGGCACCGCGCAAGTCGTGGAGTACCACCTGCGCAACGCCATGCCCGGATTCAACGCCGAGGACGCTGCGCCCAACCTGCTTGCCGACGACGAGAGCGACCTGGTCTACCACGTGCACTGCCCGCGCCGGATCGTGAACGCCCAGCGTCCAGCGGGCGCGGCGACCCCCCGGGAGATGCCGCCGCGCTGGCTCACCGTGGACGGCAGCAGTTCGGGTGAAGAGCCCATGCCGGCCCAGTACCGCCATGTCTTCGCCCAGTTGCAGGCGTTCAACCGCGACGTGATGCGCTACGGCCCGCGCATCGCACGCGACGCGGAGTCCCTGCTCGATGCCGGCACGCCTACGCCGCCACCCGCCGCCGTACGCGAAGTGGACGCCCTGTTCACGGCAGCCGATTGGCTGGCCGTGCATTTCCGCCACCGCGTGCGGGTCAGCTTGCTTTGCACCCACGTGCTGGCCGCGGCGATGGGCCTTGCTTTCATCCTGTACTCCGACCTGCAGGCCGAACGAGGCTTTGTTGCGATATTCCTGCTGCTGTTCGTGATTGGCCTCGCGATCCGCTGGGTGGGGTATCGGCGCGAGTGGCAACGCAAGTACCTAGACTACCGCGGCCTCGCGGAAGGCATGCGCGTGCAGCTGTACTGGCGGCTGGCCGGCGTTGACCCGCCGCCCAACAGCAGCCTGGGCTACGACAGCTTCCTGCAGAAGCAGGACGTCGAGCTCAGCTGGATCCGCCATGCGATGCGCGCCACCGGCGTCTTGCGCGACCAGGCCTTCGACCCCGATGCGCGCTGGCTGCAATGGGTCATCGGGCGCTGGGTGGGCACCCGCGCGACTGCCTCCACGGCGGCGACGGGCCAGCTGGCCTATTACCTCGAAGGCAGCCATCGCCGCGAGCGCGCGTATCGCTGGACCACGCTGCTGGGCGACATCGCGTTGTTCGCTGGCTTGCTGGGGGCGGTGGTCCTGCTGGTGGGCGGAGAGCGCATGGGTGACCAGGTGCAGGAATACCTGGTGTTGGCGATGGGCCTGCTGCCGCTGCTGGCCGGTATCCGCGAAGCCTATTCCTACAAGAAGGCGGACAAGGAGCTGGTCAAGCAGTTCCGCTTCATGAGCCGCCTGTTCGACGGCTGCCGCGAGCGCCTGGACCGTGCGCGCGACGATGCCCAATTGCGCCACCTGCTGCGCGCGCTTGGATGCGCGTGCCTGGAGGAGCATGCGGAATGGATCCTGCTGCACCGCGAGCGCCCGCTTGAGGCCGCGTCATTGTCCGGTTGAATCGCCGGATTGCACTGCGCGAACCGTTCCTTCAGCGTGGCTCCATGGCACCCGAAGCGTGCGACGGGTCAACTGCGCTGTGCAATTCCAACTGCGAGATCTCCGGCGGCACCCCCAGCCGCATCGGCAGGATGCTGGTGCCGATGCCCGGGCTCACGAACAGCGTCTGGCCCTGCACGCGATACTCCCCCTGCAACCAGTGCGAGCGCGGTTTGAAGCCGCGGCCCGGCAGCCAGCGAGCCAGCGGGTTGATCTGACCGCCATGGGTATGGCCAGCGACGGTCAGCGAGGTGCGTACCGGGATGGCGGGGAACAGGGCCGGCTCATGGGTCAGGGCGATGACCGGCGCACGGGCCGGGATGCCGCGGTAGGTACCCGGCACGTCGGGCCTGCCTTCCAGCAGATCGCCAAGGCCTGCCAGCCAGAACTCGCAGCCGCCCGTCTTCACTGGCGTGGCGACGTTGTCGATCATGCCCACGCCTGCGGCAGAGAACGCGCGCGATACCTTCGGTCCGTTCTTCCACCAATCATGGTTACCGAGCACCGCGTACACGTGCTTGCGCGCCGTCAGCGGGCGCAGGTGCTCGGCGATCACCTCCGGCGGCACGTAGGTGCCGGCCAGCACGCTCAGGATCACGTAGTCGCCTGCCATCAGCACCACTTGTGCATCACTGGCGAGCAGGCGTTGCACCATCCGGTCCAGTTGGTCCACGCCGTTGCGCGGCGAGCCGGTGTGCACGTCGGTGACCACGTCCACGCGCAATCCATCACAGGTCGCAGGCCAATGCGGCAGCGCCAGCGTGTAGCGACGCTCGACCAGGCGCGCCGGCTCGATCACGAAACCGTAGATGCAGGTCGCAACTACTCCCGCTAGCAGCAGCCACGCCAGCGCCTGGTGCCAACGATTACGCAAGCGGGCGCGCATCAGGGCGCAGGCCCGTCCTCGAACGGACGTTCGTTGGGCAGCTTCCGGGCCTCACCCAGCAAGCGCCACGCGCCAAGGGTCATGCCGCAGGCGACCAGCAGCCCAGCGGCGAAGACCACCTGCGACCCGAATCCGGACAGGAACTTGTGCAGCCACACGAAGGTGAGATCCCCGCCGCGATAGACCACGGTATCGATCGCCGCGCCAGCCTTGTAGCGCCATTCGCGCCCCACCCGGGTATAGACGGTTTCGCGCGCGGGCTTTGCCAGCGAGAACTCGCTGGCGCGTGTCACCACCTGTACGGTCGCGAGCAGCAGCGGCAACGGCGATGCTGCCAGCGCCGCATAACCCAGCATGATCGCGCCGCCGGGAATCAGCAGCGCCGGCCCGATGCCGAAGCGCGACAGCAACGCGCGGGTCACCAGCAGTTGCACGAACAAGGCAAGCCCGTTCACCGCCAGGTCGATGTTGGCGTAGTACGCGGTGGCCTGCCGCGCATCAGGATAGAACTGGCGCACCAGCGCGGCCTGCTCGTTGTAGAGCAGCGTGCCCACGCCAACCCCGAACAGCGTGAGCACCGCCATCCAGCGCAGCAATGGCTCGCGCGCGATCAGCTTGAGGCCTGCCAGCACCTGCCCGCCCATCGGCACCTCGCCGCTGGCCAGATTTCGCTCGGACTCGCGCCGCACCGCGTGCCGCCGCAGGCGCAGCAGGCAGACGATGCACAGCAGCAGGAAGCCTGCGGAGACCAGCATCAGGTTGGCGATGCCGATGCGCTCGACCAGCGTCCGCGTCAACACCGGTCCGAGGATCGCGCCCAAGGTGCCGGCCGCGCCGATGTAGCCGTAATAGCGGCGCGCTTCGCTGTTGTCGTAGACATCGGCCATGAAGCTCCAGAACACCGCGACCGCGAACAGGTTGAACACGGTGAGCCACAGGAAGAACGCCATGCCGCGGCCGGGAACGCCGCTGTCGAACATCACGTAGAACCCCAGCAGCGTGGCGATGAAGAAGCCATACACCACCGGCAGGAACACGCGCCGCGGGTAGCGGCTGACCAGCCAGCCGTACACTGGCTGCAGGGCGAGCATGATCAGGAAGGTGCAGGTGAACAGCACCTGCAGGGTCAGGTCCTTCAGCGCGAGCCCGCGCGTGGCGAAGAACTCGATCATCGCCGGCGGGAACACCGCGGCCATGTCGCTGGACGCGCCCATCGCCTCGCGCACCGGGCGCAGTACGTAGTAGCCGCTGAGCAGGCAGAAGAAATACAGGAACGACCACAGCAGCGGCGGCGATTCGCCGAGCGCGCCTGAAAAGCGCGCGATGCGTGCGGGTTTGTCGCCTACGCGTTCCGGCATGTCCAAGTCCGATATCCGCCGCGCCGCCAGGCAGGGCCGGTAAGAGCGAAGTGTATGTCGATCGCCCGCGGATGAAGCGGCCTTGAGCCGCGCGGGCCGCTTGAGCATATGCTCTAGCCATGGCGCATAGCGTCGCCGGGTCTTCGCTGCGGGGCAGCCTGTGTACGACTACATCATCATCGGCGCCGGCTCGGCGGGTTGCGTGCTCGCCAACCGCCTGTCCGCGGATCCGGCGGTCAAGGTCCTGCTGCTGGAAGCGGGCCCGCGCGACTGGCACCCGTTCATCCACATGCCGGCGGGGCTGGCCAAGCTGGTCAACCGCAAGGGCGTGAACTGGAACTACCACACCGCGCCCGAACCGCACCTCGACCAGCGCCGCCTGTGGTGGCCGCGCGGCAAGGTGCTTGGCGGCTCCAGCTCGATCAACGCGATGTGCTACATCCGCGGCGTCGCGCGCGACTACGACGACTGGGCGGCTGCGGCCAGCGGTTGGGAGTGGGACAGCGTGCTGCCCTACTTCAAGCGCGCGGAAGGCAACAGCCGCGGCGGCGATGCCCTGCATGGCGGCGACGGCCCGCTGGGCGTCAGCGACCTGCGATACAGCAATCCGCTCTCGGCGGTATTCATCGACGCCGCGCAACAGGCCGGCTATCCGGCCAACCAGGACTTCAACGGCCCCGTGCAGGAAGGCGTGGGCCTGTACCAGGTCACCCAGCGCGACGGCGCGCGCTGCTCGGCAGCCGTCGCCTACCTTGCCCCCGCGAAGGCGAGGCCCAACCTTCGCGTGCACAGCGGCGCGCTGGTCGAACGGATCCTGTTCGATGGCCGGCGCGCCAGCGGCGCGCAGTACGTCCAGCGCGGCGCAATCGGGCAGGTACATGCAGCGCGCGAAGTCATCCTGTGCGGCGGCACCATCAACTCGCCGCAGCTGCTGATGCTGTCCGGCATCGGGCCTGCCGACCACCTGCGCGGCCTCGGCATCCAGCCCTTGCACGACGCGCCGGGCGTCGGCGCCAACCTGCAGGACCACCTCGACATCTGCACCCTGCAGCACGCCACCCAGCCCATCACCTACGACCACATCAACGAAGCCAGGATGGCGTTCGACTACTACCTGCGCGGCCATCGCGGCGCCGGCACCAGCAACATCGCGGAAGCCGGCGGCTTCGTGCGTTCGCGGCTCGCTACGGACGAGCGTTGCGACATCCAGTTCCATTTCGTGCCGGCCATGCTCGACGACCATGGCCGCCACCGCCTGGCAGGCGACGGCTACACCCTCCATGCCTGCTTCCTGCGCCCACGCAGCCGCGGCCGCCTGTCGCTGGCGAGCAACCGGGTGGACCAGCATCCGCGGATCGAGGCCAACTACCTGGGCGACGCGGACGGCTTCGACCTGAAGATGATGGTGGAATGCGCGAAAGTCAGCCGCGAGATCTTCGCCCAGCCCGCGTTCGATGCTTATCGCGGCGCGCCCATCTTCCCCACCCGCAATGACCTGTCCGATGCCGAACTGGTGGACTTCATCCGCGCCAAGGCGGAGTCGGTGTACCACCCCGTTGGTACCTGCCGGATGGGTGATGACGACGCCTCGGTGGTCGACGCGTCGCTGCGCGTGCGCGGTGTCGACGGCCTGCGGGTGGTCGATGCCTCGGTGATGCCCGCACTTCCCGGCGGCAATACCAACGCGCCGACCATCATGATCGCGGAGCGGGCGGCGGACCTGATCCGGGCGGCCTGACACGGGCGTACCGGGCCCGTCCCGCAGATCGCGTCAGCCGCGCTCCAGCATGGGCGGCAACGGGCAATGCAGCACTCCGCAGATGGTGCGCAGGAGCTCGGCTTCGGCCACGCTGACGCGTCCGTCGTGGCTGATCGCATCAGCCACCGCCTCCACCATCACCTGCTTGGCCAGCGGATCGAGGGCGTCCAACGGCTCCCACACGGCGTCCAGCGCCAGCATGCCAGTGGAGGGTGGCGCATAGGGCAGGTGGTCGCGCGGCAGCACCCGCTGCATGCCGGCGAGGTATGCGCGTCGTGCGGCGCCGGCGTCCTGGTGACCAGCATGTGCCACCACCGCCAACAGGGTGGCGAATTCCTGGCGCACGTTGCCCGGCTTGCGTCGGCCGAAGCGCGCATAGCGCGACGGATCCAGCGATTCGCGCACCTGCACGGTGAGCAAGCGTCCCAGGCAATACTCGAAGAGCGACACCTCGCCGTCGGCGTGGACCACGGCGAACACCGTGTCCATGAACGTGTCCAGTTCCGGGCGCGGCCGCAGGCGCAGCACGGGGAAAGCCAACGCCGCCAGCGGCAGGCGCAGCATCGGGTGCAGGTCGGCAAGCAACTGCTGATGGATGCGCATTGCGTGGTCCGCGGTGTCCTCGCCCAGGCGCGCGGCGATCTCCGCCTGCTGGCGCGTGGCCACGTCCTCGTCGAGGGCGAGCAGCAGGCCAAGCAGCAACGGCATCACCGCATCGCGCCGTGCGGCGAGGTCGCGCAAGGCCTCGGGGATTTCGCTGGCGATGGCGTCGGCGCGCTGGAAGTCGTTTTCCGCAGGCAACGCGACCTGTGCCGCCACCATCGCCGGCGTGACGTTGAGTTCCTGCGTCGCTCCCGGTAACCGCGAGCCGGCGCCGCCCGCGGCGAAGCCCATCTGCACATCTTCCTGCAAGCCATCGGGCGGCGCGGCCAACCACTGCGCCTGCAGGCGCTCCAACTGCTCGGGGCGGAACTGCGGCTCCAGCGCCTGGATGCGCTTGAGCAGCGGCGGATGGGTGGCGAACAGGCCCGAAAAACCGACGCCATCGCCAAACAGCATGTGGCTGACTTCCTCGGCGTCGCCGCGGTCGTTCAACTTCGCGCCTTCGTGCAGGCCGCCGATCTTCTTCAGCGCGCCGGCAAGCCCCTGCGACTGGCGGGTGAACTGCACTGCGCTGGCATCTGCCAGCACCTCGCGCGAGCGGCTGACCCCGGCCTTGATCATGCGCGCGAAGAACATGCCGATGTAGCCCACGATCATCGCCACCAGGGCCGCGCCAAGCACCGCACCCGCTCCCTTGTTTCGCCCACCGAAGCGACCATGGATGAGGATCTTGCGACCGATCAGGCCGATCATCATGATCCCGAACAACACCCCGATCAGGCGGATGTTGAGGCGCATATCGCCATTGAGGATGTGGCTGAACTCGTGCGCGATGACGCCCTGCAACTCGTCGCGGTTGAGTTTGTCGAGCGCGCCGCGCGTCACCGCGACCACCGCGTCGGAGGTGGAATAACCAGCGGCGAAGGCGTTGATCGCGGCCTCGTGTTCCAGCACGTAGATCTTGGGCACCGGCACGCCGGAGGCGATCGCGATTTCCTCCACCACGTTGCGCAGCCGGCGCAGGTTGCGGTCCGTGGTGTCTTCCGGCACCGGCACCCCGCCCATCTGCAGCGCCACCGGTTCGCCGCCGCCGCGCAGGCTGGCGATGCGGTACATCGAGCCCAGCCCGATCACGGCCACGGTAGCGATGGTGGTGAAGGCAAGCGCGCCGGTCGAGCCGGTCGCCACCCAGGTCGCGAAATCGACTGCGGCCACGATGCCGACGACCGCCAACCCGAAGAGGATCACCAGCCGCGACGAGGTCTTGCGCGCAGCGGCCTGGTGTTCGAAGAAGTTCATGCGCGAAGTCCCGATGGGATGCGGCCCACGATGGCGCGGGCCGCATCAGTGGGGATCAGAACTCCACCTTGGGCGCGGCGCGCACGTTGGCCTGCTGATCGACCGGAATCTCCAGCAGGGTGGCCGGTGCGAAGTTGAACATTCCGGCGAAGATGCTGCTCGGGAACACTTCGCGCTTGTTGTTGTAGCCCATCACCGCATCGTTGAACGCCTGCCGGGCGAACGCGACCTTGTTCTCGGTGCTGGTCAGCTCTTCGGTGAGCTGCATCATGGTCTGGTTGGCCTTGAGGTCGGGGTAGGCTTCCGCCACTGCCAGCAGCCGGCCCAGGCCCGCATTCAACTGTCCCTGTGCCGCGGCCAGCGCAGCCATGGTGTCGGGATCGCCCGGGTTGGCCTTGGCCGCGGACAGGCCCGACTGGGCGGCCGCGCGCGCCGCCGTCACCGCTTCCAGGGTCTCGCGCTCATGGCTCATGTACTTGGTGGCGACTTCAACCAGGTTCGGGATCAGGTCGAAGCGCCGCTGCAACTGCACGTCGATCTGTGCAAAGGCATTCTTGAACGCGTTGCGTGCGGTCACCAGGCCGTTGTAAATGCTAACGCCCCAGAACCCGATAGCCACCACAATTACCAGCAAAATCAACAGTGTCAGCATCGAACTTCCCCTTGTTCATGCAAATGCCGGGAGTGGCGTTAGAATCGGACCGAGGCCGCGCTTCGGCGCGACCAAAGCATACCGTCGTCGCAGCATACGCAGGGGGCA
>JAZKHR010000033.1:20841-24670 GCA_040385305.1 Pseudomonadota bacterium
CCGGTGGATGCGCATACGGTGTTCCGCCTCGCCTCGTTGTCCAAGTCCTTTGCCGGCACCATGACCGGCATCCTGGTCAATGACGGCGTGCTGCGCTGGGACAGCAAGCTGGTCGACTACCTTCCCGACTTCCGCTTGTCGCAACCGGCGGCGGCGCAACAGGTCACCATCACCGACCTGCTGAGCCATCGCGTCGGCCTGACCCACAACGCCTACGACCGCGACATCGAAGCCAACGTTGAATTCCACACCCTGACCCGCAAGCTGGCGACCGCGCCGCTGAAGTGCTCGCCCGGCCAGTGCTACGCCTACCAGAACGTGGCTTTCAGCCTGGTCGGCGACGTGGTGTTCGCAGCCACCGGCCAGTTCTTCAGCGAGGCGGTGGCGCGCCGCATCTTCAAGCCACTGGGCATGAACGATGCCAGCTACGGGCTCGAAGGCATCCAGGCCAGCGCGCGCTGGGCGAGGCCTCATGTGCGCGGCGGCGGCGGCTGGGTGCCGCTAACCCCGAAGCCCACCTACTATCGCGTTGCCCCCGCTGCCGGTGTCAACGCCAGCATCAGCGACATGGCGCAATGGTTGCTGGCCCAGACCGGGCACCGCCCGGACGTGTTGCCGGCGCCGCTGCTGGCGACCCTGCATGCCCCGGTGATTTCCACCCCGGCCGAATTGCGCGGATCCTCATGGCGGCGTTCCCGCCTGACCTCCGCCAGCTATGCACTGGGTTGGCGCGTCTACGACTACGCAGGCCACGACGTGGTTTTCCACGGTGGCGCCGTGCAGGGTTACCGCGGCGCGATGGCGCTGCTGCCGGACCGCGACCTGGGCGTGGTGATCCTGTGGAACAGCGAAAGCGCCCTGCCCTCCGGTCTGTTGCCGACGGTACTGGATAGCGCATTGGGCATCAGCGGCGGCCAGTGGCTGGACGAGAACATCGCGCCCACCACCCTGTACGCGAACCAGCCCGAGGATGACGCCGCCGGCGTGGATGCCTCGGCCGCGAGCGCGTCGCCGCAGTAAGCCGCGCCCCGCGCGCCACGCACAAAAGAAACCCCTCCCGCCTGGGCAACGGGAAGGGTCTTTAGTGTGGACCAGTGCCCAGCCGGGAGTTCCGGCTGGTGCCTGTTACATCATCGGAGCGGGCATCGCCGGCATTGCGACCGGCTTGGCCTTCTTCGCAGCCTTCTTTGCAGCCGGCTTCTTGGCAGCCTTCTTCGCAGCAGGCTTCTTCGCGGCCTTCTTTGCGGCGGGCTTCTTCGCAGCCTTCTTGACGGCCTTCTTGGCGGCCGGCTTCTTGGCCGCGGACTTCTTCACCGCTTTCTTGGCGGTCTTCTTGGCAGCCTTCTTCACCGCCTTCTTGGCGGCCGGCTTCTTCGCGGCGGACTTCTTCACCGCTTTCTTGGCGGTCTTCTTGGCAGCCTTCTTCACCGCCTTCTTGGCGGCCGGCTTCTTGGCAACCTTCTTCACCGCCTTCTTGGCGGCGGGCTTCTTCGCAGCCTTCTTGGCCGCCGGTTTCTTGGCGACTTTCTTCGCCGCCTTCTTGGCGGCGGGCTTCTTCGCAGCTTTCTTCATGGCCATGTGATGGCTCCTTGTGGATGATCTAACGGTAACGCCCAGTTGCAAGAGACACCGCGGGTATCGGACCCGCGATCGACCGCCGGCGCGCACCGCGCGCCGGACCGGATGGAGGAGCGAGCCGCGGACGCGCCGCGATGTCGCCACAGGGTGCAGGACGGCCATGAAAAAACCCGCGGCGCAGGACGCTGCGGGTTTCGATCAAGGACGGTTGACTGCTTTGCGCGAGGGATGCGACGCCGGCGTCCACCTTTTTGATGTTGCGGGCGGAGGTGCGTTTGCTGCTGCCGGCTATCGTGTTTGATCCGCTCACTCGCTTCTGCAGGAAACCTCTGCTGGGCGAAACCTAATCACGGTTTTTTCCAGTGTCAACAACCCGACGCAAAATTTTTTCCTGCGGCATCCGCGTCGACGTCCGCGTGCATGCACGCAAGACCGCAAGCATGGACACCGCATGCACATGCGCGACGCTTCGCCGATCCACGCTTCGCACGCCACGCGCAAGCAATCATGCGGCTTGCGGGCAAGCGACGCCCTTTGCATCGGATGCGCGATGCGTCGACCTTGGCACTTTCGACGCGTTGGAAAATCTTCGCCATCGAGCGGTGATCGCGGCGACGGCGGCGGCCAACCAACGCCGACGTTTGCGCGTCGCACAAGTCCGATTGCGCAAAAATGCGCGAACTTTTTTCCGGTTATAGCGCTGGTTAGTGTCGCGTGCGGGGAATCACGTCGCTAAAAAAAAAAAACCCGCAGCATCGCCACTGCGGGCCTGGGTTGCCGCTCGCGGTCGCGATGCGGTCAGTGGTCTTCGTCCTCGAGCAGTTCCGCGTAGTCGTCGGGCGCCAGCAGGTCGTTGAGCTGCTCGGCGTCGTCGATTTCCATGGTGAACAGCCAGCCTTCGCCGTAGGCATCCTCGTTGATGGTCTCCGGCTTGTCGGACAGCGACTCGTTGACCTCGACCACGGTACCGCTGAGTGGCGCGTACACGTCGGACGCGGCCTTGACCGACTCCACCACGGCGCATGCGTTGCCGACCTGCACGGTGTCGCCGACATTCGGCAGCTCGACATAGACGAGGTCCCCGAGCAAGCCCTGGGCATGATCGGAAATGCCGACGGTCACCTTGCCATCGCCTTCGATGCGGGCCCACTCGTGGGACTTGAGGAACTTGAGGTCGCCGGGAATCTCGCTCATTGCTGGCTCCAGTGGAACGTGCGGGGAATGGGGTCGGGTTGGCAAAGTCTAGCGAAGCTGCGTGCCAAAGTTCACTGCCGGACGGTCAGATGCCGTCCTGCACCTTGCCATCGCGGACGAACGGGAACTTCACCACGCGCACCGGCACGTGCCTGCCGCGGATGTCGACGCGCACCTCGCCCGGCTCACCGGCAGGCACGCGGGCAAAGGCGATGGCCTTGCCGATGCTGGGCGAGAACGTGCCGGACAGGATCTCGCCTTCGCCATTCGCGGTCAGCACCGCCTGGCCGTGGCGCAGCACGCCCTTCTCGTCCATCACCAGGCCGATCAGCTGGCGCGGCACGCCGGCCGCCTGCTGCGCCTCCAGCGCGGCGCGGCCGACGAAGTCACGACCTTCGTCGAAGGCGACCGTCCAGCCCATTCCGGCCTCAAGCGGTGACACGGTGTCGTCCATGTCCTGCCCGTAGAGGTTCATGCCGGCTTCCAGGCGCAGGGTGTCGCGCGCGCCCAGTCCGGCCGGCTTGACCCCGGCCGCCAGCAGTGCATTCCAGAACGAGACGGTCCGGTTTTCCGGAACGATCACCTCGAAGCCGTCCTCGCCGGTATAGCCGGTGCGCGCCACGAAGACCTTGATGCCATCCGCGGTCAGCGCTTCTCCGGCAGCGAAGCGTCCAAGCTTGGCGATGCGTGCGCGGTCTTCCTCGCGCAGCAGGCCGACCACGGCGTCGCGCGCAGTGGGTCCCTGCACCGCGACCATGCCGAACTCCGGACGCTCGCTGACCTGCACCTCGAAGGCTTGCGCCTGGACGGTGATCCACGCCACGTCCTTGTCGCGGGTGGCCGCGTTGACCACCAGCCGGAACCACTCCTCGGACATGTAATAGACGATCAGGTCATCGATCACCCCGCCCTGCGGGTTGAGCATCGCCGTGTACAGCGCCTTGCCGGGCTTCTGCAGCTTGTCGACCGAGTTGGCGACCAGATGGCGCAGGAACTCGCGCACGCGCGCGCCGGTGAGGTCGACCACGGTCATGTGGGAAACGTCGAACATGCCGGC
>JAZKHR010000033.1:24770-29637 GCA_040385305.1 Pseudomonadota bacterium
CGCGCGCGCCGGTGAGGTCGACCACGGTCATGTGGGAAACGTCGAACATGCCGGCGGCCTGGCGCACCTGATGGTGTTCATCGAGTTGCGAGCCGTAGTGGATCGGCATGTCCCAGCCGCCGAAGTCGACCATTTTGGCGCCGAGCGTGCGGTGGGTCTCGTTGAGGATCGTCTTGCGGGTCATGCGCACAGGCCTGGCGTGGGGTGATCCACGATTATCCCGCGCCCCGGGAAACTTCGCATGCCACGTAACGTCCGGGGCGCCGCCGCCCCGGCGGGCATCCGCCTGCGGGGCGCGTCCCCGAAGCCGTTGCTTACGCGGGCTCGACCTGCAGGCTCATGGCATCGCCGCCAACGATGCGTACTGGCGCGCCGGCCGGCAGGTCGGGGCCGGCGACATCCCAGTACGCATCGGCGATCTGCACGCGGCCGCGGCCATCGATGATCGCCCGTTCCAGCGTGACCACGCGCCCCACCAAGGCCGCGGTGCGGCGGTTCAGCGCAGGCTGGTCACTCTGCCGTTCCTTGGACCGGAACCAGGTGCGATAGACCTGGATGGAGACGAAGCTGAGCACGATGAAGGCCGCGGCTTGGGCCAGCACCGGGATGCCGGGCACCAGCAGCACCCCCAGGAAGACTGCCACCGCGGCGAAACCCAGCCACAACATGAAGGCGCCCGGCGCCAGGGTTTCCGCGGCGAACAACAGCAGCGCGAGCGCGGCCCATGCGAACACGTCCCAGCGCATCGCTCAGTTCCCCCCGCTCTTGGACGGGCTGCCGGGCGACGCGATCACGTTGCTGCCTCCGGGGCGTCCGAGCGCGTCTTTCGCAAGCTCGGCGATGCCGGCGATCGAGCCGATGATGCCCGCCGACTCCATCGGCATCAGCACGAATTTCTGGTTGGGCGCTTCGGCCAAGGCCTTGAACGCCTCGATGTATTTCTGGGCCACGAAGTAGTTGATCGCCTGCACGTTGCCGGACGCGATCGCATCGGACACCAGCTGGGTCGCCTTGGCCTCGGCCTCGGCCAGGCGCTCGCGGGCCTCGGCCTGGCGGAACGCCGCCTCGCGGTCGCCTTCGGCCTCCAGGATCACCGACTGTTTCTCGCCTTCGGCCTTGAGGATCGCGGCCTGGCGGAAACCTTCTGCCTCAAGGATATTCGCGCGCTTCTCGCGTTCGGCCTTCATCTGCCGCGCCATGGACTCGACCAGGTCGCGTGGCGGCTGGATGTCCTTGAGCTCGATGCGGTTGACCTTGATGCCCCACGGATGGGTGGCCTGGTCCACAGCCAGCAGCACCTTGGCGTTGATCTCGTCGCGCTTGGACAGCGACTCGTCCAGGTCCAGCGAACCGATCGAGGTACGGATATTGGTCATGACGAGGTTGAGCGTGGCGATCTCCAGCTGGGCGACTTCATACGCCGCCTTGGCCGCGTCCAGCACCTGGAAATAGACCACGCCGTCGACCTTGACCACCGCGTTGTCCTTGGTGATCACGTCCTGGCTGGGCACGTCCAGCACCTGTTCCATCATGTTGATCTTGCGGCCCACGCCGTACACAACCGGCACCAGGAAATGCAGGCCGGGGGTCAGGGTGTGGGTGTACTTGCCGAAGCGCTCGACCGTCCACTCGTACCCCTGCGGCACCATGCGCACGGTCTTGAACAGGACCATGATGCCGGCGGCAAGCAGTATCAGCGCAAGGATCGGTGCCATCGAACGTTCTCCCCGTTGAGTGGGTCGAGTATAGGCCCGCCCCGCAGCGGACGATATTTCACCCAGGCTGCGACCGTTTGCCGTCGCCGTGCATCCAGATGAGGGACATGGCCGCCTTATCGAGCTTCGCGATCGATGTGCCCGCCGCCCTGCTCGCCCGTGCGCGCGCCGGCGACCCTGCGGCGTTCGAGCAACTGTATCGCCGGTTCGAACGGCCCGTTTTCACCCTGGCGCTGCGCATCTGCGGCTGCCGCAACCAGGCCGACGACGTGCTGCAGGACACCATGCTGAAAGTGTTCACCGCGATCAGCGGCTTCCGTGGAGACGGTGGCAGCCCGTTCTGGGGTTGGCTGCGCCAGATCGCGGTCAACGAAGCCTTGCTCCGGCTGCGCCGCGAACGCCGGCTGTCGGTAGAGATCGAGGGCACGGGCATCGAGGACAGCGCTGAAGACAACGCGCCGCCACCCCCTGCTGCTGCGGATGCCGCCTTGCTGCAGCGTGCGCTGGAGGCGCTGCCGGCGGCCACCCGCAGCGTGCTGTGGCTGTACCACGGCGAGGGCTATACGCATGAGGAGATCGCGACCGCCATGCAGCGCAGCGTGAGTTTTTCCAAGTCGCAGCTGGCGCGCGGCACTCGACGCCTGCGCGTGTTGCTGCAGGTACCGGAATCGGCTGCGGCCGGATCACGAAGCAAGGAGCATCAACATGCCTGATACCGGCGAGTTCGAGCGCGGTGGCGACGCCCGGGCGCCAGGCGACTGGGCCAGCGCCCTTGCCGCGTTGCCCCTGGATGCGCCCGGCGTACAGGGCTGGCAGCGGGTGCACGCGCGCCTGCCCGCCCACACGCCGGCGCCGCGAGCGCGCTGGCCGTTGTGGCTGGCTACGGCGGCGTCGCTGGGCCTGGCCGTGGCGATCCCGATGCGCATGCAATCGGGCGGCGGCGATGCCCCCGCAGGCGATGTCGCGCCATCGCCCGCAACGCAGTCGATGGACGCGCCCGAGGTGAACCTCGATGGCCGTGCACTTGCAGTTGAGGACGCGACACCGCAAGCCGCACCGCCTGCCGCACAAGTCCCGCCAGACACACTCTCGGCCCGTAAGCCATCCGCACGCAACGTGGCGGTTCCGGCATCACGGCGTCCGACCCGGACCCTCGCCCAGCCCGAAACCATCCGAATCGCCGCTGCTGAGGGCGCCCCGGAGCTGGAGCCGCTCTACGCCCAGTCCGCCCAGCTCGAACAGTTGCTGGCGATGGCCCGCGACGATCGCGTGGCCAGCGGGACGGTGGCGACGCTGACCGACCTGCTGGATACCGAAGTCGCACAAATCGATGCCGCCCTGGTCCAGCCCGACTTGTCCCAACAGCGCCGCAGCGAACTCTGGGGCGAGCGGGTCGACACCCTGCGCCAGCTGGTCGGCGTCGAAGCCACCCAACGCCTGCTTGCCGCCCGCGGCCAGCAGTACGACGCCGCGCTGGTCAGCATCGACTGACCAGCATCTCCACTCCATCTTTCAACGCCGAGGTCCTCATGCGATCCACACGCCTTTCCCCCCGTTCATTGCCGGCCGCACTTGCGCTCGCGCTCGGCATCGCCATGGCCGGCGCTGCCCTGGCCCAATCTGCTCCGACGCCGGCGCAACAGAAAGAGCTCGACGCGGCCCGCGCCGAACTCGACAAGGCCGCGCAGCGCGTGGCTGAACTGAGCCGCAAGTACGTCGGCGCGGACGGACCGATGCGCATCGAGACGCGCGTGCTGCGCAAGCCGGTGATCGGCGTGTTGCTGGCACCGGACGCCAGCTCTGGCGTGCGCATCGCCGGGGTTACTCCGGATAGCGCCGCGGCCGCGGCGGACCTCAGGAGCGGCGACGTCATCACCAGCATCAACGGCAGGCCGCTCAAGGCCGGGGATGCAACGGCGCGCGTGGAGGAAGCACGTGAACTGCTCGCCGCGGTGGATGCGAAGTCGCCCGTGAAGCTGGGCTACGAACGTGACGGGAAGGGCCGGGAAGTGGCATTGACCCCGAAGGTGGGGGATCGTCTGATGGTGCTTCCGAGAGGCTCGATGTTCGACGGCAACGTGCAGGTCTTCGCCGGCAAGGACGGCGAGATCGAAGTCCTGGCTGATCGCATCCATTTGGCGGACGCGGCCCGCATCGCCGAAGGGCACGCACACACCGTCGGTGGCGATGCCACGCGCCATGCCGAGTGGTCGGCCGCGATCGCTCCCGACGTGCGCCGCGAGATCATCCGCCTCGGCAGCGACTGCAAGGGAGATGACTGCAAGCTGCCCGCGCTGGCCGAAGCCTTCCGCTGGAATGGCTTGAACCTGGCCACGGTGGATGCACAGCTGGGCCGCTACTTCGGCACCACGGATGGCGTGCTGGTGCTCAGCACCGGCAATGACCTGGCTGGCCTGCAGGCGGGTGACGTGATCCGCAAGATCGGCGGCAAGCCTGTCGACACGCCGCGGGCCGCGATGGACGCGCTGCGCGCGCAACCGGCGGATTCGAAGGTGGCCGTCGAGTACCTGCGCGACCGTGTCGTGGGCCGGGCCGAGGTCAGCGTGCCGAAGGCGCTGCCGTTCCAGTTGTCCGTGGCTCCGCGCGGCCCCATGCCGCGGATCGCGGCATTTGCCTCGGCAGCGCCGAAGGCACCGGGTGCGGTCGAGAAGCGCAAGTTCGTCCGGGTGGACAAGAACGGCAAGACCCATATCTGGGAGGGCGATGCAGGCGATGCGCCGCCAGCCTGGGTGCAGGCGCTGCCTCCGGACGGCCAGCGCATGGAGAAGCGCAAGGTCGTGATACTGGACAAGGACGGCAAGCGCATCGAAATGGAGGAGGACGTCACGACGGCGCCAGTCGCACCACAGCCCTCGCCAAAGCGCGATTGACTACAGCGAAGCCCTTGCATGCGGCGGCTTCGTCCATGCATCGAGTCGATCGCGCCTCAGGCGAGGCTGTCTTCCACCCGCTTCCAGGCGGCTTCGTCAATGCGCTCGCCCATATCCAGCGCCTCGAAATTCTGCAGCAACTGCGAAACTTTGGATGCACCGAGGATCACGCTGGACACGTTGGGGTTACGCAGGCACCAGGCCAACGCCAGCGTGGAGGGTGCGACGCCGAGTTCCGTCGCCAGCGCGGTGTAGCGGCGC
>JAZKHR010000034.1:0-13468 GCA_040385305.1 Pseudomonadota bacterium
CCGTGGACTCCAAGTGGTGGCCCTACGTGCGCGGCGGCATCGGCTGGCAGCGTCACGAGGAAGAGTTCAACGCATTCCCGAACCCGGTTTCGCCGGGCCAGCATGAAGCGTCCAACCTCGCCCTCAACCTCGGCGCTGGCCTGCAGTTCGATTTTGGTCGCGTGGACCTGCGCACCGAAATTGGCAGCCGTACCGACTTTGATGACGAGCAGGCCCGCATTGGTGCGCAGGAAAACGCGTTCACCGACCTGCTGGCTTCCGTTGGCCTGACCGTGGCCCTGGGCCCGGATCCGATCGTTCCGGTCGGCCCGGCACCGGTCGCGGCTCCGAACTGCGCCGACATGGATGACGACGGCGACGGCGTCAACAACTGCGACGACAAGTGCCCCGGTTCGCAGGCTGGCCAGACCATTGGTCCGGACGGCTGCCCGGTGCCGGTCTCGATCGACCTGAAGGGTGTGAACTTCGACTTCGACAAGTCGACCCTGCGTCCGGACGCGGTTGCGATCCTGAACGAAGCCGTCGAGATCCTGAAGCGCTACCCGGAACTGCGCGTCGAAGTGGCTGGCCACACCGACGAGTGCGGTACCGACGAGTACAACCAGGGCCTGTCGGAGCGTCGCTCGCGCGCCGTGTACGATTTCATGACCAGCAACGGCATCGATGCCGGTCGCCTGGCCGGACCAAATGGTTACGGCGAGAGCCGTCCGCTTGAAGCCCTGGGCGATGCGTTCCCGGGCTGCAAGAGCGAGACCAACCGTCGTACCGAGCTGAACACCCAGTAATACGGGCGTCAGTCATGCAATACGCGAAGCCCGGCCTTGTGCCGGGCTTCGTTTTTTGCGCGCCGCAATTGCGGCTGGAATGGCTCGCGTCCTACACTGCTTACCTAAACAGGGGAATTCAATGCTGATTCGTCGTGCGTCTCTCGCGTTGCTGCTGCTGGTCCCGTCGGTTTCGTTTGCGCAACCCTCCAGCATCTGCACCAGCGACCTCATGGTCGCCACGCCCGTGCGTCCGGCCTTGCTCTCGCCAGTGGCCATCGAGCTGACCCCGGGAACGAACCAGCTGGGCGGCAGCGGCGGCGTGCTGGCACAGGCGTTCGATGAAGCCCTTTCGGTTGACAACGTACTGCTTCGCATCCGCCAGGATGGTTGCCGCGCGATGGCCAGCGTCAAGCCCGCCAGCAGCGTGGTTGATCCGAATGATCCCGCCACCTACAAACCCAAGACCGAGTTCGACAATACGCCTTGGCGCTTCAACATGACCCAGAACGGGAAGCGCATGACAGCGGACGAATTCGATGCGTGGATGAAATCCAAGGGTGTGCGCGTTGTGCGGGCCAACGCCGCGGTTGCAGTGCCGGCGGCGAGCGAACCGGCGCCTGCGCCTGCCACAACCCCGGACAACTGAGCCCGTTCGTGCGGCCGGCATGACGCGGCTGCGACATGGATTGGCCCGTGTGCTGTCCAAGCGAGGCGTGTGTTCGCGCAGCCAGGCCGAACGGCTGGTCCGTGCTGGCCGGGTGAAGGTGGGAGGGCGCGTCGTGCGCGATCCCGAACATCCGACCGACCTGCAATACGCGAGCATCGTGCTGGATGATGCTGCGGCCACGGAAGTTGTCCCGCGCTACCTGATGCTCAACAAGCCACGGGGTTTGCTGACCACGACAACGGACGAGCGCGGGCGCGACACTGTCTACCGTTGCCTGGACGGTGCCGAGCTCGGCTGGGTGGCCCCGGTTGGCCGCCTGGACAAGGCGAGCGAGGGCTTGCTGCTCTTCTGCAACGACCCGCAGTGGGCCGCGCGCATCACCGATCCGGCGCGCGGCCCCGACAAGACGTATCACGTGCAGGTTGATTGCGTGCCTGCGGCGGACCTGCTGCAGCGCCTGCAAGATGGCATCGATTGCGATGGCGAGGAGCTGCAGGCGAAGTCGGTCGTGTTGCTGCGTGCGGGTGCCAAGAACGCGTGGCTGGAAGTGGTGCTGGATGAAGGGCGCAACCGGCAGATCCGTCGCTTGCTTGCGGCCTGCGACATTGGCGTTTTGCGGCTGGTGCGCGTGGCCATCGGCACACTGGGGCTCGGCGATTTGCCGAAGGGCCAGTGGCGCATGCTGACCGCGGAGGAAATCGCCGCGCTGGGAGGCAACTGAGCGTTAGTCCTTGATGACGCCCAACTCGCGGCCGATGCGGATGAAGGCGTCGATTGCCCGGTCCAGGTGCTCGCGGGTATGTGCCGCCGAGATCTGCGTGCGGATCCGCGCCTGCCCCTTGGCCACCACCGGGAAGAAGAAGCCGATCGCGTAGATGCCTTCCTCAAGCAGGCGCTCGGCGAAGCGTTGCGCCAGCGGGGCGTCGTAGAGCATCACGGGGCTGATCGGGTGCACGCCGGGCTTGATGTCGAAACCAGCTGCGGTCATGCGTTCGCGGAAGTACGTGGTGTTCGCGCGCAGCGTCTCGCGCAGGTCGCCGGCGGACGACAGCATCTCGAACGCCTTGATGCCGGCAGCCACCACGTGCGGCGGCAGCGAGTTGGAGAACAGGTACGGGCGCGAACGCTGGCGCAGCAGTTCGACCACCTCGCGCTTGCCGGTGGTGAACCCGCCAAGCGCGCCGCCCATGGCCTTGCCGAGGGTGCCGGTGAAGATGTCGATCCGGTCCATCACGCCCTTTACTTCCGCGGAGCCGCGGCCGTTGTCGCCCAGGAATCCGGTGGCGTGGCATTCGTCGATATGCACCAGCGCGCCGTATTGCGCAGCGAGCGCGGTGATCTCGTCGAGCGGGGCGATGAAGCCGTCCATCGAGAACACGCCGTCGGTGGTGATCATGATGGTGCGCGCACCGTCGGCTTTGGCCTGCTTGAGCTGCGTCTCCAGGTCGGACATGTCGCAGTTGGCGTAGCGGTAGCGCTTGGCCTTGCAGAGGCGCACGCCGTCGATGATCGAGGCGTGGTTCAGTGCATCGCTGATGATCGCGTCGTGTTCGTCGAGGAGCGGCTCGAACAGGCCGCCGTTGGCGTCGAAGCAGGCGGCGTAGAGGATGGTGTCCTCGGTGCCGAAGAAATCGGCGATGGTTTTTTCCAGGTCCTTGTGCAGGTCCTGCGTGCCGCAGATGAAGCGCACCGACGCCATGCCGAAACCATGCGTGTCCAGCGCGTCCTTGGCCGCGGCGATGATGTCCGGATGGTCGGCCAGGCCCAGGTAGTTGTTGGCGCAGAAGTTCAGCACCGTACGGCCATCGGCCAGGGTGATCTCGGCGGACTGCGGGGACGCGATGATGCGCTCGGACTTGAACAGGCCGGCGGCGCGGATCTCGTCGAGGGTGTCGGCATACCGCGTCGTAAGGGACATGTGCAATTCCATGAAATGGGGGCGTGTGGCGGGTGCTGGCTAGCAGTGCGCGACCTTCGGCGGCATGGACGCCGCCGATGAGCCTACATGGACGTATCCACGGCGTGTCGTGCACTGCTAGCCAGCGCCTGCCACACGGGATACGCGAACATCAATTCCAGCTGAGGACGATCTTCCCGCTGCGTCCCGCTTCCATCAGGTCGAAGCCCTTCTGGAAGTCGTCGATAGGCAATTGATGCGTCAGCACCTTGCCCAGCGGGAAACCGCCCAGCACCAGCTGGGTCATCTTGTACCAGGTCTCGTACATGCGCCGGCCGTAGATGCCGTGCAGGGTCAGGCCCTTGAAGATGATCTTGTCCCAGTCCGCGCCTGCGCCCTTGGGCATGATGCCGAGCATGGCGATCTTGCCGCCGTTGTACATGCAGTCGAGCATGTCGTTGAAAGCGCGCGGGTTGCCGCTCATCTCCAGGCCCACGTCGAAGCCTTCCATGTGCAGGTCCGCCATCACGTCCTTCAGGGACGTGTTGCTGACATTGACCACACGGGTGGCGCCCATGTCGGCGGCCAGCTTCAGGCGGTAGTCGTTGACGTCGGTGACGACGACATTGCGCGCGCCGATGTGCTTGCAGATGCCGGCGGCGATGATGCCGATCGGGCCGGCGCCGGTGATCAGCACGTCCTCGCCCACCACGTCGAACTCCAGCGCGCAGTGCGCGGCGTTGCCGTAGGGGTCGAAGAACGCAGCGAGTTCGCTGGGGATCTGGTCGGGGATCGGCCACAGGTTGGTGGCCGGCATCACGATGTACTCGGCGAACGCGCCATCCCGGTTGACGCCGATGCCGACCGTGTTCGGGCACAGGTGCTGGCGTCCGCCACGGCAGTTGCGGCAGTGGCCGCAGACGATGTGGCCTTCGGCGGACACGCGCTGGCCCACGCCATAGCCGGTGACGCCAGGTCCCAGTTCGGCAACCCGGCCGACGAATTCATGCCCGATCACCAGGCCGGGCTTGATCGTGCGCTGGCTCCACTCGTCCCAGAGGTAGATGTGCAGGTCGGTGCCGCAGATCGCGGTTTTTTCCAGCTTGACCAGGACCTCGTTGGGGCCGGGCACTGGGATCGGTACCTGCTCCATCCAGATGCCCTTGCCGGTCTCGCGCTTGACCAGCGCCTTCATTGTTGGGGTCTGCGACATGCGTATCCGCCATCCGGGATGAGTCGGGCATTCTACCGCCGCGGCCATTTGCGGCAGGGCATGACCGCAGGCACACGCCACGCGTACGACGGGGATGCTGTAATCGGCGATTGCCAGCTTCCCGGGAGTTTCCATGCGCCACCGCACGTTGCCAGCCGCACTGGCCTTGATCCTTGCCTGTGGCACTGCCCACGCCGACGAAGGCATGTGGCGGCCCAGCCAGATGCCGGAACTGGCGGCGCAGCTGAAGGCGCGCGGTCTGAAGCTTGATCCCGCATCGCTCTCCAACCTGGCGGGCAAGCCGCTGGATGCAGTGATCAGCCTGGGCGGTTGCACTGCCAGCTTCGTCTCGCCGCAGGGCCTCGTGGTCACCAACCACCACTGTGCCTACGGGGCCATCCAGTACAACTCCACGCCACAGCGCAACCTGCTGGCGGATGGCTTCGTCGCCGCGAGTTTCGCGGACGAATTGGCGTCCACCCCGAACGCGCGCATCTACGTGACCCAGGACATCAGCGATGTCACCGCAAACGTCAGCGGTGGCCTTGCCGCCGGCATGGACGGAAAGGCCCGCTTCGACGCCATCGACGCCCGCAGCAAGGCGCTGGTGGCCGAGTGCGAGCGTCCGGGTGGCCTGCGCTGCGCGGTCTACAACTTCAACGGCGGCCTCGAGTTCTCCCTGATCCGGCAGATGGAGATCCAGGACGTGCGACTGGTGTATGCGCCGCCGGAGGCCATCGGCAAGTTCGGCGGCGATGTCGACAACTTCGAATGGCCGCGCCACACCGGGGACTGGGCCTTCCTGCGCGCCTACGTGGGCAAGGACGGCAAGCCCGCGCCTTACTCCAAGGACAATGTGCCGTTCGCGCCCAAGAGCTGGCTGACGGTCTCCGACGCGGGCGTGGGCCCGGGCGATTTCGTCATGGTCACCGGCTATCCGGGCAGTACCAACCGTTACCGCCTGGCCGACGAGGTCAATGACGCCATCGGCTGGCGTTACCCGACCCAGGTCCAGAGCTTCAAGGACACGCTTGCCACCATCGACCGCACCACCGCCGGCGACCAGGCAGCGGCGCTGAAATACGCCTCCAGCGTGGCCGGCATCAACAACGGGATGAAGCTCTACCAGGGCCAACTCGATGGGTTCGCCAAGATGGACGATCCGGTGGCGATGAAGCGCGCCCAGGAAACCGCATTGCAGGCATGGCTTGCCAAGCGCGGCGCCAGCGGCGCGACCCAGGTGCGGGCGCTGCAGGACCTACGCCGCGAACTGGCCGAGGCCAATGCAACCCGCGAGCGCGACCTGTGGTTCAACGCGGCGATGGGCGGTGGCCTCACCGGCTCGGCGCTGCGGCTGTATCGCAATGCGATCGAACAGGCCAAGCCTGACGCCGAGCGCGAAGGTGGTTACCAGGCCCGCGATGCCTCGCGCATCGAGGGCGGCTTGCGCGAACTCGACCGCCGCTATGACCCCAAGGTGGACAAGGCGCTGATGGCGCTGCGCCTGCAACGCTATGCATCGCAGGTGCCGGCCGCGCAACGGGTGCCGGAACTCGACCAGTGGCTGGGGATCGCCGCGACCGACAAGGTAATCCCGCAGTTGGACGCCAGGCTCGATGCGCTGTACGCCGGCACCAGGTTGGGCAGTGTCGACGAGCGCCTGAAGTGGCTGAAGTCGGACAAGGCGGCGATCGAGGCGGCCAGCGATCCGGCGCTGGCCTTCGCGGTCAAGATGACCCCTGCGCTGATGCGCATGGAGCAGTTCGGCAAAGCGCGCAGCGGGCGGATCTCGGCGCTGCGCCCGCAGTACATGCAGGCGATGATCGACTTCAACGCCGCGCAAGGAAAGCCGGTGTATCCCGATGCCAACAGCTCGCTGCGCATCACCTTCGGCAGCGTGCGCGGCTACTCGCCGCGCGACGGGGTTGAGATGAAGCCGTTCACCACGCTGGCCGGCATCGTCGCCAAGACCACCGGTGAGGATCCCTTCATTTCGCCCAAGGCGGAACTGGATGCAATTGCCGCGGGCAAGGGGGCCAGGTACCGCATGCCCTCGCTGGGCGACGTGCCGGTGAATTTCCTCAGCGACGTCGACACCACCGGCGGCAACTCCGGATCGCCCACCCTGGACGCGCAGGGGCGTCTGGTAGGGCTGTTGTTCGACGGCAACTACGAGAGCCTGAGCGCGGACTGGATCTTCAACCCCGCGCTGACCCGCTCCATCCATGTCGATACCCGCTACATGCGCTGGGTGATGGACGAGGTGGACCACGCCGAACGCCTGCTCAAGGAAATGGGGTTGTCGCATGACTGATCACACATCGCACGACACCTCCGCCCGCACTCGCAAGACTGCGCTCTCTACCGCATTGATCACTGCGGTGCTGGGCAGCGCCGCCCCCGCGCTCGCGGACGAAGGCATGTGGCTGCCGTCCCAATTGCCGGGCCTCGCCAGGCAGCTCAAGGCGGCTGGTTTCCGCGGCAATCCCTCAGAGCTGGCGGACCTGACCCGCCACCCGATGAACGCCGTGGTGTCGCTGGGCGGTTGCACGGCGAGCTTCGTGTCGCCGCAGGGACTGGCGGTGACCAACCACCATTGCGCACTGGGCGCGATCCAGCTGAACTCCACGCCCGAGCGCAACCTCATCGAGCAGGGCTTCAATGCCGCTACCCAGGCTGAGGAAGTCTCCGCGGGGCCTGCGGCGCGTATCTGGGTCACGGTAGCGTTCGACAAGGTGACCGACCGCATCCTGGCCGATGCCAAGGGCAAGACCGGTCGCGCGTACTTCGATGCGGTCGAGTCCGCGCAGAAGGCGGCCGTCGCGGCCTGCGAACAAGATGCTGGGCATCGCTGCAGCGTGGCCAACATGTATTACGGCCGCGAGTTCTACCTGGTCAAGCAGCTGGAGCTGAAGGACATCCGCCTGGTGTATGCACCGCCGCGTGCTATCGGCAACTACGGCGACGAGATCGACAACTTCATGTGGCCGCGCCATACCGGCGATTTCACCTTCTATCGCGCCTACGTCGGCAAGGACGGCAAGCCTGCCGCGTACAGCACCGACAACGTGCCCTATCAGCCGCCGGCCCACCTCACCGTGTCGACCGCGCCGGTCAAGGCCGGCGATTTCGCGATGGTCGCCGGTTACCCGGGCACAACGTTCCGCCACCGCACCGCGTCCGAGTTCGCCAACCAGATCGACTGGCTGCTGCCGACACGCGTCGCCTTCGTCGATGGCCTGATCAAGACCGTCGAAGCCGCCACCGGCGATGACGCCGCCAAGGAGGTGCTTTACGCGTCCTTCGTGGCCGGGCAGAAGAACACGCTCAAGCGTGCGCAGGGCGAGCTCGATGGCCTGCGCCGTAGCGACGCGGTGCGCGTGCGCCGCGAGGACGAAGCCGCGATGCTGGCCTGGCTGGCCAAGCAACCAAACGCTGCCGCGACACTGGCGGAGATCCGTACCGCGCAAGGGTTGCTGGACGCGGCCGAGGCCACCCGCGAGCGCGACTTCATCCTCGGCTACCTGCGGACCGGCTTGCTCGGTTCCGCAGTCAGCCTGCAGCGGCTGGCGGTGGAACGCGCCAAGCCGGACCCACAACGCGAGCCCGGCTACCAGCAGCGCGACGAAGCCCTGATCGAAGCGGGCCTGAAGCAGCTGCAGAAGCGTTACCACCCGGACGTGGAAAAAGCGCAACTGGCGTATGCGTTGGAGCGCTATTTCGCGTTGCCGGCGAACCAGCGCGTGGCCGAGTTCGATGCCGTGTTCGGCCGCAATGCCACGGAGGCCAAGACGCGGCTGGACGCCTTGTATGCAGGCACCAAACTCGGAGGGGAAAGCGAGCGCCTAGGCCTGCTCAAGGCGACGCCGGAAACCCTGGCCGCAGCGACCGACCCGCTGCTCAAGGCTGCGGCCACCCTGCAGCCTGCGCTGCTGCGGCTGGAGGATGCATCCAAGCAGCGCAATGGCGAGTTGCTGCGCCTGCGCCCGGCCTACATGGACGCGCTGGTCGGTTACCGCACCTCGCAGGGCAGGGACGTGTACCCCGACGCCAACTCAACCTTGCGGGTGAGCTTCGGCAAGGTCAGTGGGCTCAACCCGCGCGATGGCGTGGACTACCGTCCGCTGACCACGGTGGGCGGCATCGTCGAGAAAAACAGCGGTGTGGAGCCGTTCGATGCGCCCAAGCCGCTGCTGGACGCCATCGCCAGGGGCGATTTCGGCACCACCATCGACCCGAGCCTGAAGACCCAGACCGTCAACTTCATGACCAACCTCGACACCACCGGCGGCAATTCCGGCTCGCCGGTGCTGGACGCGGACGGCAAGCTGATCGGGCTGAACTTCGACAGCAACTGGGAAGCGGTGAGCGCCAGCTGGATGTTCGATCCCCGCTACAAGCGCGCGATCCACGTCGACATGCGCTACCTGCGCTGGTTGCTGGCCAAGGTGTATCCGGCTCCGCACCTGCTCAGGGAAATGAATCTCCCGCCTGAATGACCCACGCCACACGCGTGCACCCGGATAGGCGGCTGCCTAGACTGCAGGCCCGCGGCCATCAATGAACTCAAGGATCGACGACATGCGCAAGACCGTACTCGCCACCGGCATCGCCCTGGCCACCGCAGGCTTCTCGCTCGCCTCCAGCGCAGGCGAAGGCATGTGGGTGCCACAGCAGTTGCCGGAAATCTCCGCCGCGCTGAAGAAGGCCGGCCTGAAGCTGGACCCGAAGCAGCTTGCCGACCTCACCGGCGACCCGATGGGCGCCGTGGTCTCGCTGGGCGGCTGCACGGCCAGCTTCGTATCGCCGCAGGGCCTGGTGGTCACCAACCACCATTGCGCCTACGGCTCCATCCAGCTGAACTCCACGCCGGAGAACAACCTCATCGAGAAGGGCTTCAACGCCGCAACGATGGGCGATGAATTGACCGGTGGGCCTGCAGCACGCGTGTTCGTGCTCGACCAGATCACCGATGTCACTGACCGCATGAAAGCCGCTATCGCCTCGGCGGATGGCCCGCTTGCACGCACGCGGGCTGTCGAATCGCTGGAAAAGTCGCTGGTTTCGCAGTGCGAATCGGACGCCGGATACCGCTGCCGCGTGTACAGCTTCATGGGTGGCAACACCTGGCGGCTGTTCCGCAACATCGAGATCCGCGACGTGCGCCTGGTATACGCGCCACCCGCGTCGATCGGCAACTACGGCGGCGAGGTGGACAACTGGATGTGGCCGCGCCACACCGGTGACTTCACCTTCCTGCGCGCCTATGTAGACAAGGACGGCAAGCCCGCCGCCTACAGCAAGGACAACGTGCCTTACACGCCGAAGCGCTGGCTGAAGCTTGCCGACCAGCCACTGGTCGAGGGCGACTTCGTGATGGTGGCGGGCTATCCCGGCAGCACCAGCCGCTATGCGCTCGCATCGGAGTTCGACGCAACCAATACCTGGAGCTACCCGACCATCAGCCGCCGCTACAAGGAACTGGTGGCGATGGTGCAGGCAGCCGGCGCAAAGGATCCGGACATCGAGGTCAAGTACGCAAGCACGGTCAAGGGCTGGGAGAACACGCTCAAGAACTTCGACGGCCAGCTGGAGGGCTTCAAGCGCATGGGCGCGGCCGACATCAAGCGCGAGCGCGAGCAGCAGGTGCTTGCGTGGCTGCAGTCGCGTAACGCCGCCGGCGCCGATGCGCTGGCCGCGCACGCCACGCTGGAGTCGCTGGGCGAGCAGGCACGTGCCACCCGCGAGCGTGACGCGGTGATCGGAAGCGTCGGAGGCGCGCTCGGCAGCTCCGCGCTGTCGCTGTATCGCCTGGCCGTGGAACGCGACAAGGCAGACGCCGAACGCGAGCAGGGCTACCAGCAGCGCGACCTGCCCACGCTCGAAGCCGGCCTGCGCCAGATGGACCGCCGTTACGCACCGTCCATGGACCGCCAGCTGCAGCGCTACTGGCTGCAGCAGTACATCGCGCTGCCCGCCGACCAGCGCGTGCCTGCGATCGACACCTGGCTCGGCGGCAACGACCAGCGTGCCATCGACGCCGCGCTCGACCGCATGGCCGCCAGCAAGCTGGGCAACGTGGACGAACGCCTGAAGTGGATGGCCGCCGACCGCAAGGCCTTCGAGGCCAGCACCGATCCCGCCATCAAGTACGCAGTGGCGATGCTGCCCACCTCGCTGCAACTGGAAGAAGCGCGCAAGCTGCGTGCCGGCGAAATGATGGTGCCGCGTGCCACCTATCTGCAGGCGGTGGCGGACTACAACAAGGCACAGGGCAAGGCGGTATATCCGGATGCGAACTCCTCGCTGCGGATCACCTTCGGCAACGTGATGGGCTATACCAAGCCCGGCAGCAACAAGCCGGAAGACGCATTCACCACGCTGGAGCAGATCGCGGCCAAGGCCACCGGCAAGGAACCGTTCAATGCCCCGCAGGCGCAGCTGGATGCGATCAAGGCCAAGTCCTACGCGGGCCTGGCCGACGCCAGGCTGAAGACGGTACCGGTCAACTTCCTGTCCAACCTCGACATCACCGGCGGCAACTCGGGCTCGCCGGTGCTGGATGCACGCGGTCGCCTGGTGGGGCTGGTGTTCGACATGAACTGGGAATCGGTGGCGTCCAACTGGGTGTTCGACCCGGACGCGACCCGCCTGATCTCGATGGACCAGCGCTACATGCAGTGGGTCATGCGCGAAGTGGTGCCGGCCCCGCGCGTGCTGCAGGAACTGGGCGCCGCGACCAGGTAGCGCTTGGGCGGTACCGCTACATCCACGACGCCGGCCTCGTGCCGGCGTCGTGCGTTTCAGGTCTCGCCAAGCGTGTAATCGAAGGTGTAGTAGTGCTTGCCATCGACGATGTCGATGCCCATCCGTCCGCGCAACCCGGTCAATCCGTCGGTGCCGCTGTCCGGCACCACTGTCAGGTCCAGCGATGGCTTGCCCCTGTCCATGACGCCGTTGTGCTGGGCGAAGAAACTGCCACTGCGCCCGTCCAGGCTGCCGACCACGTGTTCCATCGCCACGTAGGCGCCGGAGCCTTCGACCTTCGACATCACCGCCAGCATGTGCACCACGCTCGTGGCCTGCAGGGGCCCGCGGAACTTCTTGTCGAAGCGCGAATGCCCCACGCTGGCGCCGGCACCGATATCCAGCTCCTCCTGCGGAATGCGGGTGACCTCGAACTCGCCCTTGGCCTGCATGGCATGACCTCCTTTGAACGGGTGGCCAGCGTAGCCGCGTGCACGTAACCGGCGGTGAACTCTGCTAGGCTGCCTGCGTCGCGGATTCCCATGCCAGCCGGCCCCGTCTCCCGACCCGCACGCGTCACGCCCTGCATTGCACAAGGCGACGCGGTTCCACCGATTCACCATGCGTTGTGCCGGCTGCCATGGCGTCCGCGGGACCTGATCCTGATCAGGAAAACCCCCAAGGAGCGATGCGATGAGAGTGCTGGCGTGCGATGGAATCCATGACGATGGCCTGGCCCTGTTCCGCGATGCGGGCTGGGAGGTCGTCGAATCCCCCCCGATCAAGGACCCCGAAGCGCTCAGGCTGGCGCTGGCCGATGCCGATGCCGTGCTGGTGCGTTCGGCCACGCCGATCACCGCCGATTCGCTGGCGAATGCCAGCCGCCTGAAGGTGATCGGCCGCGCCGGCGCCGGCGTGGACACCATCGACGTCGAGGCCGCCACGGCGCGCGGCATCGCGGTCATGAACGCCCCCGACGGCAACACCCTGGCCGCCGCCGAACATGCGATCTCGTTGCTGTTCGCGCTGGCCCGGCACATCCCGCGCGCCGACGCCGGCATGAAGGCGGGGCAGTGGCCCAAGGCCGGCCTGACCGGCTTCGAGCTCGAAGGCAAGCGGCTGGGCGTGATCGGCCTCGGCCGCATCGGCGGCACCGTGGCACGCAAGGCGTCCGGCATCGGCATGGACGTGGCCGCGTTCGACCCGTTCCTGCCGCCCTCCGCCGCCGGCAAGGGGAGCGTGCCACTGAAGACGCTGGACGAATTGCTGGCGTGGGCGGACGTGATCACCCTGCACATCCCGCGTACCAAGGACACCACCAACCTGCTCTCCGAAGCGCGCATGCGTTCGATGAAGAAGGGCGCGTACGTCATCAACGCCGCGCGGGGTGGCCTGGTCGATGAAGTCGCATTGCTGCAACTGCTGGACGAAGGCCACCTCGCCGGCGCTGCGCTGGACACGTTCGTGACCGAACCCCTGCCCGCGGACTCCGCGTTGCGCGCGCATCCCAACCTGATCCTGACCCCGCACCTCGGCGCGTCCACCAGCGAAGCGCAGCAGGCGGTCAGCACCATCCTGGCCCGGCAGGTCATCGATTTCGTGGCTACCGGCGCCGTGGCCGGCTGCGTCAACCTGCCGCCGCTCACTGCAGAGGCTGCACGGGAAGTGGGCCCCTGGATGCCGCTGATGACGTCCTTGGGCAAGCTCGCCGCGCGCCTGGTGCAGGCGCCGACCCGCCTCGACATCACCTACGCGGGACGCACCGACGCCCTCGATACGCGTCCGCTCACGCGCCTGCTGGTGGCCTCGCTTCTCGGTGCGCGCTCCGGCCGGGTGACCCCGGTCAATGCGCTGGCCGAAGCCTCCGCGCGCGGCCTCGTGGTCGCCGAAACCGTGGGTGGCGATGGCGACGGCTTCGACCGCCTGCTCAAGCTGCGGGTGAGTGACGGCAGCCGCAGCCGCGAGATCGAGGCCACCTTGCACCGCGGACCGCGCGTGGTGCGCCTGGACGGCGTGGAGATCGAGTTCGACCCACAGGCCCCGGTGCTGCTCCTGCGCAACGAGGACCGGCCCGGCATGGTCGGTGCGGTCGGTTCGCAGCTGGGCGCGCTTGGCATCAACATCGTCAACTTCGCGCTGGGCGCCGCCGGCGATGGCCAGGCCCGCGCCGCGATCAC
>JAZKHR010000034.1:13568-17980 GCA_040385305.1 Pseudomonadota bacterium
GCTGACCCTGGACGACGGCTTCATGGAAATCGCCCACGGCGACTGGGAAGGCCTGCTGGCCAGCGAAATCCGCGAGCGCGATGGCCAGCGCCTGCAGGCCTGGCGCGACGCACCGGATACGGTGCAGATGCCGGGCGTGGGCGGCGAGTCGTTGCATGAGGTGCTTGACCGAGCGTGGCCAGCGTTCGCCCGTGCCTGTGCAGGGTTGGGCACTGACGACACCCTGCTGGTCGTCGCCCACGATGCGGTGAATCGCGTGTTGCTGTGCCGGGTGCTGGGCATCCCCCTGTCGAAGCTCTGGGGATTCCGCCTGGCGCCAACCACGCTCAACCTGCTGGAAGGGCCGAGCGTCGATGCGCTCGAGGTGGTGCGACTGAACGATTGCAGCCACCACACCGCGCTGTTCGGCGAAGCGGTGCATCGAGCGCTTTAGGAACGCCACGAAGATGGCGAGACCGTCGGGTGGCTCGCGTAGCGGCATTGCGAGCCGCGGAGCGAACACCCGGCGGTAGGCGCCGTCACCGCGATACTCTGCGGGAGAACTGCCCGACCGCTCCGCATGTCGCGGCCATGGGCCGCTCTTACAATGCAGGCATGTCGAAACCTCTAGCCGACTGGCTCGATTACATCGAACGCCAGCATCCGAAATCCATCGAAATGGGCCTGGACCGCGTGCGGGCGGTCGCGTCGCGCATGGGCTTGAAGCACCCCGGAAAGCGGGTCATCAGCGTGGGCGGCACCAACGGCAAGGGCTCGACGGTGGCGTTCATCGAGGCCATCGCCCGCGCGCATGGCTGGAAGGTGGGCGCGTACACCTCGCCGCACCTGCTCGCCTACAACGAGCGGGTGCGCATGGATGGCAAGGATGCGAGCGACGCGGAACTGGTCGCAGGCTTCGAGGCAGTGGAGGCCGCGCGTGCCGATGCGACACTGACGTACTTCGAATACGGCACGCTGTGCGCGCTGTGGCTCTTCGCACGCGCGAAGCTGGACCTTGCGGTGCTCGAAGTGGGCCTCGGCGGCCGCCTGGATGCAGTCAACATCGTCGATGCCGACGCGTCCATCATCACCACCGTCGACCTGGACCACCAGGAGTGGCTGGGCCACGACATCGAGTCCATCGGTTTCGAAAAGGCCGGCATCGCCCGGGCATTCAGGCCGCTGGTGCTGGGCGATGACGACCCGCCGGCCAGCGTGTTGCGGCATGCGTATGCGATGGGTGCCCAGGCGTGGCGGATCGGCAGTGATTTCTTCGCCGAGCCCGTGGATGCCGAACACTGGCGCTGGCGCGAGGTAGGGTTTTCGATGACGCTGCCGATGCCGGCCTTGGCGGCACCCGTGCAATTGCGTAACGCGGGCTGCGCCATCGCTGCGTTGCGCTCGCTGCGCACGCGCATAGACAAGGCGGCGTATGCCCAGGGCATCGCCGGTGCGCAGCTTCGGGGGCGCCTGCAGCGCTTCGAGCGGAGCGGCGTCGAGATCGTGGTGGACGTTGGCCACAATCCGCAGGCCGCGCGTGCAGTGGCCGCATGGCTACGTTGCCAGCCTGTGCGGCGCACGCTGGTGGTGTATGCCGCGCTTGCCGACAAGGATGCGCAGGGCGTCGTGGCGGCATTGGCGGACCAGGTGGATGCCTGGCACATCGCTGGCCTGGCCGATGCCGGCCCTCGGGGTGAGGCCGTGGAAGCCTTCGCGTCGCGGCTGCAGGGCACGCCGGCGGCGGCTGCGGCCCGGCATCGGGATGTGCAGGCGGCAATGGCAGCTGCAATCGGCGACGCCGCGCCAGGCGAACGGGTGCTGGTGCTCGGGTCGTTCCACACGGCGGCGGCAGCGTTGCAGCAGCTCGGTCAAGCCGGGGCGCCGGGGCGGCCGGTATAATTCGCGACTCCCCCGCCCGCCGGTCCAGGCCGAACGGAAACGCCCATGGATACGTCTCTGAAGCAGCGCCTGGTCGGCGCCGTCGTGCTGATCGCGCTGGCGGTCATCTTCCTGCCAATGCTGGTCAAGGGGCCGGCCCCGGACAGCGGCGTGTCCGACGTGTCGCTGGATATTCCCGTCGAACCCCGCTCGGATGACGTGCAAACCCGCGACCTGCCACTGGAAGCGCCCGGCAGCGTGCCCCCGGGGGGCGCCACCGGCATGCCGGGCACCGTCGTCGAAAGCGTGCCGGCTGGATCCGCGCAGGGCGGTCTGTTTCCCGCCATCGCCGCGGGTGACTACGCGGTGAGTTTCGGCACGTATGCCACCACCGCCGATGCCGACCGGGTGATCGCCGCATTGCGCACTGCAGAGCTGCCGGCATATCGAGAAGCCACCAATGTCGCCGGTCGCGCCGCACACCGCGTGCGCATCGGGCCGTTCGCGGACCGCGCCATCGCCGAAGCCGCGCGCCTGCGCGCCGCCAATGTGCGCGATGACGTGGACGCCAGGGTGGTGGTGCTTGATGCCGATGCCAGCGCACCGGCGGTCGCGGCAGCTCCAGCCACGACTCCGGCAAAGCCGGCTGTCGCCACGACGGCGAGCGTCCCCGCCAACGCTCCAGCGGTTGCGCCGAAGCCTGCCGAATCCGCGCCCAAGCCGGTCGCCGCCGCACCGGCGCCCGCAGCAACCGCCAAGCCCCCTGCAGTCCCTGCGCCAACGCCCGCCGCAAGCGCCAGCGGCACCGGCTTTGCCGTGCAGGTCGGCGCCTTCGCGGCCGCGAACGATGCAACCGCCCTGCGCGACAAGTTGCGCGGGGCCGGCTTCAATGCATTCACCGAATCCGTGCGTACCGACAAGGGCACCCTGACCCGCGTCCGCGTGGGACCGGCCATGACACGTGCCGAAGCCGACCAGCTCAAGGCCAGCGTGCAGGCCAAGCTCGGCATCGCCGGCATGGTCCGGCCGCACCCCTAACCGACACAGAGCAGGCAGTAACAGTCCATGTGCGGAATCGTCGGAATCGTCGGCCACACCGAAGTCGCAGCGCAGCTGTACGACGGCCTGACCGTGCTCCAGCACCGCGGACAGGACGCGGCCGGCATTGCCACCGCCGACGGCGGCAAGCTGCGCGTGCACAAGGGCAACGGACTCGTGCGCGACGTGTTCGACGAACGCGCGATGGCGCTTCTCGAGGGCCGGGTCGGCATCGCCCATTGCCGCTATCCGACCGCCGGCAGCGAGGGCAGCGATGAAGCGCAACCGTTCTACGTCAACTCGCCGTTCGGCATTGCGCTGGCCCATAACGGCAACCTGATCAATACCGATGCCCTGCGCCGCGAGGTGTTCGAGCAGGACCGCCGCAACGTCAATACCGAGTCGGATTCTGAAGTGTTGCTCAACGTGTTCGCGCACGAACTGGACACACAGAACGCGTTGACAGCCGATGCCGCGTTCCGCGCCATCGAGGGCGTCAACCGCCGCGCCAAGGGCGGTTACGCGGTGGTATGCACCGTGCTTGGCCTGGGCCTGGTGGCGTTCCGCGACCCGCACGGGATCCGTCCGCTGGTGCTGGGCAAGCGCAGCAGCGCCGCCGGCGACGAATACATCGTGGCGTCGGAATCGGTGGCACTGGACATCCTCGGCTTCGAGCGCCTGCGCGATGTAGCGCCGGGCGAAGGCGTGGTGATCACTGCGCGCGGCGAGCTGCACGCACGCCAGTGCGCGGAGCCCGAAGCGCACGCCCCCTGCATCTTCGAGTATGTGTACTTCGCGCGGCCGGACTCGATGATCGAGGAAATCTCGGTGCACAAGGCGCGCATGCGCATGGGCGTGACCCTGGGCGAAAAGATCCTGCGCCTGCGTCCGGACCATGACATCGACGTGGTGATCCCGATCCCCGACACCAGCCGCGATGCTGCCCTCGAGATCGCCAGCGTGCTCGGCGTCAAGTACCGCGAAGGCTTCATCAAGAACCGCTACGTGGGCCGCACCTTCATCATGCCGGGGCAGGGCGAGCGGGCGAAGTCGGTCAAGCGCAAGCTCAACCCGATCCCGCTGGAATTCCGTAACCGCGTGGTGCTGCTGGTCGACGATTCCATCGTGCGCGGCACCACCAGCAAGCAGATCGTGCAGATGGCGCGCGACGCCGGCGCCAGGAAGGTCTACCTGGCCTCGGCGGCACCGCCGGTGCGCTACCCGAACATCTACGGCATCGACATGCCCTCCCCGGACGAACTGGTGGCGCACGGCAGCAGCGAAGCGGAGATCGAGCAGTTCCTCGGTTGCGACTGGTTGATCTACCAGGACCTCGCCGACCTCGAGGCTGCGGTGGCCGGCCCCAAGTTTCCGAACCGCAGGTTCGACAGCTCCTGCTTCAGCGGAGAATACGTGACCGGGATCGAGCCGGGGTATTTCGAGCGCTTGCAGCAGTTGCGCTCGGACGATGCAAAGAAAAAGCGTCGCGCTTCCTGACGTGGAGAGTTTCGATGGGC
>JAZKHR010000034.1:18080-20750 GCA_040385305.1 Pseudomonadota bacterium
CCTGAGAGTGTCTCGCCGCCGATGAAGAGCGTTTTCGCCGCTGCCCGCAGGTGTCTGGATGCCGCTTCGCCCGATGACAAGCCGGCGCGGTCGTTAGAGGCCGCGCAGCTGTTCGCGTGCGGCGAGCTTAGCGTCCACGACCACGCACCGGGACCCGAGCCCATCCGCATGCCCGGACGCCCCGCAACGCCGAGGTTGGTGCATCCGCGCGACCTGCCGCGCCGCGGCTTCGGCAGCAACGAGGGGCGCGCCGCGTTCATCCACGCCGTGGCGCATATCGAGTTCAATGCCATCGACCTGGCCTGGGATGCGGTGTACCGCTTCCGAGGCATGCCGGCCGACTACTACGCGGACTGGATATCGGTGGCCAGCGATGAAGCGCGCCACTTCACGATGCTGCGTGCGCGGCTGCGGGAACTCGGGTACGACTACGGCGATTTCGATGCGCACAACGGGCTGTGGGAAATGGCCGAGAAAACCGCCCACGACGGCCTGGCACGGATGGCGCTGGTGCCGCGCGTGCTGGAAGCGCGCGGGCTGGACGTGACACCGGGGATGATCGTAAAACTGCGCGCGCTGGGCGACCACGCGACCGCCGACATCCTGGCCGTGATCCTGCAGGAGGAAGTGGCGCATGTCGCCGCGGGCTCGCGCTGGTTCCGCTGGCACTGCGCGCGCGTCGGCGTGGAGCCCAACGCCCGCTTCCGCGGGTTGCTGGGCGAATACGCCACCGGCGTCCTGCACAAGCCGTTCAACATGGAAGCGCGCGCCCGGGCCGGGTTCGATGTCGAGGAACTGGAAGGCTTGCTGGCAGCGGCAGGCTAGTCACCATTGCTTGACCACGCATGCGGCACACTCGTCAGACCCGCCGCGGAGCAACTGACATGAAGCCGAATCCCGTCGCCATCGCCCTGTTGTCTGCCGTGCTGGTTGCCTGCAGTGCGCAGCAGGCACCTGCACAAGCGACGCCAATCGCCGAGCCTGCGGCAGTCGCAACGCCGGCAGCTGCGTCGGCACCGACGACCGCAACGGAACAGACCGCAATGGGCAAGCGCGCACCGGGCGACAGCACGCCGCCGATGACGGTCTTCCGCGTCTTCGGCAACGAGCCGTTCTGGAACGTCAATGTCGAGGGCGACATGCTCACTTTCACCACGCCGGAAGACCAGCAGGGCGTGGTCATGCAGGGCGAGCGCCGCAGTCTGTCGAATGGCGTCGAAATCACCGGCATGCATGAAGGCAAGTCGTTTGCGGTGCGGGTCATCAGCGGCATCTGCAGCGATGGCATGTCAGACAACCAATACCCGCTGGTCTCGAACTTCCGCTACGGCGAGGTCAATTACAAGGGCTGCGGCGAAGCCGCGAGGTAGCTGGTTGCGGCTGGCGGCGGTGCCGCCCGGTGGCTCGCCACACAGCTCCACATGCCGCTACGCGAACCACGCGACGAGACCGCTGCATCGCGACGCTAAAGCTCTTCGAGTGCGAATCCGTCCGTATCCGCACGCAACACCGAGCCTTGCTCGTACCAGTCTCCAAGCACGATGCGCGCATTGCCGCCGCCTTCGTTGTGCACGGCTGGACGATGCGTATGGCCATGGATCATGCGATTGATGCCATAGCGCTGGAACATCCCGGTCACCGCACGTGGCGCTACATCGCCGATGGTTTCCTGCATCCCGGCAGATACCAACGCGCCGTACCGCGCCTTGCTGGCTGCGCGTGCCTGCTGCGCGAAGGCGAGCCGTGCAGCCAGCGGCTGGGCCAGGAAGTGCGCCTGCCAGCCTGGATCCCGGGTCTGGTTGCGGAACTGCTGGTAGGCGTTGTCGTCGGTGCAGAGCAGGTCGCCGTGCAGGATCAGGCAGGGCTCGCCGTCGAGCATCACCACCGCCGGGTCCGGCAGCACCGTCATGCCAGCGCGCCTTGCGTACGCGTCACCCAGCAGGAAATCCCGGTTGCCGCGGATGAAGTAGACCGGGACGCCTGAATCGGCCAGCGCGCGCAGTTTGCCCGCCACGAATGCACCTGCCTCCGACGGATCGTCGTCACCCACCCACGCCTCGAACAGGTCGCCGAGGATGTACAGCGCGTCGGCATCGCGCGCCTCGCCGTCGAGGAACTGGCCGAACAGCGCGGTGATATGGGGGCGTTCTGCGTCCAGGTGCAGGTCGGAAATGAACAGCGTGGTCATGGGGGCATTGTAGGACCGCCACGTTTGCCGGTGAGTTCTGGGCACGGGGTGTGTCCGGACCGCCATTCGGTGCCACCGCGGCCGGATCCGCCAACTGGCCGTGATCGGCCGGCGCTAAAATTGCAGACGATTCGGGCCATCCCTCCAACATCCCGGAGCAGATCGATGTCAGCGCGGCGGTGGACTGCACTCGGGTTCTTGTTATTCGCATCGACGCCTTTGGTCCATGCGGCGGCGCCTGTCCCTGCAACGGCCGACTGTCGGATCGGGGTCTACCAACTGGACGACGGACGTCTTCTCGATGTGGGCGCAACATCGCGCGGCCTGCGCTGGCGGATGGCTGACGGAGAGACCGGGGCGCTGTCCGAAACGGGGGGCGCGTTCGTCTCCACCCGCGGGTCGACCGGGCAGCCCCACGGGCACGGCATCGAGATCCTGCCTTGCGAAAAGCGCGCACTGCGTTTTGATGGGGTGGCAGGCCA
>JAZKHR010000034.1:20850-27707 GCA_040385305.1 Pseudomonadota bacterium
CGCTCGCTTGCGGGCCGAGGGCCAGCCCATCACGGTCCTCGAATTCCCCGACACCGATCACGGCATTGTCGAATTCGAAACCGGACCCGACGGCAAGCGCGTGAGCACGCGCGTCGCCGATGGATACTTCCGCGCCGTGGTTGATTTCGCGCGCACGGGTCGCCTGCAGCAGACGCCTTACGGACGTGCGCTGCGCAATGCGGTGCCCCAACCCTGATGCGATCCAGGCACCGGCGAACCGCCGCCTGCACAGGCGTAAAATCGCGGTTTGACCCACGCCGAGCCGCGCATGACCGTCCGCACCCGTTTCGCCCCCAGTCCCACCGGCTACCTGCACATCGGCGGGGCGCGGACGGCGTTGTATTGCTGGCTGGAGGCGCGCCGCAGGGGGGGGCAGTTCATCCTGCGCATCGAGGACACCGACCGCGAGCGCAGTACCCAGTCCGCGATTGACGCCATCCTCGAGGCGATGGCCTGGCTGGGCCTCGACTACGACGAAGGCCCGATCTACCAGACCCATCGGCTGGATCGCTACAAGGAGATGGCCGAGCAACTCGTCGCATCCGGCCATGCCTACTACGCTTACGAGAGCAAGCAGGAGCTCGAGGCAACGCGCGAGGCGTTGATCGCCGACAGCCAGAAGCCACGCTACAAAGGCGCCTACCGCGAAGCCGACGCGGGATGGCGGGATGACCCCAATCGCGTCATCCGCTTCAAGAATCCGCTCGATGGCGTGGTGTCGTGGGATGACAAGGTCAAGGGCCGCATCGAGATCGCCAACAGCGAACTCGACGACCTGGTGATCTTCCGCCCGGACGGCTACGCCACCTACAACTTCGCGGTCGTGGTGGACGACATCGACATGCGCATCACCGACGTGGTGCGCGGCGATGACCATGTCAACAACACCCCGCGCCAGATCAACATCTACAAGGCGCTCGGCGCACCCGTGCCGCACTTCGCGCACCTGCCGATGATCCTCGACGAGCAGGGCGCCAAGCTCTCCAAGCGCACCGGCGCGGCCGATGTCATGCAATACCGCGACGCCGGCTACCTCCCGCATGCGCTGCTCAATTACCTGGTGCGGCTGGGCTGGTCGCATGGCGACCAGGAAGTCTTTTCCATCGCCGAGATGCAATCGCTGTTCGACCTCGCCGATGTCAATGCGAAGGCCGCACGGCTGGACATGGCCAAGCTTGGCTGGCTCAACCAGCAGTACCTGAAGTCCGACGACCCCGAGGCAATCGCGCTGCATCTGGCGTGGCATCTTGAGCAGGCGGGTTACGACCTGGCAAAGGGTCCAAGACCGGCAGACATCGTGGTCGCGCTGCGCGAGCGTGCGCAGACCCTGAAGGAGATGGCGGACAAGTCAGCGGTCTGGTTCGGACCTCTGGCCGGCTACGACGACAAGGCAGTGGCCAAGCACCTGACGGCTGCAGTGCGCGCACCGCTGGCCGACATGCGCGGGCGCCTGTCGGCGTTGCCGGGGTGGACGGTCGCTGGCATCGAGGCTGCGTTCCATGCCACCGTAGAGGCCTCTGGCCTGGGTATGGGCAAGGTGGCGCAGCCGTTACGCGTGGCGATCACCGGCACCCAGGTCAGCCCCGACATCTCGCACACGATCTACCTGGCTGGTCGGGATGAAGCGCTGCGACGAATCGACGCCGCCCTTGCAATGCTGCCCGCCGGCGCATAGATCACTGGCATGGCCAAGGCGCACGCCTGCACCGACCCCACCCACCACGTGCACGATGGCGATGCCTTCGTGCTCGAGGTCGAGCGCGCCTGCGCCTCGCGAGGGCTGCGTCTCACCACCACCCGCGCTCATGCGCTGCGGTTGATCGCCGATGCGGGGCGCCCGCTCAAGGCCTACGACCTGCTGGACCGGATGAAGGCCACGCATGGTGCCGCGGCGCCGCCGACGGTGTATCGCGCGCTGGATTTCCTGCTCGAGCACGGCTTCATCCACAAGCTGTCGTCGATCAATGCGTTCGTGGGGTGCCACCACCCCGCCAGCGCGGCCCACGCGGTGCCATTCCTGATCTGCGACCAGTGCCAGTCGGCGACGGAACTGGAAGATCCCGGCATCGTCGAGGTGCTGGAGGTGGCGGCGCGCGGGCTTGGATTTTCGCCCCGCGCGCAGACGCTGGAAGTGCATGGCCTCTGCGCAGGCTGCGCTCGCACGACAGACTGACCGCGGAGCGACCGCTTCAAACGGCCATTCATTGGCTCAGAAGAACGCGCGGATCCCGAACGTCACCCCGCGGCCCGGGCGCGGCGCCAGGTCCTTGAGGAATGAGGTGTGCGGGCGCGCTTCCTCGTTGAGCAGGTTGGTGCCGTCCAGGAACAGCTCCAGGGCGCGGCCGCCGCGGGTTTCGAGGTGCCAGGCGAGGTTGGCGTTGACCAGGGTGTAGCCGGGTGTCGTGGTTTCGAACTCGGCAAGCCGATCCTGCTCGAAATAACGCACGGCGCCCAGCGATGCGCGCCAGGGACCACGGTCCCAGCGGAGGTCGGCGCCGACGCGCGGCGCCACGATCCGCGGCAGGTTGCCGGACAGGTTGATCGACGCTGCCACGTGATCTTCGTGGTCGCCATGCTCGAACTCGATGTCGACGTCGCGGCTGCCACTGCCCGTCAGCTGGGCACGGACCACGTCGCCGAAGCCGCGCAGCTGCCAGTGCCCGCTGGCGTTGTCGGCCAGGGTGAACTTGGCCTCGACCTCGCCGCCGGTGAAGCGCGCGTCCTGCTGGTTCCACGCGCGCACCGCCAGCCCTTCCAGGTCGACGCCGGTATCCGCCAGGTAAATGAAGTCATGGAAGGACACGTAGTAGACATTCGCCCGAAGTTCCAGCGGGCCGGTATGCCAGTGCACGCCCAGCTCGGCGCGATTGGCGGTTTCAACATCGAGGCCAGGGTTGCCGAACTCGAAGCTGCGCGTGGCCACGTGCTCGCCCGCCGAATACAGCTCTTCGGCGACGGGCGCGCGCTGGGCGCGATCCAGGGCGACGGTGAAGTGCAGCGCATCGCTGACCGACCACTTGGCCGCGCCCGACGCGCTGGTGGCGCTGAAGTCACGCGGAGGACCGATCGCTTCCGCCGGATCCACCTTGATGTCGACGCGGTCGTGGCGCGCGCCCAGTTCCAGCTTCAGCGCCCCGAACTGGCGCTCGGCCACCCAGAACAAGCCGGTGTCGCGGGTCTTGCTGGCCGGAACGAACGCCTCTGCGCCAATCGCGACGAAGTCGCGGCGCGAGGACTGCAGGCCGAACGCACCATCCCAGCCCGCCCATGGACGATGGCGCAGCTCCAGGCGCCCCTCGGTGCCTTCGTTGTCGAACACGGTGCCCACCTCGGCACCCTCGAATTCGGTATGGGTGTACTCGGTCCGCGCGATCTTCAGCCGCGCGGACTGGAATGGACCGAAGTCATCGAGTCCGCCGCGGATTTCACCACGGCGCTGGTCCATGACGATGCGCACGTCCTCATCGCCATGCTCCCCTGCCTCGTCTGCGTGCCCATCGCCCTCATGCTCCTCTTCTCCAGCGTGGCCACCGCCTGGCACGCCATAAGCATTGTTTAACAGGCTCCAGGCGCCCCCGAGGAAGCCGCGATCCCCCACGAACGAGACGCCAAGCGCCGCTGAATCCGTGCGTACCGCGCTGTTGGGCAGCATCCCGAGGACTTCCTGTTCGTGCTCTGCAGGGCGCTCGGCGTGATCCGCATCTTCGTCTTCGCCATGCAGTTCGGCGAAGCCCGGGATCTTGTAGTCGCCGGTCTCGCGATGCAGGGCATCGAAATGGAACGCCATGCGTCCCGCCGTGCCTTCGAGCCGGACCATGCCGGTGCGCTCGTCGTTGACGCTGCCGCCGCGCAGTTCCGCGCGGCCTTCGAAAGGCTGGCTGGTCAGCGCTTCCGGCACGCGCCCATCGGCCACGTTCACCGCGCCGCCGATGGCGCCGCTCCCGTACAACAGGGTGGCGGGCCCCTTGAGCACCTCGATCTGCTTGGCCAGGAACGGCTCCAGGCTGACCGCATGGTCCACGCTGACGGTGGAAACGTCGCCGGACGACAGGCCGTCGCTGAGCACCTGCACGCGAGCGCCGTCCAGGCCACGCACGATCGGCCGACCGACGCCGGGGCCGAAATACGACGCCTGCACGCCAGGCAGGCGCTCCACGGTCTCGCCGATCGAATTCGACTTGGCCTCGTCGAGGCTGGCGCCGGCGAGGACCTCGACCGGACGCGCCAGGTCTTCCGCTGTTTGCGGCAGCGGGCTGGCGCGGACCAGGACGGCATCGAGGTCCTTAGGCCGGTCATGGCGGGGATCGGTCTGTGCGAACGCCGAGGGTGCAGCGCCGAGCAAGGCAAGGAACAGGGCGGAGCGACGGAGAGCACAGGAAGTGATCACGGGCGTGGGGTACACTTGGACGAGGACAATGCAATGTTATAATATTCCAATCATGTCGCGACACCCCCCCAAAGTCATGCCAACCCGAACCTCGATGCTTGGCACTGCAGACCGCGTCGGCTTGGGCGCCTCCTTCCTGTGCGCCATCCACTGCGCGCTGTTCCCGATCCTGCTGGCGCTGGTGCCGGCGCTGGGGCTTACCTTCAATGGATGGATCGACTTCGACCAGGCCTTCGTCGTGTTCGCAACCCTGCTGGGCGCCACGACACTGAGCCTCGGGTATCGACGCCATCGCGCGTTCCATGCGTGGGCACTGCTGCTGCCCGGCCTGGGACTGGTATGGGCGGCCTCGTTCACCCAATTGCACAACCACACGGCAACGCATCTCGTGCTGATGGTCGTGGGCGGCGTGCTGCTGGCCCTCGCGCACTTGTTGAACCTGCGCCTGACCCACGCCGCGGCCAGCCAGCCAGGTTGAGCGCTGCCCCGGACGCGTAGGCCGGCGTCAGCCTGTTCCGTGCGTGCTAGAATCCACGCCCTCGCGCATGGCGCGACCCACATTCAAAGCACAGTTCAGGAGCATCACGATGGGCAAGGGCGACCGCAAGACCGCCAAGGGCAAGCGCAGCATTGCCAGCTATGGCAACGCGCGCACTCACACGGCGGCCAAGGCGACCGGCAGCATGGCCGCACCGGCCGTGAAGAAGACCGCGACCAAGACCGCCACCAAGGCGCCGGCCAAGAAGGTCGTGTCGAAGAAAGCGACCAGCTGATCCACATGCTGGTTGGGCGGCATCGCCTGGCGACGCCGACAGGAAGCCCCGCAAGCGCGGGGCTTTTTTGTTGGGCGATGGCGGGCGCTCAGGCCCGGCGCAGGCCGCCGACGTACACGCCATCGGCAAGCCCCCCGCCGAGCCAGTAGCAGAGTTCCGCCGGCTCACGCACGCGCCAGTGCACGAAGTCCGCGCGCAGGCCCACCCGCAGCACGCCGCGGTCCTGCAGGCCGAGCGCACGCGCGCCATGTCCGGTCGCGCCGCGCAGCGCTTCCTCGGGCGCGAGCCTGAAATGCGTGCAGGCGAGTTGCATCGCCTGGCGCAAGGACAGCAGCGGCGAAGTGCCGGGATTGCAGTCCGTCGCCACCGCCATCGGTACGCCGTGGGTGCGTAGCAGGTCGAGCGGCGGCAACCTGGTTTCGCGCAGGACGTGGAAGGCGCCCGGCAGCAGCACAGCGACCGTGCCCGCATTGCGCATGGCGATCACGCCGGCTTCCGAGGTGTGCTCGATGTGGTCCGCCGACAACCCGCCGAACTCGGCGGCCAGCGCCGCGCCGCCAAGGTCGCTGAGCTGGTCCGCGTGCAGCTTCACCGGCAGGCCCAGCGCTCGCGCGGCTTCGAACATGCGCCGGGTTTGCGCGGGGCTGAAGCCGATGCCCTCGCAGAACGCATCTGCTGCATCCACCAGGCCTTCCGCATGCAGGCGCGGCAGCCAGCCGATGGCGGCGTCGACGTAGCCGTCCGGATCGTTCGCGAACTCGGGCGGCAACGCATGCGCGGCGAGATACGTGGTGCGCACGTCGATACCGAAGTGCTCGCCGAGTTGCCGGGCAACGCGCAGCATCTTGCGTTCGTTGTCGAAGTCCAGGCCGTAGCCGGACTTGATTTCCAGGGTGGTGACGCCGTCGCGCAGCAACGCCGCCACGCGCGGCGCGGAATGTTCGAACAGTTCGGCTTCGCTGGCGGCGCGCACCGCGCGCACGGTGGACAGGATCCCGCCGCCCGCGCGCGCGATGTCTTGGTAACTTGCGCCCAGCAGGCGCTGCTCGAATTCACCGGCGCGGTTGCCCGCGAACACCGCGTGGGTGTGGCAATCGACAAGGCCCGGGGTGACCAGTCCGTCGACCTCGATCACCTCGTCGGCCAACAGGTCGGCGTTGGCCGGCAGCCCCGAACGCGGGCCGACGTAGGTCAGCGTGCCGTCCTTCCAGCCCAGCGCAGCGTCTTCGACGAGGCCATAGCCGGCGGGTGCATCCATCGTTGCCAGCGTGGCCCCCAGCAGCAGGCCGTCCCAGAGCGGTTGCGTGTCCATGGAGGGATTGTGGCCTGCACGCAAAGGCGTGGCGAGTGGCGCGCGCAGTCAGTCTGCAACAGGCCGTCTACAATCTGCCGATGCCGCCGGCCCTGCCACTGGTTGAATCAACACAGCGCGGATGGGCGCTGCCCGGCATCGCCAACCTGCATTCGCATGCGTTCCAGCGTGCCATGGCCGGCATGGCGGAGCGGCAAACACACCCGAGCGATTCGTTCTGGACCTGGCGCGACACCATGTACGCCATGGCGGCGCGCTTCGACCCCGGCCTGTTGCAGGCAGTGGCGGCCCAGCTGTACGTGGAAATGCTGGAGGCCGGCTACACCAGCGTCTGCGAATTCCATTACCTGCACCACGCGCCGGA
>JAZKHR010000035.1:0-37427 GCA_040385305.1 Pseudomonadota bacterium
GCCGCTGTCGCGGATCATCGCCGGCATCGAGGCATCCACGATCACGTCGCTGGGCACGTGCAGGTTGCTGATGCCCTTGTCGGAATTGACCATCGCAAGGCCGGGACGCTGCGCGTAAAGCGCGGCGATGTCGGCTTCGATCTCGGCACGCTTGGCGTCCGGCAAGGCGCCCAGCCTGGCGTACAGGTCGCCGATGCCGTTGTCCGGGTCGAAGCCGATCTCGGCCAAAGTCTTCGGGTGTTTCTCCAGCACCTCGCGATAGAAGCGCGAGACCACGATGCCGAAGATGATCGGATCGCTGACCTTCATCATGGTCGCCTTCAGGTGCAGCGAAAACAGCACGCCGCGGGCCTTGGCCTCCTCGATCTGGGCGTCGATGAAGTCCGCCAGCGCACCCGCGCTCATCGCCGAGGCATCCAGCAATTCACCAGCCTGCACCTTGACCGGCGCGCGCAGCGGGAAGCTGCTGCCGCTGGCCGCGGTGAACTCGATGCGCACGCTGCCGGCGCTCTCGATCTGCACCGACTGCTCGCTGCCGTAGAAGTCACCGGCGTCCATGTGCGCCACGCGCGACTTCGACTCCGGCGACCACGCGCCCATCCGGTGCGGATGCTTGCGTGCATACGCCTTGACCGAGGCCGGGGCGCGGCGGTCGGAATTGCCTTCGCGCAGCACCGGGTTGACGGCGCTGCCCATGGCCTTGCCATAGCGCGCCTTGGTGTCCTTGTCGCGGTCGCCCTGCGCGTCTTCCGGGTAGTCCGGCAGCGCGTAGCCCTTGGCCTGCAGCTCGGCGATGGCCGCCTTCAGCTGCGGCACCGAAGCGCTGATGTTGGGCAACTTGATGATGTTGGCTTCGGGCGTGGTGGCCAGCTTGCCCAGCTCGGCGAGGTCGTCGCTGTTGCGCTGGTCCTCGGGGAGCACATCGTTGAACTGGGCCAAGATGCGCGCGGCCAGCGAGATGTCGCGGGTTTCAACCGAGATGCCGGCGGTTGCGGCGAATGCCTGCACGATCGGCAGCAGCGATGCGGTGGCGAGGAACGGCGCCTCGTCGGTGAGGGTGTAAAGGATCTTGGACATGGCGGGGGCGTCGTTGCGGCGGGGAATCCGCCATTGTCGGGGTAAGCCGGCGCCGGGGCAAAACGCGTCCCATCGCCATAACGAAAAAGGGCGCAGCTCGCGCTGCGCCCTTCATGGATTCTTTCGCCAGGCTTAGCGGACGGCGAATTCGCGAGTCTGCACCACCGCGCCATCCAGCATGATCTCGACCTTGTAGTTCCCGGTCGGCCAACCATCCGGCTTGCTGATCTGGAAGTTGGTGACGCCGTCGCCGGCCAGGTTGAGGTCCTTGCTTTCCTCATGCACGACCTGGTTGCTGTCCACATGGGTCCACTTGGCGCCGAGCTTGCCGGCCACCGAGGCGGCGGGATCCGAGGTGCCGGTGGAGACGGCGGCATAGATGGTGTCGGTCGGCGCGAATGCGCTCATCGGCGCGGTGACCCGCATGTCGGCGCCAACGGCATTGCCCAGGTCCACGCCATTGACCATGGCGGTGGCGGCCATGGGCGCGGGCGCCGGCATCGGCGTGGTGTCGGTGGCAACCGGCGGCATCACGGCCGGCTCTTCCTTCTTCTTGCAGCCGACAAGGGCGGCGGAGGCCAGCATGGCGGACAGCATGGCGGTGTGGAGGCGGTTGAACTTCATGGGAATTCCTTCGCTGATGAGACTGGGTGTCGAAACTGGCAGGGAGCAATGCGCGGAGACGGATAAGGCCGCCGGGTTGTCCAGGACTTGCCCGGGACAAACCTTGTCGGCTCGTGCGGATGCGTGCGCAGGACCGACGCTGGCCGGGACAGTGGCACGGCGGCCGTTAAGGCCACATGCCTGCGGTGTGAACCGTGGGGCCCGCTACTGGCGTTCGCTGCGGCCGGCCGGCGGTGGCGCAAGCCCGGCGCTGCCTCGCCATGGATTGATGTCCAGGCCGCCGCGCCGGGTGTAGCGCGCTTCGACCGACAGCCATGCTGGCCGACACTGCAGGGACACGTCACGGAAGATCTGCTCCACGCATTGTTCGTGGAAACCGGCGTGGTCGCGGAAGCTCACCAGGTAGCGCAGCAGGCCGGCGCGCTCGATGCGCGGGCCGCGGTAGGCAATGAACACGTCCGCCCAATCCGGTTGCCCGGTGACCGGGCAGTTGGATTTGAGCAGGGCGCTGTGCAGGGACTCCTCGACGTCGACCGTTGCATCGATGGCGAGCAGCGCGGCATCCGGCGCACCAGCGGCGTCGATGGTGATCTCCAGCGCATCCAGCGACTCCGCCGCGGGGGCGCGCATTGCCGGCAGCCCGAACACCATCGATACCGGCGCACCGGCGGCCTTCGACAGGTCCGCAACCAGCTGCGACCGAAGCGCTTCGGCATCGGCGAAGCGCGCGCTGTTGCAGGAGTTCAGGTACAGCTTGAGCGATTTGGACTCGACCAGGTTCGGTGATGTTGCCGGCACCAGCAAGGTGGCGGTGGCGACCTGCGGCTTGCCGCGTTCGTCCAGCCACGAGAGCTCATACGCATGCCAGCGATCGTGTCCGATGAATGGCAACGGGGCGTCGGCGATGCCGAGGTCGTCGCGGCCCAGATGGCGCGGAATCGGGTAAAGCAAGCCCGGATCGAAGCGATCCGGGTACGCGACCTCTCGGCCAAGCGGCAGGCTGGAGGTCACGCAACGCGACCGGATGGGTTACTGCACCACGAAATCGACGATGCCGACCGGCTTGTCGTCGACGCCGATCTCGACGTTGTACTTGCCCTGCTTCATGCCATCCGCCTTGCTGAATTCGAAGGTGACGAACTCGCCGGAGATTTCCTTGGTCTCTTCCTTCTGCGACAGGCCATCCTCGTACGTCCAGTAGACGTTGGCGGTACTGCCACGGCGGTAGCGGCCCGCCGGCAGTGACGCATAGACGGTGTCGCCCACGGCATACACCGGCTTCGGCGTGGCCGCCTTGTTGTTGGCCCCGAGGGTGCTGCCGATGCCAAAGGCATCAGCGGCCACGGTGACCGGAAGCACAGCGTCGGCCGGCGGCTCGACCGGGAGCGGAGGAAACGCCTCGTTGGCGGCCTCCTGCGCGGCCTGCTCTTCGCTGATGGGCGCAGGCGCTGGTTCCGCGTCCTTCTTGCAGGCAGCGAGGCCCAGGGCAAGGGCGCTGATCATGAGGGTGGCGGTGAGCTTGCGCATGGCGTGGCCTTCGGTCGACATAAGCGGGGTCGGCAATTCTAGCGATGACGGCGATGGCACGCCCGGAAAACACCGCCGCTGCACGCCGTGCGGAAAGTCCCGGTTCAGATTGCAATCAACCACGATGTTCAAGCGCCAGGTAGTCGGCCGACTGCATTTCCACCAGTCGCGATGCGGTGCGCTCGAAGGCCGCGGCCAGGCGCTCGCCTGCGTACAACCCCATCGGGTCGGCGTCCGCGGTGCAGACCAGGTTGACGTGGCGGTCGTACAACTCGTCGACCAGGTGGACAAATCGGCGCGCAGCGTCATCGTGTTCGGAGCTCAGTCGCGGGATGCCGCCGATCAATACAGTGTGGAACTCGCGGGCGATCTCGATGTAGTCGGCATTCCCGCGCGGGCCCTCGCAAAGCGCGTCGAAGTCGAACCAGCACATACCCTTGCTGCGCGCGCGCACCGGAATGCGCCGGCCGTCGATGTCGATGCCGGCGTGCTGGTGGGCATCGTCGCCACCCAGCCCGTTCCAGCGTGCCTGTAGCCAGGCATCGGACTCGGCATCCAGCGGCGCCCGATACACGGGCGAACCGACCAGGGCGCGCAGCCGGTAGTCGTGCGGGCTGTCCAGCATGACCACGCTGCAATGCGTTTCCAGCAGGGCGATGGCGGGCAGGAAGCGCGCGCGCTGCAGGCCGTCCTTGTAAAGCTCGGACGGCGCGGCATTGGAACTGGTGACCAGCACCACGCCCTCGGCGAACAGGTGCTCCAGCAGGCGCCCCAACAGCATCGCGTCGCCGATGTCGCCGACGAAGAATTCGTCCAGCACCAGCACGCGCAGGGATGCGCTCCACTTGCGGGCGACGGCGGCCAGCGGGTCGGGCTCGCCGGCGTGTTCGCGCAGGCCGGCATGTACGGCGCGCATGAATCGATGGAAATGGGTGCGGCGCTTTTGCTCGATCGGCAGGCCGTCGTGGAACAGGTCGATCAGGAAGGTCTTGCCGCGGCCCACGCCGCCCCACAGGTAGAGGCCGCGAATGGCATTGCCTTCGTCGCGACGGAGGAGGCGGCCCAGCCAGCCTGGATCGGCGGGCGTGCGCAGGAGCTCGGCATGGATGCGGTCCAGTTCCAGCAGCACCGCTTGCTGGGCCGCATCAAGCGTCCATTCGCCGCACGCGATCCCGGCAGCGTAGCGCTGCGATGGCAGGTCGCCCCGCGTCATGCCTCCGGCAACCAGCCGCGCACCCCGCTGCGGATCGCGCCGCGCAGGTCGATCAGCTTGCGATGGAAGAAGTGGCCCGCACCCGGCATGCGCACCAGTTGTGGCGGCTTCGCCAGCGACGCGACCCATGCATGCACCTCGCCGGACGAGACGATTTCATCATCGTCGCCCTGGATCACCAGCCACGGCACGGTCGGCAATGCAATGCCGTCGAATGCCCAGCTGCGCCCCACCGGCGGCGCGATCGAAATCAGCGCTACTGCCTGCAGTTCCACCGCTGCTCGCAGCGACACCCACGCGCCAAAACTGAAGCCGGCCAGCCACAACGCCTGGTCGGGGTGGTGCGACCGCGCCCAGGCCGCGACCGCGCGCAGGTCGTCGAGCTCCCCGTCGCCATCATCGAAGCTGCCTCCGGACTGGCCCACGCCGCGGAAATTGAAGCGCAGGGTGGCGATGCCGCTTTCGCGCAGCGCGCGCGCGGCCATCGTCACCACCTTGTTGTGCATGCTGCCGCCCTCGGTGGGCAGCGGATGGCAGACGATGGCAAGCACCGGCACCGCCGGGCCATCGGGCTGGTCGTAAGCGGCCTCGATGCGTCCCGCCGGGCCGTCGATCGACAGCGCCTGGTCGGCTCCGGTGGGCGTGTACTGGGAGGCGTCGGTCATGCGCGCATGATGCCGCAGCAGGCGTTAAGCGGTGGAGTGTCCTGGCCCGTGCGCCAGGAACGCGAACGCCGCCCGGAGGCGGCGTTGCGAGGTGGAACCATGGGCGGGATTACTGGCTCTGGCCGACCATCCATTCCACCGCGACCTTGACCTGTTCGTCGGTCAGGGCCGGGTTGCCGCCCTTGGCCGGCATGACGCCTGCCTCCCCGGTGTAGCCGGAGATGGCCCGGGCGACCAGTTGGTCGAGGCCTCGTGCAGCCATGCGCGCACCGATGCCGCCGGCATCGAGCTTGGGCGCACCACCCGCACCCGCGGTGTGGCAGCCGGTGCACAGGTTTGCGTAGATCACGCTGCCGTCGATGGTGCCGCCATAGGCCACCTGCGAGGCAGCAGCTGCAGCCGCGGCCTTCACCGCCGCCGCTTGCGCGGCAGCGCCGGTAGCGCCCGCATAGACCTGGCCAATCGGGGCGATGCGGTCGACCACGCGCTGCCGAACGCTGGGGTCCGGGGTGCGCTCAAGCTGCCCGTTCAAGTAGTAGGCGAACAGGATAAGGCCGAGGGTGACGGCCGCCAGGAAGGCGATCACCATCGAGAACCGCTTGAGGAAATCCAGGTCGTAATTTCGCACGTGCCACCTTGCGTGGTTGTCCGGCCCCGGGGCCGCCAAGCTCCGGATTATCCCAGAATGGGCATGGCCACGCGAGGTTGTCGGGCACCGGAGGTGGTGCCCTGCGGCCCCAGCGGCGCACGTGGCGTGTTTGCCGTGCAACTTTTCCCCTGGCCAGGTCTCCCAAGCGGCACAAGTTGCTGCACACTCGCAGCATGCGCGAGGCACCACTTCCCCCGAATGAAACCGAGCGCCTGCGGGCGCTGGATACCCTGCTCGGGGACGACGGCGTCGACGAGGCGACCCTGGCGCGCTTCACCCGGATTGCGCGAACCCTCGCCGGCATCCCGGTCGCGGCGGTGTCATTGGTGGGCGCCAACCGGCAGCTGTTCCGAGGCACTTCCGGCGACTGGGTGCGCGAGACGCCGCGCGCCGTTTCATTCTGCGCCCACGCGATCCTCGAGTCCGACCACCTCTACATCCCCGATGCACGGCAGGACCCCCGCTTTGCGGACAATCCCTTGGTCACCGGTGAACCGCAGATCCGCTTTTACGCAGGTTTCCCGCTGATCGACCGCGAAGGACTGGCGTTGGGCGCGATGTGCCTGATCGACTTCCACCCGCGCGTGCTCGCGCCCGACCAGCTTGCCTCCATGCGCGACCTCGCCGATTGCCTGCAGCGAGAGCTGCTCTTGCAATCCATGCTGCTCAGGGACGCCGTATCGCCCTGACCGAGGTCAGGCGCCGAGCCATCCGCCCTTCTGGCGCTGGGTGAGTTGCTTGAGTTCGTAGGCCGCGCGCGGCGAGGCGATGCGCCCTGCAACAAGATCCGCATAGACTTGGTCGGCGTGCCGGCGGCGGCGCACCGCATCTCCCGCATCGAGGATCCGCTCGGCCGTGGACACCAGCCACGACCACGCGCGGTTGTCGTCGTCCGGACGCGCGTGGGCGTAGGTTTCGACCGCTTCCAGCCCCGCTGCGACGCCGCGCTCGACGCGGGCCAGGAGACTTTGCATCACCTCGTTCTGGCCCAGCCGGCCCGCACGCGCCGCTGCAATCGCCGCTTGCAGTCTTTCCACCTCCAGTACGCCCAACTCGGTGGAGGCGGCCAATGCCTGCGCCGCACCCAGGGCAGCGTCGGCATTGGTTCCCTGCAGGGCGATGCACTGCGCCGCGTGGGTCTCCCATGCCTGCCAGCGGTAGATGAAGTCGAGCCCGGTGCCCTTGATGTTCTGGATGCCCATGGTGCGGATGCGGACGCCGGGTGGTGCGTCCAGCAGGATGCGATGCACGAGCACGTTGCCCGGCGTGTAGTAGTCCGGCACCGGCACCAGCCGGGCGGAAAACAGCGTCCACAGCACGTCATGGATGCCAACGGCGTCGACGTCCGCCGCCGAGACACGGTCGTGCAGGTCTTGTACCCGCGCCGCATCTTCGCGATCGCGCTCCCACTGCGCGCGCAGGGGATCGGCATAAGCCGGCAGGTCGAGCGACACCTGGGCGAGGCATGCGTCCACACCGGTCCCCGCGTCGATGCCCAGTCCCCGCGCTGCGGCGAGCAGGCGTTCGTCGGCTTCCGCCACGTCCATGGGTACACGCCATCGACGGAGCACGCCATCCAGCATCGCGGCGTTGGTCTGTGCATCCTGCGCCGTGCCGCTCCAGTCGAAGGACGCCGTGAAGGTGTCGAACGCTTCGCGGATGAATTGCTGCAGCCCATCGAGATTGCCGCCGATCAGGTAGTGGCGGTCGGCGCCGATGTCATTGACCAGGATGTCGGCGAACACCTGGGAGCGCGCGACGCGGTCCGCGCGGTTGTTCACCACCGTGACCGTCCACACCTGTGGATCGACGTCGAGCCGATGCGCGCCCATGCCGGTGCGCGCCCAGTTGCTCAGGCAACCGTGGCGTTCGTTGGCCGACATGCCGTTGATGAACTCGATCCGGCGGCGTTCGAAGGTTGCCTCGGGGTAGACCTTGAGGACGCCGAGGTCGGGGACGACGCGGTCAGCCATTTCCTTGAGCGCGAAATCCCGGCGCAAGCCCATGCCTTCGAACATGCGCGCCACCAGTGCGACATTCGCCGGGTGCTCCTGGTAGGGAAAGCGCGCCAGCAGGTCCGGCGTGAGCAGCCCGATGTCCAGCCAGCCGGTCGCAGTGAGGCGCGTGCCCAGGACCTCGGCGCGGTCGGCCAGGTAGGGCAACATGTTTTCCTCGCTGGTGTAGAGCTCGCCGTGGGGCGGGATGAATTCGCGGATCACCAGCGGCAGGTCGACCCCGGCCGGGCCCTGGATGTCCTCGTGGTCGGGAAAGCAGTTGGTGATGGTGGAGACGTCATCGCGCATCCAGTCGTGCTGCAGCACGCGCACGTAGCCGGGGTTCAGCCCCATGCATTCCCACAGCATGACGTCACTGTCGAGTGCAGCCGCCATCCGCATCAGGCGCGCCTGTTCCCAAATGGTCGCCTTGTCGTATGGGCGGAACAGGAACATCTCGCTGAGCGCGCGGTTGGGATGCCCGAACAGGAACATCGCCTCGCAACCGGTGGTCTTGCTCAGCACGCGCAGGCCAAGCCCGTTCAACACTGCGGCCTTGAGGCGCTCGGTGCCGGATTTACCGCGCGTGCCCCAACCGCCCATGACCAGCGGAAGCCGGGCGCGGGCGGCGCGGAAGGTGCGGTTGAGCCACATGTGCTGTCCGAAGAACCACGCGCCGATCGCGCCCACGAACACGAGCAGTTGGGCCAAGTTGTTCTGGTAGATCGAGAAAAAATAGTCGCGCGCCTCCTGCAACGGCAACTCCAGCGGGGCAAAGCCGGCATGGAAGAAACGCCGCAGGCGTGGATCCTCGGGATACGGTTGCCCGTCGCGGCCGGCGTGCGGCTCGAAGCTGCAGTGCACGCCGCACTCGCGCAGTGCGCTGGTGAAGGCGTGCGCGGGGAAGGCGCTGTCGGACGTCCAGTTGCGCAGCGCGGCAATTTCCGCGAAGCGCTTGCTGAGGTGCCACTTGACCCGCAGCCGGTCGGCGAGCTGGTCGGGCACGCGTACCGTGGTCACGCCTTCGGTGGTGACCAGGCGCAGGGGCTGCGTGGGCCAGTCCTGGTCCAGTGCGGACAGCACCTGGTCGAGCAGCGGCATCCACGGGCGCCAGCCGTCCTCCTCGGCGATGTGCAGGGGCTCGCCGGGCACCTTGGTTGGCGAGACTTCCGCGACGCATGCGGAAGGCACGTGCAACAACCCCGGATACACGCGACCACGCACGTGCGAATAGTTCTGGCGCTTGTCCGTCGCCGGCCGCCGCGCTTCCTGCAGGATGCGCCACAGGCGCGGACGCCACCGCCAGTCGCGCAGCACCACCAGGCCGCGACGGCGCGCCTGGAGGTTGAAGCCGAAGCCGCGCAGCGTGAGCGGCAGCAGGCTGCGCGCGACGGCAAGCGGCTGCTGCCCGTCCAGCAGGGTGCAAGCGGCATGCAACGGCAGTCGTTCCAGGCCGGCCGGCGCCGCGCATCCTGAAAGGAGTTCGCGCGCGGTGGCGGCGCGGCGGCGCATGGCGGTGCGTGGATGCCCGGTGTGCAGGCGGGTGAGCGCATCCTCGAGCGCCGCGTGCAGGGAATCCGCGGACTCGGGCCATTCCACCCGCACCCGCGCGAGCAGGTCGGGTGCAAGGTGCACGGCCACGCGCAGCGGGAACTCGGCACGCGCAGCGTCGAGGCATCCGACAAAGCGGGCGATGACCTGTGCCTGCAGCGCCGGCACGGCGACCAGCGGCAGGGCCTGCAGCAGCGCCTGCCCGGCGACCGCGGGCTCGGCGTCATCGACCAGGCGGTTCCAGAGTTCGAGGCCGAGCGCGGATGGCAGGCGCGGCAACAGCTCCGCAATGCCCTGGCGCACGTAGGGCGCCGGATCATCGGCGAGGCGGCGAAGCGAAGTCGTGTAGTGCGGACGGACCGGGAGCGCCGCCACCAGCGTCTCCGCCAGGCGGCGCCGAAAGAACATCCCGTCGTCATCCCCCGGGCGGGCCAGGCGCTGTTCGGCGATGAGCTGCAGCTCTTCCGGTGCAAAGCGTGCCAGCGTCTCCAGCGCCTCGCACTGCAGCCAGACCGACTGCCGCGCATCAAGCACCGTGCGATAGATGAACTGCACCGTCGGGCGCGCGAGTTGCAGGCGGGCAATTTCCCCCTGGCCATCGGCGCCCCCGAGCGATGTACGCAGGCAGGCGAGCGCACCCTGGCGGATGCGCGTGTCGCCCGGGAATCCGAGCAGCGGGGCAAGCGCGGTCTCGAGGTCGAGCGCGGTCCACACCGGACTGCCCGCAATGGCGGGGTGATGGGTACAGAGGTGGTGCGCCAGTGGACCCAGACGGTCCAGGCAGAAATGGATGCGCCGCTCGATGCGCGCACGCTCGCGGTCATAACGCTCCGCAACCGCATCGACGTCGAGCCAACGCGAGAGCGCTGCACGATCACCACGCAGCTGGCGCCTGCTCGCCCCAAGCGTGGCGAGGAATTCGAGCATCAGTGCGTGGCGGACCGCGATGGTGTCGGCCAGGTCGAGCCGCTGCTGGTACACCCGGAAAGACTGCGTGAGCTTGGCATGGCGGGCAGCAAGCGCTACCAGTTGCTCGCGCAGGTAGCGCGCGAGTTCGAACTGCTCCCAGACCTCCGGGTCGTCTTCGCGGGACGGCAGCCGAGAGCCGGTCCAGGTGCCGAATTCCCGCGAGACGGCGTCGCGCTCGTGCACATCGAGCTTGCGCCACATCGGCAGGGCGCCGCGGTCGAGCAAGGCGGAGATGCGGGCGGCGCGGGTCACGGCGGCGTCTCCGGCGCGAGCAGGCGTGCCGCCAGGTCGGTCTCGGTGACGCCGCGCAGGAACAACTCCGATGGGGCGAAATCGACCAGGCCGCGACCGTCATGGTCGAACCATTCGACGGTGATGCCGCCGTATGCCTGGCGCGTGCCGGCGTCGTAGCCCCCCGCGAGGCGCAGGCGCCAGCCATCGTCCGCACCGAGCAGGATCCGGCCGATGGCAAGTTCGACGCGCTCGCGCGTGAACGCCACGCGGCGGTCGGCGTCGTGCAGGTAGCGACGGACATCGAGGCCCGCGGAGGCCGTCCAGCCGTGCCGCGCCCAGCGCCATTGAAGCCCGGCGCCGACGTGGTCCAGGTCTGCCGTCGAGAGGTCGTTGCTCACCGCTTGCGCGTCAACGATCCATTCGCTGTCGTAGTGCGCGCGCCAGGCGAGGCGATAGCCGAGGTCTAGCTGACGGCGGTGGCGGTCGCGATAACGGCTGTAGACATCGTTGTCGAGGCGGGCGGCAAACGCGCGGTCCACGTCACGCAATGACAGCTCGCGCCAGCGCAGGCCCAGCGACCATTCGTCGCGCCAGCGTTCGTCACGGCGCCTGCTCCATTCGACCGCGGCGCGCACGCTGGCTGCATTCGCTGTAGAGCCAAGGCCCGCGGGCGTGGACTGGCGCCATGCGGCGGCGTCAAGCGATGCGCCCCACGGGCCGTCGGCCTGGCTCCACTGCAGGTCGTGCTGCAGGCCGACCACGCCAAATCCCGCTTCGTGGCGCCGCCCGATCACGTCAAGGCGGCCCCACAGCCCCCCGGCGACGGGGGCATTCCAGCGCCAGCGCCAGCGCAATTCGTGGAATTGCTCCTGCTGGTCGTCGCCGTCGTCGGCATCCGTGCGTTGCTGCCACGACGCTTGCAGCCCCCAAGTACCGTCTTCGCCCCCCGAGTTGGCCCACGCACGCGGCCACGGCTCAAGCACCGTGGCGGAATCCTCCATCGGGGCCGAAGCGATGGAAGCGGGAGGAAGAACCTCGACCGACGACTTCCTGGTGATCGAATGCGGCGCTGCAGGCTCCAGCGCCAGGGCGCGGACGAGCAGCGCGGCGCCGGGGCGCGAGGGCTGGACGCGCACCAGGCCCGGGCTGTCGACTCGCTGGGTGCTGACTTCGCTGCGCACGCCGTCCCATTCGGTAATCCGCAACACCGTCGGCCGCTCGATGCGCAGCGCCACCGGACCGCGGTGGTAGGTGATGGCACGGCGGCCGTCGAGCGCAGTGCCATCGGCATCGGCCAGTTCCAGTGCGACGAACGTGCCGGGAAGTGCCTCACCCAGCCGCAGATGCAGCTCGCCACGAGCGTCTGCGGTATCGCTGACCCGGGTGGTCTCGCCGCGCCGAATCCGGCGCAGGTCACCCCGCGTGGTGCGTACTTCGACCTGGTCGGACAGTGCGGCCTGCGCACGCAGCATCAGCCGCACCTGCTGTCCAGGCTGCAGGCCCTCAAGCACCCAGGCCTGGCCGGGGCGCAGTACGAATGCCTGTTCGTCTTCAAGCCCGGCCCAGCGTTCGCGCCGCGCGAGCAGGGGTTGGCTGGAGCGCCCATCCGCGACATGGCGATGCAGCACGCCACCGTGCGACACCGGGGTCACCCGGCGAAACTCGACGTGGCGCTCGAGCTCCGGGAAAACGCCGGGCGCGGGCGGGACGGCATCGGTTTCCCGCAGGGCATAGGCGCGCGCGGCGGCGGCCTCGGCGGCCGGGAAGCGGCCGGCCTCGATCAGCCGCAATGCCTGCAAGGCTGCCTGCGTCGCGGTCCGTGGTGTCGCCCGCTCTTCGATCGCCGGTGCATCGGCATGCAGGGTGATGGAGCCAGCGCTGCGAGGGGATGCAGCCGGCGATCCGGGGAGGTGAATCGCGAGAGAGGGGCGGAGATGCACGACCCGGCATGCATCGGCCACCTCGAGTTCGATCGCTCGTGGATACGCGGCACCTCCGACGGGCAACCCGGGTGGCAAGGACGACGCGGGCAACAGCGGCGCCTCCAGCCGCGCCAGCACCACACCGGCATCGGGCTCGACGCTCACTGCCGCGCCGCCCGTCGGCACCTCCAGGCGCACGCGCACGGCCAGCCCCGGCGCGGCCCCGCTGGCGGTGTCACGCAGGGCACTGGCGTCCGCCTGCGCCGGGGGCAACAGCACCCACCACGCGCGCGCGCCACTTTGCAGGCGCACCCATTGCGGCACGTCCCCGGTGGCGCGCAGCTCGAGCGTGTGTGCGCCCGCGCGATCAAGGCTCCAGCGCGCGGGCTGCGAGGCATCGGCGCGCGCGTAGGCGACTTCGATCTCACGTTCGGTGCGCAACCGCACGGCCGCGGCGGCTCGGTCTGCAGGCACCGATGCCACCATCGGGCCGTCAGGGCGCAACCGCAGCGATGATCCGGCCGCATGCGATGCCACCAACGCGGCCATGCCCTCGCCTTCCTCTGCGAGTGCGCGCGCAAGTCGCGCCCACGCGGCTCGGTCGCGTCGTCGCGCGGGCGCCTGCACGGCCCACGCGTAGGCGCCGGTGCGCAGCTCGGATTGATCGGCGTGCATCGCCCATGCATCGAGGGCTGCATGCACGCCTGGCGCCTCCGGTGCAGCCGCGAACGCCTGCTGGGCGGCGCAGCGGGCGAGCAGGGGATCGAGGTCCTGGGCCTTGCCCAGGAGTTCCAGCGCGCGTTCGGCCTCGCCAGGGACACCATTCACTGCCTGGACGCACGGCTCGGCCGCGAAGCGGGCGGCGCGCGCTGCAAGCAGGCGCCGCACGTAGTCGACATCGCGCGTGCTTGCGGGGGAGGCGGCATCGTCCTGCCCGGCCGCGCGGGCCTCGACCAGCGCATCCTGGAGCTGCTCCGGCGCGAGCAGCGGCGCCATGTGCGCGGGCTCGGCGAGTTGCCGGGGCGCGGGTACGCGCTGGTCGACGGTGACCCAGGCGCCATGTCCACCCACGTTCACCAGGGTTGCATGCGATGCGACATCCTCGCGCCGCAACACGACTTGCGAGGCATCGACGATCGCAGGCCCGTCCGGGGCGAGCGCCAGCAGGCCGTCGGCTTCGCTCGACGCCGTCCGCATCGCCCCCACGATTTCGGGGTCCAGGCGCAGGTCGACTGCGGGATGCCCCGCCTGTTCCAGGCGCAAGCGCGTGCCCGCGGATGATGGTTCTGCATGTGCAACCGCAATCCTCAACAGGCCGGCCCGGCCTGGGGTCGCGGTGTCGATGCGCCAACGCGCGCCCGCCGGCATCCAGTGGAAGGCGACCGGTGAGATGGGGGTTTCGCCCGGCTCCGGAGGGCGCGTCGGGAAGGCGCCGCGGCCATCGCGATCAGCAAAGCGCGGACGCCACGCGCGCGTGGTCAGGCCTTCGCTGCCTTGGGGGCGCAGCGCGACGGGGCGCAGGTAGCTGTAGCGCGCGAGGAACGCATTGGCACGGGGCTCCGGGTAGGCAAGCACGGCGCGGCCGAAGGCTTGTTCGACCAGCTCGCCCGGGTCGGGCAGCAAGGACTCGCGCGCCGCATCGCTGGCCACGGCCAGCGCCTCGACCGGCGTTCCGGGGAGTGGCGCGAGGACCTTCAGCCACGTGCCCCGCTCGCCATGGACGCGCAGTTCGCGGGTGCCGGCGGGGACGTCCACGCGCACGCGCCCGGCCAGGTCCAGCACATCCGCGCAGCCGTCGGTGACGTGCATGCGCTCGCGCTCCACTGGCGTTGCCACGCGGCCATCGAACAACACGCGGCCATCGGCCTCGATCCGCAACCAGGTTGCATCCGGCGGCAACAGGCCCAAGCGCTGGACGCGCCACACATCGAGCCGCAGCGGTCCGCCCTGGACGGGGTAGCGCGCGGGCGCGTCTTCCTGCCGCAGGACATGATCACGTCGGCCCGGCCGGGTGCGCGGCAGCAGGGTTTCCAGGGGCGCGAGCGGCACCAGCCACGGATCGCTGCCGCCGCGGCGGCCATCGATGCGTGCATGCACCACGGCTTGCGCCGAGGCCTCGCCCTCCAGTCGCAGCCATCGGCGGCCGCCACCAAACGTGTCCACGACCTGCGTGCGCGAATCAACCGACTGTGGCGCTTGCCGCACGAGGAGCGCGCCACCCTGGCTCGTCCAGATGTCCGGTGCAGGCCCGTCGAGCAACTGGACATCGATGAGTCGTCCACCATCGAGTGGTGCCAGCACGGGCTGCCCAGGCCCGACCCTGAACACGTGACGATCGCGGGCCACATCGCGCCAGGCCTCGCCGTGGGTTGCGTGCTCGAGGTTCACGCGCCGCGGCAGCGACTGCGCAGACGCAACAGGCACTGTCGCGGCGATGGCGAGGGCCAACGCAAGGGCGAGGGGCGAGGGCGTCAAAGACATGCGGCAAACGCCTGTAGACGTGCGCTGTCCTGCACAAGTTCAGCGCGCAGGGCCTCACCGAGCTCGGCGTGGACGAAGCGCCCCGCGCCGGGGCCAGCCATCGCGGCGCGCACCGCGTTGCGGGTGCCGCCCGGATACGGTGCCTGGGTGGGGAACAGGCGGACGTCGAATCGTGCATCGGCCAGGCACGCCGCGAGGTCGAGCAGGGCGCGATCGGGCTCGCGTGTCCCATTGCTGAGCACCAGGCTGGATGCAGCCAGGCCGTGGCGTTTCGCGGTCGCTGCGCCGTAACCGTGGACCTGGAAGACCAGCGCATCGACTTCCGGCCGGGCCGCTTCGCGCCCGAGCACGGTGAAAGGGGCCTCGACGGCGTTGGCCTGGTCCGCCCCATCCAGCGACCGATGCGCCGAATTGAGGGCCAGCACGCGCGCGCCGGTAGCGCGGTAGAGCACGAGGGCGATTTCGCCGGTGCGGCGGTCACTGTCGGCATGCGGGGCCTGCACGACCAGCGCGCGCGCCGCGCCGGTGCGGAACACGTAGCCACCCCAGCCGCGGGCGCGTGGCATGGATTCGCGAACCGCGGCATCCTTGCCAAACGCGGTGGACTCGTAGCCGAGTTCCTGCCAGTCGGCAACGCCTTCGTCATGCAGGCCGCGCGCAAACGCGGCCGACAGCGTCGACGATTCGGCCGGCGTCGGCGCGCGGTAGTGCTCGCTGCGGCCGGCTTGCAGCCAGTCGTGCAAGGGATCACGCAAGTGGGTGCATCCGGACATCATCAGGATCATCGCCGAGAGCAGCGTAACGCGCGCATCAATCCGCATCCGGATCGCCCCCCGTCTGGTTGCGATCGGCGCTTTCCGGGCGCAAGCGCAGTCGCGGTGGCGCGGGTGCGCGCATGGCGTTGCGCCGCACGCCTTGCGTCACGCTGCCGGACACCGGGTTGCGTATTGCCACCCCTCCCGGGGTTGCGAGGGCGGTCCGTGCACGCATCGGTCGCGGTTGCTCCACCACCACCACGCCTTGCGACAGCGCGCTGCGTGGGTTGACGTCCGGTTGGAACGAATACCAGCGTGGTCCCTGCGACGTCGCCTGGCTTGGCACGGTGGTCAAGGCATGCACCAGCACCGGGTTGGCCGCCTCGATACGCATCGCGTTCGCCTGCGCCGGCGGCTGCAGGTCGATCTGCACGGGGACGGCCGCCGGGCTGTCGAGCGCAGCCGCGGGCCGATCGTAGCGGGAGGCTCGCCAGGGCACGGCGATGGCATGCGAGGCAAGCACGCCGCCGGCATCGGCAACGAAATGCACCGTCACGCGTGCATCTTCCTGCTCCGCCCGCAAGCGCAGGCGCACGGGAGGCGGTGCATCGCCCAACGCGTACAGGCGGTAGCGCAGCGGCCGGGCGGCCAGGGCGCGATGGGTACGAGGACGCAGGCCCGACGGCACCAGTGCATCGCCGCTCTGGACCTCCCGTACGTCGACATCGCCGGCAACCTCGCTGCGCAGCAGGTAGCGCCCGGCGGTCCAAGGGCCTTCCCAGCGGCCATCGCTCCGCACGCGTCGCGGGGTGCCGTCGCCCCCGAAAGGCCCTTCGATCAAGACGGGCAGCCTTGTCCCGTCCGCGCGTTGGGCGTCGATGCGCACATTGCGCGGGCGATCGAGTTCCACCCCCACCGGCATCAACGGCCCAATCGCCAAGGCCAGGGGGCGGGAGGCGTAGGGCTGCACGGCCATGCCCCGCGCTGCACGCAGCACGCGGCGCGCCTTGAACGCCTCGCCTGACGCGCCAAGCGGGCCGATGCGTTCCTGCCGATAGCGCAGCAGCTCCTGCTTGACGGCCGGATGCACGACGGCCGAGGGCGTGACCCAGTTGGCCGTCAGCGCTTCACGCGAGGCATCACTGAGCCGCCGGTAGCGCAAGCGCACCTGGCCGTCGGTGAGCCGGTGCTCGATGGCGCCGCGCCACAGGACCGTGTGCACCGCCGCGGGAAGGTCGATGACCCGCACCGAGATGGCCTGCACGTCCGGTCGGTCGGTCAGGTCGATCCACTCGGCTGGCAGGGCCCACGTGGCGTGCTCCTCCCGGCCATCCAGCAATCCGTAGGGCCGCCGATGCTCCGCGGCAGACAGCGCGATGTAGCGTCGTTCGCGTTGCACCCCGCGGGTCCCGTGCAGGCCGACCTCGATCGTCAGCGGCAGGTCGCGCGCGCGCGCCTTTGGGTGGGCCACGACGAAGCCCTGCAGGGCGATCCAGCCTTGGTGGGTCGACACGTTGAATTCCAGCGGCCGGCCGTCCACTGCCTGGAACAGCACGCGCTCGTCGAGGTCGGCATTGCGTATGGGCGCGAGGCGGTGCCACGCCTGCCAGCGCTGCCACGCAAGGGAGGCCAGCGGCGCCATGGCCAGCAGCAACGCCAGCGCGAGCAGGCCGTAGCCCAGCCGCCTCATGGCGAAACTCCCGTGAACAGCCACGTGCCGTTGCCAGCCGCGAAGGCTTCACGGGCGGCCGGCTCCATCACGACGCCCGCATCGGCGCCAGGGTCGAGTACCCGCCAGGCAATCGCGACGCCGTCCTGGCGGCCAAGGCGCAGATAGGCGCGACCGCTGGCCGGGTCCACTATTCGCTCGATGGAGGCAACCTCACGCCGCGCACGGGCCAGCGCAACCACGTTCCGGGTCGGCACATAGGCATCCACAAGCGCGCGGACTTGGGCGGTTGGCGCGGGTCCGAAGCGCTCCCCCGCCAGCCGCAGGGCGGCATCCGCGCGCACCGTTGGCACGCCTGCGGCGGCGAAACGCGCCGCGTCCGGATCTGCCTCGAGGGCATCGCGGTAACTGCGGCGCGCCTGCGCCGACACCGTCAGGGTGACGAACCGCGGCCCGTCCAGCGCGCGCACGTAAGCCGCCTGGGGATCGGCGCCGGCGTCGCGGTGGCGGGCCATGGCGTCGGTGCCTGCCATTGCGACGGTATCGGCATCGTCCCGCAGCGAGTCCAGCAGGGCCTGCAGGCGCGGTGCGTCGGCGTTGGTGGCCGGCTTGCCGACGAAGCCGGCGACGACATCGGGCGCGGGTCGCGGGTCTCGTTCCAGGCGGCCGCGCACCTGCAGTGCCCACACCTCCGGATGCATCGCGCTGACCAGGGCCTGGTGGGCCACATTGAAGGCGGTGAGCGGATTGGCAGGGTCCAGTACGTTGCCCCGGCCATCGGCCCGCACGGCGTGGTGGGCGCCGGTGACGAGCAGCGCGCGCGCGTCCAGCCGCGCAAACAGACGGGTGCCGTACTCGAACGTCTGGCGCTCGGAGAGCGGGCGCGGGATCTCCACCAGGTAGGGAGCGGCCGCGCCGAGCCGGACCACCACGGTGCCCCAATGACGGCTTCCGCCATCGGCTTCCGAGAGAATCGCGTGTTCCGCCCCGCTGCCGAGGTGGCGATGCAGCACCATCCGGTAGCCAAGCGTGGTCGCCGCTGCGTCGATGGCGCGCAAGGCGTCCGGATCCTTGCGCGTGCCCCATTGCTCGGCGACGGCGTGCAGGGGCTCGATCACCTCCGTCTGCAGGTACAGCAGGTCACCCAGCTCGGGCGGGTCGAAGCGTTCACTACCGGCCTCGGCGATGGCACCGCGACGCTCGGCAAGCCAGGAATACAGATAGCCGTCGACGCGCTGCTGCTCGGCGACCACGCGCACGCCGCGGCCTCCCAGCGTGCGCGCGATCAGGCGCAGGCGTGCGGACCTTCCCAGCAGGAGCTCCGCGAACGGTGCACTGGTGGCGTCGCGCAATGCGTTGGTTGCGGGTCGGCGGTCGAAACGGGCGACCACTGGCCCGGCGCGCGCGGCAAGCGCGTCCAGGTCGAGTCCGGGCGGCAGGGCGCGCTGGATCCACAGCTGGGCGGGCGCGTCCACGCCCGGCGCATTGGCCATGCCGCGCACGTGCATCACGCCGGACTCCGCGGCCAGCGCGTGGAAGCGCGCGAACGGCAGGTCGGGGTTGTCCAGCACGTTGCTGCGCCCCTCCGGCAGGCGGTCGCGCCGGGCCCCCGCGCTGGCGAACGCGGCGTGGCCCTCTGCGAATGCGAGATGCACGCTGGCCTCGAACGTGCCCGGCTCATCCAGCGGTGCCGGCACGGCGACGGCGAGGGTGGTGCGTGGCCGCATGTTCAGCGCGTAGATGCCCGCGCCCCGCCCGGGATCCTTGTCGCGCACCACCAGCCAACCGCCCGCCCACTCCATTGCGAAGCCACCCCGCGCCAAGGCCAAGCGCGCCGCTTCCAGGCGGTCCGGGCGGGGCGCCTTGCGATAGGCCACGAGTGCGCGCACGCCTTCTCCGAAATAGCCCAGATCGGCCGGGGTAAACACCAGCGCCGCAGGGTGGCGGTCCGAGGCATACAGCGCGCGGCGTCTTGTCGCCAGCTGCTCCGGAAGTGGCGCGCCCTCCGGGATTGGCTCGGACTGCGCCACGACCGCGGCGTTGGCGCGACCTGCGCCCGGCCAAGCCAGGGTCAGCCCGTAGCCGACCAGGCTGGCCACGGCGAGTCCCATCAACGAGGTCTGCACCGTGGTGCGGGAGATCTGCCAGGTGATCTGCTTCTGGTGCATCTTCACCGCCAGCAGCGTCGACAGCAGGTAACCAAAGGCGAAGAAGTCAGACGCCTTTACCGAAGGCGCAAGCCATGTCAGCGCGAAGCCGAGCCCGAGCTTGTAGAGATACCCGACGCTGAAGAACAGCAGGAGCAGGCGCGAGCCTTCCATGTTCATCCGCCGGAACACCGGCAGCCGCAACGCGGCGTGACCAAGGCCGAAGATCAGCGCTGCTTCCAGGAGCGAGATCAGCAACTTGGTGGGCTGGAACCACTGCAGCGCCAGCAACGCCGGAATCAGGATGCCGCTGAACTCCCACCCGTAGTGCAGGTTCATCCGCGAGGCAATGAACGCGGTCGCCAGCAGGATCAGGTAGGCCTTTGGACTGGCCAGGATGTCCGAAGAGATGCCTTCATACACGAAGCCCAGGCCAGCGATGTCGAAATTGGTGAACGGGATCAGCAGGCCTCGGACGATCCCGTAGGTCAGCCCGACATACAGCAGGAACGTGCCGGTGCCGCGGGCCAGTCCGCCGTTCCACATCTGGTTGGCGGTCAGCGCGATGATCACCAGCCCGAAGCTGTAAAGATTGTTGTGGTAGTCGAAGACCAGGCCCTGCGCGATCAGCGTGCGGCCGAGCGCGGGTAACAGCCAGCCGTCGCTGACCACGCGCACGAACACGCTAACCAGCAGCAACGCGAAGAACCGGTCGCGGCCGAACATCGTGCAACCGCCGGTGCGCCGCATGAGATGGTCGGCCAGCAGGCGGGCCAGCAGGTAGGTGACGATGGCCTCGACCCAGATGACCAGTGCACTCACCGGCTTCACCAGCAACAGCGGGACCAGGTACCCGGGCACCACCAGGCCCGCGAGTGTGGTGCCGAAGCGCAGGTTGAGCAGGGTGATCACGCATAGCCCCACCCACACCGTGGTGATCACCGAGCTGTCGAGCGCCTGCGCGGGGAAGATGTGCAGCACCATCCCGGTCAGATGGCCCGCGGCAGCGTCAGCGTGGCCCGGTAGCCCTTGCCAAGCTCAGGCTCAAGCCGGAAGGTGATGTTGCCATTCAGGCTTGCGGCCGCGTGTGCCACCTGCTCGAGCAGGGAGGCGTCGGCACCGGGCGGAGCCTTGGCCATGTCCCCCAGGACCTGCTGCACATGCCAGGCAGGCATGCCGAAGCCGTCGTTGGTGATCCGCAGCTGGACCGTGGCACCATCGGACACCGAACAGGTCAGGTCGACGATGCTGCCGGGCGCCGCATCGTCCAGCAACAGTGCGACCAGGTTGCGCAGGAAGCGGGTGACTGACTCTTCGCTTGCTGCAACGCGCGGCACGGCGCGCCTGGGGAGCTGGATCTCCACGTTTTTCTCGCGTGCGCTGCGCCCGAGGACCTGGCGTACGTGGAGCAGCACTTGCTCCAAGTCCAGTGACGCGGACGCGGTCGCTGCTGGGTCCTGAGCGGGAAGCCCTTCTGCCTGGTGCAGCAGGTCACTGGCATCACTGCGGCCGCTGGCCAGGATGTCCTTCAGGTCACCCTGAGTGCCTGCGTCCACGCCCAGCGCATCCAGCGTGCGTTCGATCGCCTCCAACGTCGCACGCGAGCGCCGCGCGTATTGCGCAGCCGCATGGCCCAGCCGCTGCGCTGCCTGGGCTCGGCTGGCATCGGGCACGATCTCGACGATCATGCCAAGCAAGTCGAACGGGGAAACCGCAAGTCCAGCCAGGTCTGGCGCATGCCGGAGGATCGGGCGCAGGACCAGTGTCTGCGGAATATCCCCGGCCCGCGCGCGCATCGGCACGCGAGCCTCGGCGCCGGTTCCGAGCAGTGCCTGGCGCATCACCTGTTTTGCGGCAGGCGGCGCCAGCTTGCAACGTGACTCGAGCATGCCGGTGACCGACATCGCCATCAGCGATTGTCCCGTTCCGTCCGCGAACTCCTCGAAGGCCGGGTTGGCGAGTTGCAGGCGCCCGAGCAAGTCGAATACCGCAATCGGATGTCCGACCGACGTGAAGACATCGCGATAGGCGGCGACCTGCTCGCGCGCCTGCATGGCCCCATCGAGCAGGCGCGCGCGCAGGCGCGTCAGCGTTGGCCAGCGCTTGGCCTTGGCGGCCGCGGGAGCATTGAGCCGGCCCACACGCAAGATCACCTTGGCGACCTCGTTGGCGTACCGTGCCGCTTCCGCGGCCAGTGGGTCCGATGACGCGCCCGGCGCCAGCGCCACGCTGAAGGCCCAGAACCCGACCAACTGGTCGGCGGCCAGCAAGGGCGTGATCAGGTCGGCCACCCCGTCCTCGGCGGGCAGGAAGGGACGGGAGGGCGCGGTGGGCAGCGCGCGCACGAGGGCGGTCGAGAAAGGCGCGCGGCGATAGTCGCGCCGTTTCTCGATGATGTCCCCGGCACTGCAACCGAATGCAGCGACTGGCCGCAGATGCGTAGCGCCCGTAGGAAGCTCCAGCATCACGCTGCGGCGGAGGTCGAAGAATTCGGTGAGAAAACGGTTGGCGTGCTCCCACACCACCTCGGTCTCAAGCTCGAAGCCCTTCCCCAGCGGCTTGCCGACGAGACCGGTCAGGCGATGGTCGACCTCGACCAGTGTGTCCACCAGCATGCGGTTGCGCCGCAGGACGGTGCGCAGGGCGAAAACCGCAATGGCCACCAGGCTCGCGGTCGGCCCCACATGCAGGCGACCGAGGTGCAGCGTGGCGGCGTAGGCAAGGAGGACCGGGACCACTACAAGCAGGGTCATTGCCAGCGTCCGCCGGTAGCTTGAGCGGCGCAACGCAAGCTGCAGCAACAGGATGAGCAGGGCGGCCACCAGTACGTCGGTGCCGGCCGGCGCCCACCCGATTGCCCGACCCCTGACCAACGCATCCAGCACCATGGCATAGGGCGTGGACGGTTCCAGAAGACCGTCCGTCGCGTACAGGGGCGTCATGTGGGCGGGCGTATCGGGGGCTGGCACCCGCAGCACGATGCGGCCCGCCACGGCCTCCCGCTGGCTGGCGGAACCCGCAAGCTCGCGCACGTCGAGGCGTGGAATCGAGGTGCTGGTCCGCGCCGAGAAATCCGGCGAGAGCAGGGTTCCCGCCGGTACCGGCAGGCCGGCGTCGGCGACCAGGCGCGCGAGCGGGCAGGGCTTGCCGTCCCCATCGCGCAGGCGCAGCACGCGCAGGATGCCGTCCCCTGCCGGGGGGCGACAATGCTTCGCGTCGGCCGCGCTGAATGTGTGTGCCGGCCGCAACGTTTGCAGCGCGTCCGAGTCGAGGTCGACCACGCGCGTCGCGCCCACCTGCAGCAGGGCGCTGGCGTGTCCCACGGGCGGAGGCGCATCGAGGCGCATCACCGCAACCGCGCTGGGCGATGCCCCTGGCAGGGCGCGCACCACCAGGTCGAACATCCTGCCGTCGATGGGTCCCAAACCTCCCGCCACGGAAGCCAGCGCCAGCCCGATCCAGAACACCCCGATGATGAAAATGTCGCGCAGGCGCATGCGCCGCCACCCGAAGGGGTGCCACTGTCGCGCGGGCGTCGCCGCGTGCAAGCCACTGCTGGCGTCGGGCGCAGGCGGCCGGGACTCCGGGGTCGCCGTCATAACATCCGGTGCAATCGCAGGGTGGACATGGCGACGGGGCTCCAGGGTGGCAGGCTTGAGGGTAGCGTACGCGTTATGGCGTGCGGTGCAGTGGCGTTCCGGGCTTCAACCGGGCCGATGCATACGCCACTGGCGACCAGAAAAGATGCAGGGACGCGACCGCAGTGCTGCCCAGCGCCAAGACCGCGGCTCCCGGCCCGGCTAATTTTTACAGCTACCTTGCTGCCGGATCCTGACTGGGTACTGCTCGTCTTGTCCGGGGGTCGCGAGTGGTCGCGACGGGTACGCATCAGCTGACGGACGTCGCGAGGCGATGTGGTCCTGGCCCGCGTCAACCAGCGCAGCCGACACACGCAAGGACGGATGGAGAATGGTGCGCCCGGAGGGATTCGAACCCCCGACCAATGGCTTCGGAAGCCACTACTCTATCCGGCTGAGCTACGGGCGCGTACCGCGCGGCAGCAAGTGCGCCGCGGGTGCGCATTCTCGCATGTTTGCCCGGGCCGAGGCAGGCAGCGCACTGCTAGGCTTGCTCGATGCCTTACGAACGCGACCACGCTCCGCTTCAACGAACTCTGCCGCCCTGGCGCGAACGCCTGGGGCACTACTGGGCGTTGGTGCGCGGCGACCGACCCATCGGCTGGCTGTTGCTGTTGTGGCCCACCTGGTGGGGTCTGTGGCTGGCCGCCGAAGGCGTGCCGCCGCTATGGCCCTGGATCGTGTTCACCCTCGGCGTGTGGCTCACCCGCTCCGCTGGCTGCGTGATCAACGACTACGCCGATCGCTGGCTGGACCCCAACGTGGAACGCACCAGGGACCGCCCCTTGGCGACCGGCGCGGTCTCCGGGCGCGAGGCGCTGGCGGTGTTCGCGGTGCTGATGCTGGTGGCGTTCGCGCTGGTGCTGACGCTCAACCGATTGACCATCTACATGAGTGCGGTCGGCGTGCTGCTGGCCGCCAGCTATCCCTACCTCAAGCGCTACACCTACCTGCCGCAGGTGTACCTGGGCATGGCGTTTGGCTGGGGCATCCCGATGGCGTTCGCGGCCCTCACCGGCAGCGTGCCGGCGGTCGCCTGGCTGCTGTACCTCGCCAACGTCTTCTGGGCGACCGCATACGACACCTGGTACGCGATGGTGGACCGCGAGGACGACATTCGCATGGGCGCCAAGTCCACCGCGATCCTGTTCGGCGATGCCGACCTGATCGCGCAGGGCGTGCTGTACGCGTGCATGTTCGCCGCGCTGGCGCTGGTCGCGCGCGATGCGGGCCTCGGCCCGTACTACTGGGGCGGCCTGGGTGTTGCCGTGCTGCTGGTGGTCTACGAATTCGCCATTGCCCGCTGCCGCGAGCGCGAATGGTGTTTCCGCGCCTTCCTGCACAACCACTGGGTCGGGATGGCGGTGTTCGCGGGCATCGCTGCCCACTACGCGTTGCCGGCACCCTAGGCGACGCGCGCGCAGACCCACGCGTCAACCCGCTGGACGCCGGAAGCTAGCAACGTGCGCGCGGCGGCGTGCAGGGTGGCGCCAGTGGTCATCACGTCGTCGACCAAGACCACGTGCGCCGGCAGCGCCCGTGCGTCCACCACTTCAAACGCGCCGCGCAGGTTGCGCTGGCGTGCCGCGGCATCCAGCAGGGATTGCGCGCTGGTGGTCCGTTGCCGATGCAGGGCATGGTCCAGCAAAGGCAGGTGCAGGGCATGGGCCAGCGGCGCGGCCAGTTCCCGGGCCTGGTCGTAGCCGCGGCGGCGCAGTCGCGCGCGATGCAGGGGCACCGGAACGATGGCATCGGGTCGCGCCAGCCCGGCGCAGCACGCCGCCATGGCCTGGGCCAGTACCCGCCCGGCCGCCAGATCACCATGGAACTTCAGCCGAGGCAGCAGCCGATCCAGCGGAAACGCGTAGTCGAACACCGCGTGCGTTTCGGTGAGCAGGGGCGGCCGTTGCTGGCAGCTGCCGCAGGTCTCGCTTCGCGGAAGCGGCAATGCGCAGCGGAGGCAGGCCGGGCCTTGCCAAGGCAGGGCGGCGCTGCAGGCGGCGCACAGGTCGCGCCCGTCCTCGCCGGCCTCGCCGCAGACCAGGCAGCGCAGGGCGAACAGCCAGGGCCAAGGGGCGTGAGCGTGCCCGTCAACTTTTCCCCTGCGTGTTTGGTTGACAGCGTTGACCATGCTTCCCAGACTGCCGGCTCGTCCGCAACGCGTCTGTCGGGAAACTCCCATGCCTGCCGTCTCCATTGCTCCCGTCGGCTCGTTCCCCATTCGCCACGACTGGTCGCGCGGCGAGGTTGAGGCCCTGTTCGCATTGCCATTCACCGAGCTTCTGCACCTGGCCGGCAGCGCCCATCGCCAGCACTTCAATCCGGCGGAGGTCCAGGTCAGCACCCTGTTGTCGGTGAAGACCGGTGGGTGTCCGGAGGACTGCGGCTACTGCCCGCAGGCAGCGCGCTACCACACCGGGGTGGACGCGACCAAGCTGTTGAGCACCGACGCCGTGGTCGACAAGGCAAGGCAAGCCAAGGCTGCCGGCGCCTCGCGCTTCTGCATGGGCGCGGCCTGGCGCTCGCCCAAGGACCGCGACGTGCCCAAGGTGGCCGCGATGATCCGCGAGGTGAAGGCCCTCGGCCTGGAGACCTGCGCAACGCTCGGGATGCTGTCCAACGACCAAGCCCACGCCCTGCGCGAAGCCGGCCTCGACTACTACAACCACAACCTGGACACCGCGCCCGAGTTCTATGGCGAGGTCATCCAGACGCGCGAGTACCAGGATCGCCTGGACACGCTGGGCCATGTGCGCGACGCCGGCATGAAGACCTGCAGCGGCGGCATCGTCGGCATGGGCGAATCGCGCGGCCAGCGCGCCGGCCTGCTGCAGGCGCTGGCGAACCTGCCGGCGCATCCGGATTCGGTGCCGATCAACCGCCTGGTGCAGGTCGAAGGCACGCCGCTGGCGGGTACCGCGGAACTGGATCCGTTCGAGTTCGTGCGCACGGTGGCGGCGGCCCGCATCCTGATGCCGAAGTCCATGGTGCGCCTGTCCGCCGGGCGCGAATCGATGAGCGACGAGTTGCAGGCGCTGTGCTTCGCCGCGGGCGCCAACTCCATTTTCTACGGCGAGAAGTTGCTGACCACCGGCAACCCCGACGTCGAGCGTGACCAGGCCCTGTTCGCGCGGCTCGGGTTGCGGCCGATGCCACTGGACGCCGCCATCGACGATCGCATCGATGCCTGCAGCACCACCGTGCATGCCGGCATCACCGAAGCGGCCTGACATGCGGCGGCTGCGTCGCGCCTGCGTTGCGTGCGCCGCATGACGCCCGGCACGGACCAAGACGCGGCTCGCGTCGACCTCCACCAGCGCATCGCCGCCGCGCGCCAGCAGCGCGAGGCCGCGCATCGCCGCCGCACGCTGCGCACGGTACTGCGCCGCGACGGCATGCGCTGCGAAGTCATCGGCAGCGATGGCGCGCCGCGCTGGCTGCTGAACTTCTGCAGCAACGATTACCTCGGCCTGTCCCGGCACCCCCGCGTTGCCGCCTCATTGGCCGCTGCCGCGCGCGAACACGGCGCCGGCGCCGGTGCCTCGCACCTGGTCTGCGGCCACCACGCCGCGCATGCCACGCTGGAGCGCGAACTCGGCGACTGGCTGCAAGCCCCGCGCGCGCTGCTGTTCGGCAGCGGCTACATGGCGAACCTGGCCGTGCTGCAGGCGCTGCTCGGTGAGGGCGACGTGTGCGTGCAGGACCGGCTCAACCATGCCAGCCTGATCGATGCCGCGCGCCTTGCCGGTTGCGCGCTGAAGCGCTATCCGCATGCCGATGCCGACGGCGCGTCTCGCCAGCTGGCATCGCATCGCGGCGGTGCGGCATTGCTGGCCAGCGATGGCGTGTTCTCGATGGATGGCGACGTCGCCCCGCTGCGCGAGCTTGCATGCATCGCCGAGGAGCAGCAGGCAACGCTGTACGTCGACGACGCGCACGGCATCGGCGTGCTCGGCGCACACGGGCGCGGCAGTTGCGCCGCGGCCGGACTGTCGGCCATCGATGCGCCCCTGCAACTGGTGACCTTCGGCAAGGCGCTCGGCAGCCACGGCGCGGCGGTGGTTGGCGATGCCGACCTCATCGCCCATCTCGCCGAAGTCGCGCGCCCCTACATCTACACCACCGCACTGCCACCCGCGCAGGCGATCGCCACGACGCAAGCCGTTCGCGTTGCGCAGGCCGGCGACGACCTGCGCGATCGCCTGCAGGACAACATCGCGCGATTGAAATCCGGCGCAGCGGCGCGCGGCCTTGTGCTGATGCCGTCGCAGACCGCGATCCAGCCGCTGGCGTGCGGCAGTGACGCGACGGCATTGGCCATGGCAGCAGCGCTGGAAGCGCAAGGCTATTGGGTTGCGGCCATCCGCCCGCCGACGGTGCCGGAAGGGCAGGCACGCCTGCGCATTACCCTGACCGCCGCCCACGAGGCTGCGCACGTGGACGGCCTGCTTGATGCGCTGGCGCGTGCGCGCGATGGCGCGCCGGCATGAGCGGATTGCACGTGGAGGTGGTGGGCCACGGGCCGCCACTGGTGCTGGTGCACGGCTGGGCCATGCATGGCGGCGTGTTCGCGCCGCTGGTCGAGCGCCTGCGCGCGCGGCGCACCCTGCACATCGTCGACTTGCCCGGACATGGCCACAGCCGCGGCTGCAACGTGCCGCTGCGACGCGATGCCTGCACCCGCGCGATGCTCGACGCGCTGCCGGTCGCGCCATGGTGCGGCTGGTCGCTGGGCGGGCTGCTGGCGCTGCATGCCGTAGCCACCGAGCCCGAGCGGGTACCCGCCCTGGCGATGTTGTGCGCCTCGCCGAAATTCGTGCGCAGCACGGATTGGCCGCAGGGCATGCCGGCCGAGACCTTCCGCAGCTTCGCCGATGGCCTGCGCGATGACTGGCGCGGCACGCTTGCGCGCTTCATCGCCCTCGAGGCTTTCGGCTCCGATCATGCCCGCGAGGAGTTGCGCATCCTGCAACAGGCGCTGTTGGCGCGCGGCGAACCTGCCACCCGCGTGCTGGCCGATGGCCTGGCATTGCTGGAGGAAAGCGACCTGCGCGCCGTGCTGCCGGGGCTTGCGGTACCGAGCCTCTGGATTGCCGGTCGCCGCGACCGGCTGGTCAACCCGCAGGCGATGCACGCCGCTGCCGTGATGGCCTCCGATGCACGCTTCGTGCGTATCGAGCATGCCGGCCACGCGCCGTTCCTGACCCATGCCGACCCCGTTGCAGCCGCACTGCTGCAGTTCCTGGACGAGGTGCGTGGGTGAGCGCGAGCGTGTTCGATGCCCGCCAGGTGCGGCGCGCCTTTTCGCGCTCTGCGTCGGGCTACGACGCGGCGGCGGCATTGCAACATGCGGTGGAAGCGCGTTTGCTGGAATCGCTGGACTACCTCGACGATCCCGCCTTGCAGCGAGGCCCGCCGCAGCGCGTCCTTGACCTTGGCTGCGGCACCGGACGCGCCAGCGCGGCCATGCAGAAACGCTGGCCGAAAGCGCAGGTGCTGTCGCTGGACCTGGCCCTGCCGATGCTTCGCCAGGCGCGCGCCGCTTCGAGGCATGGTTCGTCGCGATCGCACGGCTGGTTGGCCAACCCATTCGCGCACAGGCCGCGACAGCTGTGCGCGGATGCGCGCGCGTTGCCGCTCGCGGAGGGGTCGGTCGATTTGCTGTTTTCCAACCTGTGCCTGCAATGGGTGGATGACCTCGACGCGGTGTTCGCCGGCTTTCGGCGCGTGCTCAAGCCCGGCGGCATGCTGTTGGTATCCACGTTCGGACCCGAGACCCTGTGGGAATTGCGCGAGGCCTTTGCGCGCGCCGACGAAGCGCCGCACGTGAGCCCGTTCGCCGATATCGCCGGGTTCGGCGATGCACTGGTGCGCGCCGGCTTCCGCCAACCGGTCCTCGACCGCGACCTCGACATCACCCGTTACCCGGACCTCGCCGCACTCATGCGCGAATTGCGCGCGATCGGCGCGACCAATGCGTTGTCGTCGCGCCGGCACACGCTCACCGGCCGCGCCCGTTTCGCGGCGGCAGCGCGTGCGTACGACGCAGTGCGCGGCGCCGATGGCCAGCTGCCCGCCAGCTGGGAAACCATCAGCGCGATGGCGTGGGCGCCGGAGGCGGGTACCCCGCTGCGCGAGGGCGGCGTCGAGCTCGCCTCGATCCCGCTGTCGCGGATCCCGATCCGGCGCCGCTGAGCGCCGAGCCCAGGACGCCAGCCAGTCCACAGGGTTTCAGTTGTCGGTAATCCCCGCGCTCGCCGGTATCGGCCGCGCCTTGGTCGACATCGGGGCGCATGTCATTGCGCGCCCAGGAGGGTGCCGGCGCCCAGTCGCCCGCGTTCGGCACGTCCCTACCTGGCGAGGGCGCACGCGTTGGTGCAGTGATCGGCGCGGGTTGGCCACACCTTCAAGCCGAAGCCTCGGCTGCTAGCGCGAACAGGGCGGGCATGGCATCCAGGTCGATGTTGCCGCCGGACAGCAGTACGCCCACCTTGCGCCCCTCGAAGTGGTGGCGATACGCCAGCACCGCCGCAAGCACGGTGGCGGACGAGGGCTCCACCAACTGCTTGGTGCGCGACCACAGCAGGCGCATGGCGGCGATCGACTGTTGGTCGGTCACGGTCAGTACCTGCGTATCGGCGGCGTGCAGGAGCGCGAAGTTGATCGCGCCAAGGGTGCCGCGCAGCCCATCGCATACCGTGTCCGGCCGCATGTCGTGGTCCAGCGCGCCGCGCGCGAAGGAGCGTGCGGTGTCGTCGGCGCCGGTGGGCTCGGCCAGGTACAGGCGGCAGCCCGGCGCCAGCGCGCGCATGGCCAGTGCGGTGCCCGCGCCAAGGCCGCCGCCGCCGACCGGCACCACCAGCGCTTCCAGGTCCGGATGCGCGGTCAGCAGCTCGAGTGCGGACGTGCCCTGGCCGGCGATGACCCGCGCGTCGGCATAGGGATGCACCACGTTGGCGCCGGTGTCCGCGTGTACCTGCGCGCACATCGCCTCGCGCGCGGCGATCGTGGGCGCGCATCGGTGCAGCACGGCGCCGTAACGTTCGATCGCAGCCAGTTTTGCCTGCACTGCGCCCTCCGGCACCACCACGTGGCAGGCGATGCCGCGTCCGCGCGCAGCCAGCGCGAGTGCCGCCCCGTGGTTGCCGGAAGAATGGGTGACCACGCCGGGCGCGGCTGCAGAGGCATCCAGCATCCACACCGCGTTGCAGGCGCCGCGGAACTTGAACGCGCCGGTCCGTTGCAGCTGTTCGCATTTGAAGAGCAGGCGCGCACCCACCTGCGCGTCCAGCGCGCGCGACGCCACGATCGGGGTCACATGGGCATGCGCGGCAATCCTTGCGGCGGCGGCGAGGACATCGTCGAAGCTGGGGTGCATGGGGTCGGACAGTGGCATTCGTGCATGCTAGCGCAGCGGCCAGGCGCTGAATCATTCAGTATTCGGCGCAGGCGGTAGGCTTGGGTTAAGCACGGATTCAATGCGCCAGGTCGAAGCTGTTGATGTCACTTCCCGGGGGATCGACCATGTTCCGCAAAGCCTTGTTGCCGGTGCTCGCCCTCGCGGCGCTGTCCGGGTGCGCCACGGACTACACCTATCGCAACGGCAGTGGCGATTACTACTACGGTCGCCCCCAGGTCGAATACCGGCATATCGGCGGGTATGGCTATGGTGGCTATGGCTACGGCACGGGGGGTTATGGCGGCAACGGCGCTTATGGTTACGGCGGCCCCACCTACTACTACGACCGATTTGGTCGCCTGGTCTACGGCGATCCCTACGGTGGGTACGGATCACCCTATCTCCGCCCTTACGTGCGTTACCAGACCCGGCCGCAGGTGTATCACCATCACCATCAGCATCCCGCTACCAACCCGGGCACCCCGAACAACGAAAACGTTGACGGCCCGCGCCCCGGCAATGATCGCAGGCCGCCATGGCGTAACTTCGGCGGCATGCGATCCGGCGCCCCGCTGGGGCAGGTGGATGTGGATGGGGAAGAGCGACCGCGTCGCCCGATGGCGCCGGCAGCGCCCATGGCCCGCTCCGATGGGATGCGCATGCCATCCAGGGGCAGCGATGACGGCGAGCGCATGGGTCCGATGTCCGGAGGTGGTTCCGGGGTCCGCGGTGCGCGTGTTCGTACGTCGCCCACGCCTGAAGAAGAATGATGTGACGGAGGTCACGCGGATGACCGCCGTTCGTCGGCGCGGGCGTGACCCGCAGCGTCACAGTGCGACCCGGACAGGGTAAGCTTTCGCTGCCGGCGACCTGTGGGGACTTCCGGATCCCCCCTGTTCCGCCAACCCTGCAGGCGCCGGCGCCTCTTGCAGCCAAGCGCGCACCGCCCCGCTCCATCGAGCGCAGGGCATCCCAATCAAAAAAATGAGGGCCGGATGTCCCCCGACATCCGGCCCTCGAGCGTCCTCGTCGTGCGCAGGACCGGCCCCTGTTCCAATGCCGGTCATCGCTTGTGGCGTGCCACGTCGAGTGCTGGAGGGGTTAATGCAGGAACCGTGCCAAGTGCTGCGGGCCCGCATCGGGGCTGCGCTGCGGCAGGGGCGTGCACGGCCTAGAATTGCGGCTGCAACAACGCCCCGCGCAGTTCTGCAGCCACCCGGCAAGACGCCGGTCGCCTGCCCAGGCCTGACCCAGTGATGAGACCGATGACCCAGCCCTTCCACAGCTTCGACGTGATCGTGATCGGCGGTGGCCATGCCGGCACCGAGGCCGCGCTCGCGTCCGCACGTGTTGGCGCGCGCACCCTGCTGCTGACCCACAACATCGAGACGGTGGGCGCGATGAGCTGCAACCCGGCGATCGGCGGCATCGGCAAGGGCCACCTGGTCAAGGAAATCGATGCGCTCGGCGGGGTCATGGCCCAGGCCGCGGATGCGGCGGGCATCCAGTGGCGCACGCTCAACGCCAGCAAGGGGCCGGCGGTACGGGCCACCCGCTGCCAGGCCGACCGCGCGCTGTACCGCAGTTTCGTTCGCAGGGCAGTCGAGTCGCAGCCCAACCTCACCCTGTTCCAGGCCGCGGTCGACGACCTGCTGATCGAGGCCGGTCACGTACGCGGCGCGCTCACCAACACCGGCCTGCGTTTCGAGGCCCCTGCCGTGGTGCTGACCGCCGGCACCTTCCTGGCCGGCAAGATCCACATCGGCGAAACCCAGTACGCGGCCGGTCGCATGGGCGATCCACCCGCGACCGCGCTGGCCCAGCGCCTGCGCGAGGGCGCGTTCGTGGTGGACCGATTGAAGACCGGTACCCCGCCGCGCATCGACGGCCGCACGCTCGACTATTCGATGATGGTGGAGCAGCCCGGCGACGACCCGCGCCCCGTGATGTCGTTCATGGGCAGCGATGCGGACCATCCGGCGCAGGTCAGCTGCTGGATCACCCACACCACCGAGACAACCCACCAGATCATCCGCGACGCGTTGCATCGCAGCCCCTTGTACTCCGGCCAGATCGAGGGCATCGGCCCGCGCTACTGCCCGAGCATCGAGGACAAGGTGGTGCGCTTCGCGGAGAAGGCCAGCCACCAGATCTTCGTCGAGCCGGAAGGCCTGGACGTGGCGGAGATCTACCCGAACGGCATCAGCACCTCGCTCCCTTTCGACGTGCAGCTGGCGCTGGTGCGCTCGATCACCGGCTTCGAGCAGGCGCACATCACCCGCCCCGGTTACGCGATCGAATACGACTTCTTCGATCCCCGCGGCCTGAAGGCATCGCTGGAAACCAAGGCGGTGTCGGGGCTGTTCTTCGCCGGCCAGATCAACGGCACCACCGGTTACGAGGAAGCCGCCGCGCAGGGCCTGCTGGCGGGGGTGAATGCTGCGAGGTTCGTGGCCCAGCAAGCCGCGTGGTCGCCGCGACGCGACGAGGCCTACCTCGGCGTGCTGGTCGACGACCTGATCACTCATGGCACCCTGGAGCCGTACCGCATGTTCACCAGCCGAGCCGAGTACCGGCTGCAGTTGCGCGAGGACAACGCCGATGCGCGGCTGACCCCGGTCGGCCATGAGCTGGGGCTGGTCGATGAAGCCCGGTTCACCGCCTTCGATGCCAAGCGCGAGGCGGTGGCGCGCGAAACCGAACGCCTGCGCGGCCTGTGGGCCACGCCGGGCAATGTGCTGGGCCGAGCCGTGGCGAGCACCCTGGGTATCGAACTGAGCCGCGAAACCAACGTGCTGGACCTCATCAAGCGCCCGGAACTCGACTACGCGAAGGTCGCCTCCGTCCCCGGCATCGGGCCGCACGTGGGCGATGCCAAGGTGGCCGAACAGGTGGAGATCTCGGTGAAATATTCCGGCTACCTCGACCGCCAGCGCGACGACATCGCGCGCCAGCGACGCAGCGAGGACACCGCCATCGCCGACGGTTTCGACTACGCGCAGGTGCGCGGCCTGTCCGCGGAAGTGCAGCAGAAACTGGAGCGCGTGCGTCCCCAGACCGTGGGCCAGGCGCAACGCATCCCGGGCATGACGCCGGCGGCGATTTCGCTGCTGCTGGTGCACCTGGAGCGGCAACGGCGCAGCCAAGCCGCTTGAGCAAGCTGTCATCCGTGGGCGAGGCGCTCCCGTGCGACGCTATGCGGATCGATCCAACGTCGTCGACAAGGCCACCCATGAACAAGAAGTCGCTGTTGCTTGCAGTTTCCCTGCTGGTGTCGCTTTCCGCATGCCGCGGCGATGCCCCGTCCGCGCCTGTTGCCACCAGCACCGGCGCGGATTACCAGGTGCGGGTGTGGCCGCTACCAGCCGAGGCTGGCGGCATGGCACCGGACCTCAGCGTCGCGCCGGATGGGCGCCTGTTGCTGAGCTGGATCAACCGCCAGCAAGGCCGTCGCAACGCGCTCCAGTTCTCCAGCTACACGCTGGCCGGTGGATGGCAGAGCCAACCGCGCACGGTGGCGGTGGGGGAGGCGCTGGTGGCCAATTGGGCCGATACCCCGCACATGCTGGGCACGCCAGACGGCGCGCTGTGGGTGCAGTGGCTGCAGGGCAGCGCGGCCGGCCCCGCCGCCTATGACACGGTGCTGGCGCGTTCGCGCGATGGCGGCCAGAACTGGACCCAGCTGACCCGTGTCAACGATGACCAGGGCGCCGCCGAGCACGGTTTCGCGGCGTTGTGGGCGAACGGCGCCGATGCACTGGGGATCGCCTGGCTGGACGGCCGGGCCCAGGCTGCAACGCACGACGGCGGACAACATGCCCCGGGCATGATGCAACTTCGCGCCAACCGCTTCGACCCGGACCTGGCGCGCGGCGTGGATGCCGTGGTCGATGCCAGCGTGTGCGACTGCTGCCAGGTCGACGTGGCGATATCCAGCACGGGGCCGGTGCTGGCGTACCGGGACCGCACCGAGGCCGAAATCCGCGACATCGCCGTCGTGCGCCTGCAGGGTGGCGCATGGAGCGAGCCGAAGATCGTGCATGCCGATGGCTGGAAAATTCCCGGCTGCCCGGTCAACGGACCGGCCATTGCCGCGCGCCAGGCCGGCGTGGTGGTGGGCTGGTACAGCGAAGGCAGCGGCCTGCCGACCTTTCAGCTTGCGCGCAGCAATGATGGTGGCACCACGTTCGGTGCACCGGTGGTGGTCGAGCAGGGCGCGAATGTTCTCGGCCGCGTCGACGTGGCGCTCGATGCGACCCAGGCCTGGGTCAGCTGGCTGCGCGACGTCGACGGTGCGCAGGCATTGATGCTGGCGCGCTACACCCCGGATCTCTCGCGCCAGCTGCAGCGCATTGAAGTGGCGAGGCTGCAGGCGCGCGGACGCGCCAGCGGCATGCCCAAGCTGGCGGTGGACGCGAACGGCGCGTGGCTGGTGTGGACCGACGTCGAAGGCGGCGTGCCGCAGTTGCGCGGCGCGCAGGTCACCCGCTGATCGACCGCATGCACAGCCGGCGCCCGACGCCGGCCTCCGGCCTCATTTCTCGATGCGCCAGTTGACCGAGGCGCGGTTTTCCACCGTGCTCGATTCGATCTGGATGTCGAAACCCTTGCGCAGCAGGTACTTCAGCATCATCACCTGGCCGGTGCCCAGCAGCGACACGCCGTAGCCGACGAACAGCTTCGGCGACAAATACTTGCCCACGCTCAGCACCTCGCCGCCCAGCGCGCGCGAGTCGGTCACGCCGGCATCGTCCAGGCCAAGGCGGGTGCCCAGTTCCGATGCCAGCAAGCCGGTGCCGGCTGACAGCGCGGCACGTGCGGTGCCCAACTGGCGTGCTTCGTCGCCGCTGAGGCCGGACAGCGGCCGGCCCAGGGTGAGGTAGGCGAGCGCCTCGGTCTCTGTCTTCGCGGGATCCGAATACACGGAAACCCTCGGCGCCGAGGCGCGGCCTTCGACACGGATGCCGGCGGTCACTTCGCCGGCCTCGCGTTCGGCGCGCACGTCCAGCAAGGGGTCGCCGACCGGGCTGTTCTGCCAGAGCAGCCGGCCGCGGGTGATCTGCAGGCGCTGGCCGTAGGCGGTGTAGCGGCCATCGACGTCCAGTGCGCCGGTGCCGCGCATCTCGCGGCCCGGCATCGCTCGCAGGCGCAGGTTGCCGCCGAGGGTGCCGACCAGGCCGAAGCCGCTGATGTTGACGTCGTCACCCATCACCAGGTCGATGTCGAGGTCGAGCGTATTCGGCGCGGCCCGGGTGGGATCCACCGGGTCCAGCACCACCACGTCCGGAGAGGCAGCGACGCCGAGGTCCAGCCGCTCCAGGTTGATGTCGGCTTCCGGGATCACGACCTTGCCGGTGACCTGCAGCGGCTCTCCCGCGCGATAGCGGACCACCACGTCCGGATCCGCGACAGCCCGCAACTGGCGGGTTTCCGCCACCAGCACGTTCTTGCCACGCAAATTCAATACCAGGGGTGTGTCCTGGTTGCGCCAGCCCAGCGTGCCTTCCACGTCGAGCACGCCATCTCCGGAACCCAGCCGGCCCACGATGCGGGCGTTCCCATCGGGCTGGGCAACCATGCGCAGGTCGCCGTCGCGCAGCGCGATGCCAAGCGCGGGCAGCTCGGCGGCGAACGCCTGCAGCCGGCCCTCGCCGCCGATCACCGGTTCCGCGCGGGTGCCTGCCAGGCGCAGGTCGGCATCGAGCCTGCCGGTGGGCTCGACGATGTCCGGCGAGAACAGTTCCATCCACGTGAGTTCGTCGGTGGCGATGCGGATCTCGCCCTGCAGCGGCGCGTAGCCATCCCAGCCGGTGGCGACGCGCGCATCGAGGCGACCGTCGTCGTTGAGCACCGCCCCCAGCGTCGCGGCGATGCGTTGCGGATCGAAGCTCGCATCGAGCTTGAGATCGCGATACCCCACCAGGTCGCGGCGCGAGCGCGCGCTGTTGCGCAGGCCGCCGCTGGCCGAGGTCAGGCTGGCGGTGCCGCGCCATGCATTTCCGACCGGACGCAATTGCAGGGCTAGCGCAGCCTCGCCATTGAACAGCCAGGGCCGGCCATCGCTGCGCGCCGGCAAGTAAGGCACCAGCAAGGCCAGCGGCAGGCCGTTGCCCTGCAGGTTCAGCCCACGCCGCGGCCAGTCTGCCTCCGCGCACAACGCACCGCCCGCGTTCGATGCCAGGCAGGCCCGCGCCAGCGCGCCGTTGCGTCCGTCCCACGACCAGCGCGCGGGCTGCTGCAGGGCCCACGCCGCGCCGCGCGCGGGATCGAACTGCAACGCCGCCAGCGCACCCTGCCAGCGCGCACCCTGCTTGCCGGCATCGCCGCGCAGGGCGAGCACGCCCAGCTCGCCGCTTGCGCGCGCATCGAACTGCAGGCGCTCCACCGCGCCGCGCAAGGCCACCTGCAGATCCGCGAAGGCAAGGCCGGCCTGCAGGTCGCTGGCATCGATGGCCAGCGCGCCCGTGCCGGTGCGCCAGGGCAAGCGACCCTTGGCAACCAGGCGGCCGGCGCGGTAGTCACCGAAGGCCACATCGGTGCCCGAGACGTCGATGTCGATGTCGGGCGCGCCACGTGGTCCGCGCAGCCTGACGCTCCCGCGCAGCACGCCGCGGCCTTGCGGCACCAGGTCGCTCAATTGCAGGGGCGAAAGCGTGGCATCCACTTCGATGGTCGACGCCATGCGCCCGCGCGCTTCGATACGGCTCTGCCCCAATGTGAGCGCCACATCGCCGGCATAGCGGTCGCCATCGATGTCCAGCGTGCCGCGTCCGGCCAACGCGCGGCCGCGCAAGGTGCCGCCGAGGTCGCGCGCATCGACCTGCGCGCGCAAGCTGCCGCCGTCGCGCAGTTCGCCGTCACTTTCGATGCGGCCGTTGATCGCGCCCGGCCAGTCCGGCAGGAAATAGCCGGG
>JAZKHR010000035.1:37527-39518 GCA_040385305.1 Pseudomonadota bacterium
CACTTTCGATGCGGCCGTTGATCGCGCCCGGCCAGTCCGGCAGGAAATAGCCGGGGTCGAAGCCGGCCAGGCGTGCATCCGCGTCCCAGCGCAGGCGCGGTTCCCACGCCGCGCTGCCAGTCACGTCCAGCCTGCCCTGCGGCATGACCGCGCGCAGGCTGCGCACGCGCACGCCGGCGCGGTCGCCGACACCATTGAACTCCACCGTTGCACGCTCGGCACCGCGCTGCAGCTGCGCCGTGCCGATCGCCGCCCAGCGCTCCGGTTTGCCGGCAATGCCGACGTCGGCATCGCCAGTGACCGCGGTCTTGCCATCGGCGCTGCGCCAGCGCAGGCCGCGTGCATTGATCGCGAACCGGAGCGAGGCGTTGGCGCGGTCGCGCAGGTTGGCCGTGCCGTTGGCGGTGACGCGGCCTTCGAACACGTCCAGCACCAGCGGTCGCAGTTGCAAAACGCGATCGTCGAGGCGCAGCTTCGATGGTTGCAGGACAGCCTTGAGCTCGCCCTGCTGCACGCTACCGCGCAGGTTGGCATTACCGCCCATGCCGCTGGCGACGAGGTTGAATGCGAGTGGCGTGGAGGCCTCCTCGCTGCCTGTGAGCAACGCGATATCCAGCGCGGTGGTGTTGGCGCGCAAGTTCCAGCGTGGCGATTCGCTGTTGCCGCGCAAGACCAGTGTGGCGCGCAGGGGTGCCGGCACGCGCCCGCCGACCGCCACGTCCATCCGCGACAGGTCGCCGTGCACACTCAGGCCGATGCGCGGCGCCGTCAGTCCCGCGGCTGCAGGGAATACCGCCGTGGCGTCGAGATCGGTGCGGAAATCCTCGCGCGGCGCATAGCGGCCATGGACGGCGAAGCGGCCGCGGTCGCTGTCCACCCGCAAGCGGTTGATGGTGAGGCTGCCGGGCTCGACATCTAGGCCGCCGCGCGCCGTGCGGATGTCGATCAGCGGCTCGCCTTCCTGGTGCACCTTCATGCCCTCGATGCGGAGGTCGTCCGCTTGCAGGGCGAGTGGCGGTTCGATCTGCGGCAGCACGTCGGGCCACTGCGGCAACTCGAACGCGGTGTCGCTGCGCGGCAGGTCGAGCACCGCGCCCTGCACCTGCAGCGCATCCAGGCGCAGGCGCTTGCCGAACAGCGGGCGGATGGCTGGGTCCAGCATTACCGTATCGGCATCGAGCACGATGCGCCCCATCGCGCAGCTGGCCTGCGGCGTGGGCTCGCAGTCCGCATCGCGCTGGCGCGGCATCGAGAAATGCACGCCGCGCAGGATCATGGGGCCGGAGGCCGGGCCTTCGGCGGATTTCCAGGTCAGTTCGGTGCCTGCCGGCAAGCGCGCCACGATCTGCCGCAGCAGCACATCGCGGCCGCCGATGGTCATCAACAGCCAGTACGCCAGCAAGCCCACGAAGACGGCGATGGCCAGCGTGCCGATGCCGCTGCGCACCGCCAGCGTGCGTTGCCGCTTCCGTCGCAGCGTGCGCAGCTCGTCGGCACGTGTGTCACGTTGCTCCTGCGTTGCATCCTCGCCCAGCGGCTCCAGGCCGTAGCGTTGGAAGCGCCGGTAGCGTTCGCGCCAGCTCACAGGTCGGCGCCGATGTTGAGGTGAAGGGTCAGCGGCGATTCGGGGTTGTCCAGGCCGCGTGCAATGTCGATGCGCACCGGCCCCACCGGCGAGCGCCAGCGCAAGCCGAGGCCGACACCGGTGCGCATGTCCGGACGCTTGCCATCGAACGCGCTGCCGCTGTCGACAAAGAAGGCCGCGCCCCAGGGTCCGCGGAAGTAGCGTTCGTACTCGATGCTGGCGGTGAGGACGTTGCGCGCGCCGAGGGCGTAGTTCTCGCCGTTGATGTCGCGCAGGCGCGGGCCGATTTCGCGCCAGCCGTAGCCGCGCACGCTGCGGTCGCCGCCGGCGTAGTAACGCAGGCTGGGCGGTAGCTGGATGAGCTCGTTGGTGAAGGTGTGGCCGGCTTCGCCTCGCACGATCAAAC
>JAZKHR010000035.1:39618-55164 GCA_040385305.1 Pseudomonadota bacterium
AGCTGGATGAGCTCGTTGGTGAAGGTGTGGCCGGCTTCGCCTCGCACGATCAAACGGCTGTCTGCATCGAGCCCGCGAAACCACTGGGCGCTCGCATGCAGCTGGGCGAAGGTGGCATCGCGGTTGGCGCCGCCCTGGCCGCCGCGCACGGTCAGCGTGCCGCCGGCGCCGCGGCGCGGGGCAAGCCTGTTGTCGACGTCGATATATTCCGCGCGCAGCGACGGGAACACGAAGCTCGCGTACTGGAACACCGGCACCGGGCGGTTGACGCTCAGGAACGTCCAGCGCTCGCGCAGCACGTGCGCGGACGCAACCAGGTTGAGGTGGTTATTGAACTGCCCGCTGCGGCTGGCCACGAACTCCACCCGGCGCGTGTCCAGCGCGTCGGTCTGCTCGTCGGCGGCCTGCAGGCTGGCGCTGTACCAGCCGTCCAGCCAGGCGAATGCAGGGACGCGGTATTGCAGGGTCAGGGTCTTGCGCTTCTGCGCATAGTCGAGCTGCGCAAGCGCCTTGTGACCATGCACGTTGAGGTACCGCTGCTCGGCGCCCAGGCGCACGCCGGCGCCGCTCTCGGTGCCGTAGCTGGCGCCGGCCAGATAGATGCTGCGCGGCGCGGGCGTCAGGTTGACCTGCACCGGCACCTGTTCGTCGATTGCCTGCTCGGGCTGTGGCAGGACCTCGACCACGCCGAAGTAATCCAGCGACACCAGCGACTGCCGCAACCGTTCGAGCTTGGCCTCGTCGAAGGGATCGCCGCTGTCCCAGTCGACCAGCTTGCGCAGCAACGAATCGCTGATGATCGCTCTCGGTGTTTGCTCGAAATCCACATCGCCAAGCGCGTAGCGTGCACCGCTGGTCCAGCGCAGGGCGATGTCGGCGGCCTGGTCGGCGCGCGTTACCTCCACCCGGTGCGCGGCGAAGTCGGCATCGAAGTAGCCTTGCGCGGCGAGCCGCCGGCTGACCCGCGCTTTGCTGGCTTCGTACAGCGTGTGCTCGAGCACGTCGCCCTTGCGCGGTACGAAGTCCGCCAGCGCCTTCTGCACTGCCGCGTCATTGCCGGCCGCGCCGTCCACGCCGACGTCGAAGCCGCGGATACGCACCGGTTGCCCGGGATCGACGCGGATGCTCACGCTGAGGGTGCGCGCAGCGCGGGTGGCCGCGTCGGCTGTCCGATCCTCATCGCCGCCAGCGTTGCGGGCGGCATCTGCAGGCGATGCCGGCGCTTCGATCCCTTCGGCCGCGCTACGGTCGCTGCGCTGGATCACGATCACCGGCGCGTAGTAGCCGAACGGTTCCAGCGCCTCGCGGGTTTCGACTTCCGCTTGCCGCAACAGGTAGGCCAGCCGGCGCGCGGACACGTCCTTGCCGACCGCGTCGCTGAGCGACAGCTTCAGTCGCACGTTGTCCGCCATCAGTGGATCGGGCAGGCCGCTGACATCCACGCGGGTGACGGTGGCCGCCACCGCCGGTAACGCCGCGAGCAGGCAGCACGCTGCGAAGGTCAGGCGGGCGATGGGTGGCGGCATCGAGTCAGGATACCGATGCGGCGTCAACGAACGATTAACCGAGCGAGCAACATGGAATGGCGGGAACAGCGGGTATTCGCTACGCGGCGAGAAATGCCGCTGCGCGAGTCCCCGCCGTTGTCGCCATTGCGGGGTTCAAGCGGACAAGTGCTCGATCGCGGCCACGCTGCCTAGGCGGTCCGACAAGCGCTTGAGCAGGGCCAGGCGGTTGTGGCGTATCGCCGCATCGTCCACGTTGACCATCACGCTGTCGAAGAACGCATCCACCTGCGGCCGCAGCCGCGCCAGGTGCGCCAGCGCGTCCACGTAATCGCCATTTGCCAATGCGTGGCCGGTTTCCGCGTACACCGCTTCGATGGCCTCGGCCAGCGCACGTTCCGCGGGCTCCGTCAGCAATGCGTGGTCGATGGTTTCGGCCAGCACCACGTCGGATTTTTTCAGGATGTTGTTGATGCGCTTGTTGGCCGCGGCCAGCGCGGCGGCTTCCGGCAGTTGGGCAAAGATGCCGATGGCATCGATGCGGCGGTCGAAGTCGTACAGCGATTTGGGCTTCAGCTCGGCGACGGCGTTGAAGTGCGCGGCAGGCACGCCCTTGTCGGCGTAGTAGCCACGGAGGCGGTCGAGGATGAAGTCTTGTATTTCAACAGCAAGGGCGCTCGGGTCTGCAGGAATTGCAACGACAGACGCGGACTTTGCGTCGACGCCGTCAGCGTCGAGCTTCTTCAGGAGATCGAGGGCTTTGTTCGCACCGATAGCTTGTGTCGACTTTCGAATTTGCATCCCCGCTTCGAGAAGGAGATCAAGCAAGTTCAAATCGAAACCACTTTCGATGATCGTCCGCGCCAACCCCAACGCATTCCTCCGCAACGCAAACGGATCCTTGTTGCCGGTCGGCTTCAATCCCGCCGCGAATCCTCCCGCCAGAGTGTCCAGCCGCTCGGCGATCGCGAGCACCTTGCCCACGCCGGACAGCGCGATATCGTCGCCGGCGAAGCGGGGCTGGTAGGCCTCGTCGATGGCCAGCGCGACCTCGTCGGCTTCGCCCGCGTGCTTCGCGTAATAGCGTCCGGCAACGCCTTGTAGTTCCGGGAACTCGTTGACCATGCGCGACTGCAGGTCGTTCTTCGCCAGCAGCGCGGCGCGCCTTGCAAGCGCGGCATCCACGCCGACCTGCGGTGCGATCGCCTCGGCCAGGACCGCCACGCGTTGCGCCTTGTCGGCCACGCTGCCCAGCTTGGCCTGGTAGGTCACGGTCTTGAGGCCCTCGCCCATCGCCTCGAGACCCTGCTTCAGGTCCTCGTCGAAGAAGAACTTGGCATCAGCGAAACGCGGGCGGATCACCCGCTCGTAGCCCTTGCGGATTTCCAACGGATCCTTGGATTCAATATTGGCGATGCCGATGAAATGCGCGGTCAGCTTTCCGCCATCGTCCAACACCGGGAAGAATTTCTGGTTGGTCTCCATGGTGGCGACCAGCGCTTCCTGCGGCACGGCCAGGAACTCGCGCTCGAACGAGCAGGCGACCGCGACCGGCCATTCGTTGAGGCAGTTCACCTGGGCCAGGTTGTCGGCGTCGATGCGCGCGCTGCCACCCGCTGCCTTTGCCGCAGTTTCGACTTCGGCGACGATGCGCGCCTGGCGCTCGTCGGGGTCAACCAGCACGCTGGCGCCTCGCAATGCGTCGATGTAATCGCCGGGTGCCGCGAGGGCGATCTCGGCGGGATGGTGGAAGCGATGCCCGCGCGTGTTGCGGCCGGCGCGGATGCCCAGCACTTGCACGGTCGCGACGTCATCGCCCAGCAGCGCCACCAGCCAATGCAGCGGCCGCGCGAATCCATAGGCGTGGTTGCCCCAGCGCATCGGCTTCGGAATGGGCATGGCCGCCAGAGCCTCGTCCAGCACGGCCTGCAGCAGGTCGGCGGTGCGCGCCCCCGGGGTCACCGCGCGATGGACGAAGCGTTCGCCCTTCGCGTCGGTCGTCCTTTCCAGCGCGTCCCAGGCCACGCCGGCTTTCGCCGCGAAGCCGTCCAGCGCGCGCGTTGGCGCACCTTTCGCGTCCAGGGCGATGTTCAAGTACGGGCCAAGCACTTCGCTGCGCTGTTCGGGTTGCTCGCTGGCCACGCCCGGCAACAGCACGGCGAGGCGACGCGGCGAGTACAGTGGCTTCGCGTTGCCGCGATCGATGCCAACGCCACGCGTAGCCAGCGCCGCGATCACGCCGTCGAACAAGGCCTGCGCCAGCCCCGGCAACGCCTTGACCGGCAGTTCCTCGGTGCCGAGTTCGATCAGCAGCGGTTGCATGTTCATGCCGCCAATTCCTGCTTCGACGCCGGCTGCTTCAGGCCCGGGAACCCGAGTTTCTCGCGCTGCGCGAAGTACGCCTCGGCCACCGCCTGCGACAACTTGCGCACGCGCAGAATGTAGCGCTGGCGCTCGGTGACGCTGATCGCGCGACGCGCGTCGAGCAGGTTGAAACTGTGGGAGGCCTTGCACACCTGGTCGTACGCGGGCAGCGGCAGGCCCAGTTCGATCAGCTTGAAAGCCTCGCCCTCGCACGCATCGAAGCGGTGGAACAGTTCGGTCACGTCGGCGTGCTCGAAGTTGTAGGCGGACTGCTCGACTTCGTTCTGGTGGTAGACATCGCGGTAGGTGACCGGCGTGCCGTCCGGGCCGTAGGTCCAGACGATGTCGAACACGTTGTCGACGTTCTGCAGGTACATGCACAGGCGCTCGAGGCCGTACGTGATCTCGCCGAGCACCGGCTTGCACTCGATGCCGCCGGCCTGCTGGAAATAGGTGAACTGGGTGACTTCCATGCCGTTGAGCCAGACTTCCCAGCCCAGGCCCCAGGCGCCCAGCGTGGGTGATTCCCAGTTGTCCTCGACCAGGCGCAGGTCGTGCACCAGCGGATCAACGCCGAGGCTTTTCAGCGACTCGAAATACAGCTCGACGATGTTGTCCGGCGAGGGCTTCATCGCGACCTGATACTGGTAGTAGCGCTGCAGGCGATTGGGGTTGTCGCCGTAGCGGCCGTCGGTGGGCCGGCGGCAAGGCTGCACGTAGGCGGCGTTCCACGGCTCCGGGCCAAGCGCGCGCAGGAAGGTGGCCGGATGGAAGGTGCCAGCGCCCACTTCGAGGTCCAGTGGCTGCACCAGCACGCAGCCATGCCCGGCCCAGAACGCGTTGAGCCGCTGGATGAGTTGCTGGAAGGTGATCTCGGTAGCGAGGGGCGCGACAGCCATGCGGGAATCAGGGTTGGATCGGAGCCGGCTAGTATAGGTGCGACCACCACGAGGCCCCGATGCACGCGCCCTTCCTTGTCCTCCAGACCGGCCGCCCGGCCCCGTCCATGCGCCGCCACGGCAGCTTCGCCCATTGGATCCGGGTGGCTGCCGGCTTGCAGCCGGATGAGGTGGTGGTGGTCGATGCCGCCGGCCCCGATGAGCGCGGGGGCGAATCCCTGCCCGGGCGCGAGGGCTTTGCCGGCGTGATCGTCACCGGCTCGGCGGCGATGGTCACCGACCGCCACCCCTGGAGCGAACGCAGCGCGGACTGGCTGCGCGATGCGGCCCATGACGGCCTGCCGCTGCTCGGCATCTGCTACGGCCACCACCTGATCGCGCACGCGCTGGGCGGCGAGGTGGGCTACAACCCGGCCGGCCGCGAGATGGGCACGGTGCAGCTGGACCTGCTGCCCGCCGCCGCACGGGACCCGTTGTTCTCGGGATTGCCCGGGCGCTTCCCGGCGCAGGCCACCCACCTGCAGTCGGTGCTGCGGCTGCCCGAAGGCGCGACGCCGCTGGCGTCATCGCAGCAGGACCCCATCCACGCGTTCCGCTGGGGCGACAACGCCTGGGGCTTGCAGTTCCACCCCGAGTTTTCCACCACCCACATGCGCGGCTATATCCGCGCCCGCGCCGACGCGCTGGCCGGAGAGGGCCGCTGCGGCAAGCGGCTGGCGAGCGCGGTGGGCGCCGCGCCGCATGCACGCCGGGTGCTGCGCCGGTTCGTGCAGCTGGCGCGCGCCTGAATCACGCCCGGACTGCAGGGGCATTGCGTATCCTGAGCGCCATTTCCCGGGGAATTGCATGGACATTCGCGCGTTGCCGGTCGGCCAGGGCCTGACCTGGTTCAAGCAGGCCATCGACCTTGGCGGGCGCAATCCGCGCGCGGTGTTCGGCGCGGCCCTGCTGCTGATCGCCAGCCTGTACGCCACGGCCATGCTCACGGCGCTGATTGCCGCGGCCATGGTCGGCGGCGGCGCGGAACAAGGTGCGCCAGCTGCGCCCGACATGCGGGCGGTGTTGCTGATTGCGGTCCCGCTGTTCCTGCTGATCATGTTCCTGGTGCCGATCCTGATGGGCGGCCTGATGCACGTGATCCGCGAGGCGGAGGCCGGGCGGCCGGTGCGCGCCCGCGACGTGTTCGCGCCGCTGCGCGAACGCAGCGGGCGACGGCTGGCGCTGCTCGGGCTGGTGCAGGTGGGCCTGGCCTTCGTTGGCGGCCTGGTGTTCGTGGCGATCGCCGGCAGCAGCTACTGGACCGACTACATGGCGGCGATGCGCGGCGCGATGTCCGGCACCATGCCGGTGGTACCGCAACCTGACAACGCCGGCCTGCTGTTCCTGGTGCAGTTGCTGTTCAACTATTTCAGCTACGCGCTGATGCTGTTCTCGATCCCGCTGATGCTGTTTTCCGGGCTGACCCTGGTGGATGCACTGCGCAGCAGCCTGCGCGCGTCCGTGCGCAACATCGGGGCCAACCTCCTGGCCGGCGTGCTGTTCGCCGGCGCGCTGATCGTGGCCGCGCTACTGGTGGCGTTGCTGATGGGCCTGGTTGGCCTGATCGGCAACCTGGTCCACGGGTCGGTGGGCTCGTTGCTGATACTGGTCGTGGGCTTGGGCTTCGCCTCGGTGGTGTTGGTGATGCTGGTCGGCGGCGCCTACCTCGCCTGGCGCGACACTTTCGGTGATGCCGCCGCGCCGCCGCTGCCGGAGATCCACGGCATCGAGGTCTAGGGCGTTGCAGCCTGCGCGCGCGGCGTGACCATGCTCGCCGCGAGTATCCCCGCCTCGTACAGCAGGCACATCGGCACTGCCAGCATCAGCTGGCTGACCACGTCCGGCGGGGTCATCACCGCCGCGATCACGAAGATCCCCACGACCGCATAGCCGCGGCCCTCGCGCAGCTGCGCGGGCGTGACCCAGCCAAGCAGGGCCAGGATCACCAGCGCCACCGGTAGTTCGAAACTCAAGCCGAAGGCCAGGAACAGCACCAGCACGAAGTCCAGGTACGCGCTGATGTCGGTCATCATCGCCACCCCGGCCGGGGTGACCTTGGCCAGGAAGCCGAACACGGTCGGCAGCACCAGGAAATAGGCGAACGCGCAGCCAGCGTAGAACAGCGCCAGCGCCGAGCCCAGCAACGGCAGCGCCAGCTTCTTCTCGCGCCGGTACAGCCCGGGCGCGACGAACGCCCAGGCCTGGTACAGCAGCCACGGCATGGCGATCATCAGCGCGGCGAAGAACGCCAGCTTCATCGGCGCGAAGAACGGCGAGGCGACCTGCGTCGCGATCAGCTGGCCGCCCTTGGGGAGCTTGTCCAGCAACGGCACCGCCAGCCACGCGTAGAGCTTGTTGGCGAACGGCAGCAAGGCGAGCAGCACCACGAACAGCCCCGCCAGCGCGCGCATGATCCGGCTGCGCAACTCCAGCAGGTGCGCGACCAGCGGCCGTTCGTCGGCGGCGGCGTGCTCAACCATTGCGATCAGGCGCCTGCGTCGTGGACGGCGGAACCGTGCCGTCGGACGGTTCCGGTTGCGGATCGGTCACGACGTGTCCCAACGGTTCCGCGCGTTCGAACTGGGCGACATTGGCCACGTCTTCGTGCACGCCGCGCAGGTGGTCCTGGGCTTCACGCAGGGCTTGGCGACCGTCGTGCAGGCTGCGCTTCAGTTCATCACTGGCCAGTTCGTGCTCGAGTTCGGACTTCACCGAGTACCACTGCGCGCGCGCGCGGCGCACCCACAGGCCGGTGAAGCGCGCGGCCTTGGGCAGGCGCTCCGGGCCGAGCACCACCAGGGCCACCAGGGCGACCACCAGCAGTTCGCCGAAGGAGAAGTCGAACATGGCGCGCCGCGGTTCGCGGCGTCAGCGGGCGACGTCGTCGCGGTCGCGCTGCTCGCTATTGGCGGGTTGCGAAGGATCGCCGATGCGCGCGGCCGGCTTGTCGTCATCGCCGCGCATGCCCTTCTTGAACTCGTCGACTGCCTTGCCCATGTCGCGCGCGCCGGAGGTCAGGCGCTTGGTGCCGAACACGATGAGCACGACTGCCAACACGATCAGCCAATGCCAGATGCTGAAGCTGCCCATGGAATGCGCCCGATCAGGAAAGAGACGGCGATTCTAACGCCGCGCCTGCACCTCTACCCATCACGGGTTGCGTGCGGGCGTTGGCGGCAACGGCGTGGTGGTGGCGGGATTGCCGGTATCGAGCGGCTGGATGACGGCCTGTTCCGATGTCGGCACGCTGGGCGTGGCCACGCGGGCGGCGGGTGCCGCAACGCCGGCGCGTGCCTGGCGGGCAGCGGCGGTGGCTTCCTCCAGCGCGTCGCGGAACCCCACGATGGACGATGACGGGGCTTGCGCCGCGCGGCCTTCGAAGATCATCCGCGGGGTCACGCCCTGGCCGTACACCGAGCCGTTGGCACCGTTGTCGATCGACAGCACCGCGCCGTCGAGCGCCACCCCGGCGAACAGCCCGCGGGCGCGCGACCACGACCAGATCTCGGCCTTGAACTCGCCATCGGTCGCCGCCGCCGCGTTGCGCCCGACCGGTCCGGCGGCGACGCCCGCATCCGCGCCCAGGGTGATCTTGCCGTTGACGATGGAGTCCAGGCCGCGGTCGCTCAGGAAGGCGAGGACTACGTCGGCCGACTGGATCCCGGCCTGGAAGCCGAAACTCGCCCCGGCCAGCTTGACGAAGACCGGATTCGACCAGGTGCCGTCCGGGCTCTTGACCGACAGCATGCCCAGCCCGCGGCGGCCGCCGAAGATGAAGCCGGCCTTGATGGTGTCCGGCACCACCACGATCGCCTTCGCATCGTCGAGCAGGCGATCCGGAATGGCGGATTCGGGGATCGACTGGATCTGCCGGACCACGCGCACCGCGTCCCCGGCGCGCACGTCCTCGCGGTCCCCGGCGACGGCACCAGAGGCGGCCAGCAGGCCGGCAAGGACGAATGCGAGGCGACGCGGGGCAGGGGTCATCTGGAGTCTCCGGGCTGGGCTGGTGCCGCATCGTGGCGGCCGTGGGATGAATCGATCCTAAGCCACGCGGGAAGTTCCGGCGCGCATGCGATCCTATATCGATGCACGACTCCCCACGTCCCCATGGCGCCGAAGCGCCCGCCTTGTTGCTGGTCAACCTCGGCACGCCGCAGGCGCCGACCGCAACCGAGGTACGCCGCTACCTCGCCGAATTCCTGCACGACCACCGCGTGGTGCAACTGACCCGCTGGCTGTGGTGCCCACTGCTGCACTTCGTGATCCTGCCGCTGCGCAGCCCGAAGGTGGCGCACAAATACGCCTCGATCTGGATGGCGGAAGGCTCACCGCTGGGGGTGTTCACGAAGCGACTGGCGGGTGAGGTGCAGGCGGCGCTTCCCGGGTGGCGCGTGTCGCATGCCATGCGCTACGGCGAGCCGTCGCTGGCGGCGGCGTTCAAGCAGTTGCGCGCGGATGGCGTGCGCGAGGTGCGGGTGCTGCCGCTGTATCCGCAGTATTCGACCACCACCACCGAGGCGGTCGCCGACGTCATCGCCAAGCATGGGCAAGGCATGCAGATTGCGATGCTGCGCGACTACCACCACGATGCGGGCTGGGCGGCGGCGGTGGCCGCTTCGATCCGCGCGCATTGGAACGCCAATGGCCGCGGAGAGCGCCTGCTGCTGTCGTTCCACGGCATCCCGCAGCGGCTGGTGGATGCAGGCGATCCGTATGCAGCGCAATGCGAGGCGAGCGCTCGGGCGATCGCGGACGCGCTTGGCGTGGCGCGCGCGGAGATCCTGCTCACCTTCCAGTCGCGTTTCGGCCGCGAGCAGTGGTTGCGGCCGTATACACAGGCAACGCTGGAGCAGCTGGCTCGCGATGGCGTGCGCACGGTCGATATCGCCTGCCCCGGATTCGCGGTGGACTGCCTGGAGACGCTCGAGGAGATCACCGTCGAGAACGCCGTCGCGTTTCGTGAAGCGGGCGGCGACACGCTGCGCTACATCGCCTGCCTCAACGATGCGCCTGCGCATGCGCAGGTGCTGGCCGAACTCGCGCAGCAAGGCGAGGGCTGGCGCTGATGCAGGAGGTCGGCATCGACACCCCGCTGGGTCGGATTGCCGGCTTGCGCACTGGCGAGAGTGGTCCGCGGGTGCTCGCCCTGCACGGCTGGCTGGACAACGCCGCCAGCTTCCTCCCGTTGGCCGCGCACCTGCCCGGCGTCGACCTGGTGGCGATCGACCAGCCTGGCCATGGCCGCAGCGTGCACCTGCCGCCCGGCGCGGACTATTCCTTCGCCGGCGCCATCAACACCATCCTGGACGTGGCCGATGGCCTGGGCTGGGATCGCTTCAGCCTGCTCGGGCATTCGATGGGTGCCGGCATTTCCAGCATGATCGCGGCATCCTCTCCGCAGCGAATCGAGCGGCTGGTGGCGATCGAAGGCTTGGGCGCGCTCGCGGAAACGCCCGAGGGAACGGTGCCGCGCATGCGCGACGCAGTCGCGGCGCAGCGCGCATTGCGTGGCAAGTCCTTGCGCGTGTTCCCCGACATCGACACCGCGGTGCGTGCGCGCATGCAGGCCGGGCGCGTGCCGGGTAGCAGGATGTCGGCAGCACTGGTGCGGTTGCTGGTCGAGCGCGGGCTGGCACCGGTCGCGGGTGGCTATGCCTGGAGCAGCGACCCGCGGTTGACCCTGCCCACCATGATCCGCACGACCGAGCAACAGGTGGAAGCGCTGGTGGCCGGCATCGAATGTCCCGCCATGGTGCTGTTCGCCGAGCCCTCCCAGCCTTACCTGCCGGATGCACTGCGCCGTCGTCGCGCGTCGTTGCTGCCTCGCGGTGAACTGGTGGTGCTGCCGGGCCACCACCACCTGCACATGGACCAGCCCGCACAAGTGGCAACCGCGATCGGGGACTTCTTCGCGCGCTGAGCCGAAGGCGGGGTCTTTGGCGCCTCAGTCCTTGGTCAGCATGCAGTGCACGCAGCGCTTCGCGCGGATGGGCAGCAAGGGCGGGCTACGCCGGAAGAAGCGATGCTCGCAGCGCGGGCACATGAAGCTTTGCAAGCGGTGGCCCGCCCAGGCCGAGGCGACCAACCAAGCCGTGAGTGGCCACCATAAACCGCGCGCACCCAAGGCTTCGATCAACACGAATTCCGCCGCCGCGACGGCCGCGGCCAACCCAAACAGGAGCACGCCCCAGAAGGTGCGCGAGCGGGCGCGGTAATCCGCCCAGTTCGACCTGGCGCCGGTGGTGGTTGCCATAGGGGATCGATCCTAGCAACAGAACCGGGCAGCGCGGCATCCAGCGGCTGCGGATGAGCGAAAACGTGACGGGTGTGCCTTGCAACGTGCTCAGCCACCGCCGGCGTCAACGAGCGCGATGGCTGCGATCAACCCAGCCGACGCGAGGCTCGGTGACGTGACGCGCTGCAACATGGCGGTCCCCGATGACCTGCGCACCCGGGCAAAAGCGATGCGCCGTTTCAACCGGCCAGCAGATGGCGCAGCCGGCCCTTCAGTCGCCTGCCTTCGTCGTTGAAGTAAGCGCGCTCTTCGCGCCAGGCAGGGAAGCGGGTGTCCACCTCGGCCCAGAAGCGACGCGAATGATCCGCGTGCAACAGGTGGCAGAGTTCGTGCACCAGCACGTACTCGAACGCCGAAGGCCGCCCAAGGACCAAGGCAAGATCGAGCGACAGGGTGCCGTCGGGCGCCAGCGATCCCCATTGCGACGCGGTGCGCTTGAACACGATGCGGCGTGGCGCCCGAGGCATGCCGTGCAGGTAGCGCGGCAACCACTGGCCGACGTCGGCGCGGGCCTGCGCCTCGTAGAAATCGCGCAGGGCGCGACGCAATCCGGCGTCGCGGGCGCTGGCGGGTGCGCTGAAGCGAAGGCTGCCATCGGCATCCAGCTCGATGCGGGTGGTGCGTCCACTCACCCATTGCAGCGGCAGGTCGCGGCCGCGCAACGGCAGGGTGGCGGTGACGTCGCGCAGCAGGCCATCGCCGGCCAGCACCGAATGGGCGGCGAACTGCACGCTGAGCCAGGATCGATGCTCGTGCAGGAAGCGGTCGCCAGCGACCAGGCTCGCGCGCACGGGCAGGGTCAGGCGCGCGCCGCGTTCGTCGACCGAGAGTCTCAGGCGCCGCGCGCGCGCATCGCGCACGCGCAGGATGTCGATGCGGCGGCCGTCATCGAGCACGAAGCCGATGCTGTCGCGCTGGGTGCGCGGCGGCTTGGGTGTTGACCGGGTGGGCGAGAGCAGGCGCAGCAGCGAACGCATGCGGCGAGTTTAGCGATGTGCGGTGCCGAACGACGCGCATGGCGGGTATTCGCTTCGCGGCGCGAAAGGCCGCTTCGCAAGCACCCGCCATGCACGCCGCTCGGCATGGCAGTGCGGGTCAGTCCGCCTTGCTCAGCTTGAATGCTGCTTCCAGCACGTTGAACAGGCGCCTGAACTCGCCCGCCATCAGGGCGAAGCGGGCTTCCAGTTCCGCGCGCACGTCGTCGCGGTCCGAGGATTCCAGCTGGTCCACCGCGCCGTCCAGCAGCTTGAACTTGCGCACCACCAGGTCCTCGCCGAGCACGAAACTGACGTGGTCATCCAGCGCCAGTGCCAGCCGCGCCGCCTGCTTGCCGGATTCCAGGTGCTTGCCGATCTCGTCGCCGGACAGTTCCATGCGCTGTACCTTGACCACCGCGCCGGTGTCGGTGGGATCGCGCAGTTCGCATTCGTCGCCGATGCCAACGCCGTCGGGCAACGGATCGCCCGCGATCCAGCCGGTGAGGATGCTGCGCGGCGCGACTTCGGCATTCACCGGCAGCGCGGGGAAGCTCCCCAGCGCCTTGCGCACTTCCGACACCACGGATTCGGCGCTTTTGCGCGATGACGTATCGATCGCGATCACCCCGAGCTTGGTGTCGATCAAGGCATCGGTGCGCACCGGCCGCACGAAGGCGCGCGGCAGGAGTTCGGTGACCAGTTCGTCCTTGAGCCGCTTGCGGGTGCGGCCGCCGGGCTTGCGGCCTTCGGCCTGCTCGATCTTGGCCAGCTTCTTCTGCAGCATGTCGTTGACCACCGCGCCGGGCAGCAACTTGTCTTCGCCGCCGACGGTGAGCCAGATCGCGTCGCCAAGGCGGTGGCTGAGCGCGTCGCCATGCTGGCCGAACGGCGACACGAAGCCGCGAGTTGATAGTTCGAGTGGGCCCACCGGGCGCAGCGCGTGCTCGGCGAGAACGGTGTCGAGGTCGGAAAGATCGAGCGAGGTCGGGAAGCGGAACAGCGTGAGGTTGCGAAAGAACATCGAGGATCCTGTAGGACTGCGTCCGTGCAAGGCGCACGCAACGGCGGGAAGGGGTGCGTGAAGCCTGTCTTGGGCATTCGCATGGAGGTAGGCAGGAGAGCCATGCTGGCCGCAGTGCGTCTCGCAGACTGCGAGCGATACGGGCAGGGTAGCCGCGTATTTTACCTGCCGCCGCGCTCGCGCTGCCGCGCTATGCTGCGCCCATGACCCAGCCCCGCGACCCCGCCGAACGCGCGCGCATGGCCCGCCGGGTGGTGGAATTGCGGCTGGAGCACCGCGACCTCGACGCCGCCATCGGTCGCCTGCAGGCCGATATCGATGCCGACGAACTCGCCCTCAAGCGCCTGAAGAAACGCAAGTTGCTGCTCAAGGACCAGATCAGCTGGATCGAGAACGCGCTGATCCCGGATGAGCCAGCCTAGGGTTCAGCGCGAGGCTCCCTGCCCAGGCGCGCGCGCGAGCGACGTGACCGCTCGCGCGGTGAAGCCCGGGTCCGCGGGCATGCCGAGCCGAGCCCGCCGCTCCGGGTAGCGCGAATCTCGCCGCAGGTTGCGCATCAGCGGATCGAACACCAGGTAAGGCACGCTGCTGTCGCGCCGATCGATCGCCCGGTCGAGCCAGTCGTAGGCCTGGTCCAGCTCGCCGCGCCAGCTGTGCACGCCCGCGATCCAGTAGCTCTGGGTCATGGCATGGGTCTCGACCAGCTTTTGCAGGGCGACCTCGGACCCAGCGGAATCGCCCATGTCGTAGCGTGCGATGGCGGTGCCGACCAGGCGAAACAAGGTGGAGGAGTGCTCCAGCCGCGGCAGTGCTGCCTGCGGCCTGCCGTCAAGGATGTCGCACAGCGCCAGGTAGAAATTGACATGTGGATTCTCCGGCAGCTCGCGCAATTCAAGCAGCAGCACGGAGCGCGCCCGACGGGTATCCCCCTTGCCGAGATAGTGCCAGCCCTGGTTGCGGCGCGCGCCTGCCTGCTGGTCCAGGGCGATGGCGCGCTCACCCAGCGCGATGGCCTCGTCGAGGCGGCCCAGCGAGGCCGCGAAGCGCGCCTGCCAAATCAGCAATGTGGCGGATTCGCCGCCAGGGGTGCGGGCGGCGGCGGCGGCGATGTCGGCCCAGGCGCCCCGCCAGTCGTGGTGATAGAGCAGCCTGATCTCGGAGCGCGTGGCGAGGTTGAAGGGAGTATCCGCGCCGAGTGCAATGCCCCGGTTCATCGCGGCCAGCGCCTGGAGGCGGCCAGCGCGGATTTCCTCCAGCGTGTCCGCCCAGGGCGCGGTGCTGTCGCCGTAGATCTCGCCCAGGGCGATCCAGGCGTCGCCGTAATTCGGGTCCAGCATCAGCGCTCGCCGCAGGGCGACGATGGTGCGGCGCTGGCTGTTGGGGTCGCGGCCACCGGCAAAGCGCGTGGCACTGTGCAGGTAAGCGCGGTAGGCCTCCGGGTTGCTGGTGCCGCGCCCGCTGCGCGGATCCGTACGCCAGCCCTGCGGACGGTCGCCCAGCGTCATCGCCACGGCGGCCGTCAGGTCCTCCAGCAGCAAGGCCTGGTCCCCCGGGGGGCGCTCGAACGCCTTCGCGAGCGGTCGCACCTTTCCGCTGGCATCGTGCAACCGCACGCTGGCATGCAGGCGACCCTGGCGCCAATCCAGTTCGCCGCCCACCACCAGGTTGGCGCCCAGCGCGCGCGCCGCCGCAGGCAGGTCGCGCGTGCCGCCGCGGTAGGCCAGCGTCTCTGCGCGGTTCACGATGCGCAGCGCCGGCACGCCATGGAGGTATTCGCGCAGATGGGTGGCGTAGCCGTCGCCCAGCATCCGCAGCGAGCGGTCGCGGCTGATGTCGTCGAATGGCAGCACCGCGATCACGTCCTCACCCGGCGCGGCGGGGCGCGTGAGGATGCTCGTCGTGGCGGGAGACTGCACCGCCCAGCCCCAGGCGGCGAACACGATGCTGCCCGCCAGGACACCGGCAAACCCCCATTTCCAGGCGGACGCGCGGCCAAACGGCCGCTGCGATTCGGTCGCGGCAATCGCCTCGACCTCACCCACCAGCCGATAGCCGTAACCATGGACCACGCGGATGAGGGTCCCGGCATCGTCGCCGATCGCATGACGCAGCTTGCTGATCGCCTTGGCCAGCGAATTCTCGGCCACGATGCGGCCCGGCCACCCTGCCTGCAGCAGTTCGTCCTTGGCAACCACGTGGCCGGCACGCTCGAACAGACGCCGCAGCAGCGCATGGGCCGAACGTTCCAAGGGGACGGGCACCCCATCCAGGCGCACCTGCTCGCGGCGCAGGTCGACTTCCAGGCGGCCGATGCGCCAGCCCGCGTGCGGGACGCCATCTGCCGCCACCGCGCCCGGATCGCGCTGGATCGTCACGTACCCCCCTGAGGCATTGCGTCGTCCGCGCGATGGTCAGGCGCGCGCGGCGCGTGGTCAAGCCTGCC
>JAZKHR010000035.1:55264-57795 GCA_040385305.1 Pseudomonadota bacterium
CGCCCTACACACCAACAGGGGGAACCACATGCGCAACACACACCACCGGCTTGGCCGGGCAATCACTTTGGCCTTGGGACTGGCGGCGGTGCTGCCCGTCGGTGCGCAAACCAGGCCCGCGAACGGCGTGGAGCCTGACGCCGCGATCACCGCGCAAGGCCGGGCGGTTGCCATTCCCGTGCTGGCCAACGATGCCGAACGCGGCACCGACGTGCGGGTGGCGATCGTCTCGCGCCCTGCCAATGGCAGCGCGACCGTGCAGGGCGGGATCGTGCGCTATGCCCCGCGTGCCGGGTTCACCGGCACCGACCGATTCGAATACATGGCGGCCAGCCCCAGGCGGGCAGGGTTCGGGACCGTCATGGTGGACGTGGGCCGCGCCCTGGTCCTTCGCGGCCGGGTGACCGACGCCCCGATCACCAATGCCGAGGTGGACGCCTTGCTCGGCGACCACGTATTCGCGACGCAGGCGGATGCCAACGGCGACTACAGCCTGGAAGTCATCGCCGTGGACGGCGGCGAGATGGTCACCGTCGGCGCCCAGGGCGTTGGCGTCCAGTCGACGGCAAATTTCGTCAGCGTGGCGGGCGAGTTCGACCGCTTGGCGCAGGAAGCCGGCGAGGACGGCGTGCTGACCCGCGACGAGAACAACCAGGTCCAGGTGACCAACGTGTCCACCGCGCAGGCTTACCTGATGCAGGTGGCGAATGACGGCGAGCCGATCACGAGCGACACCGAGCTGGTGGCTGCGCGCGAGAGCGTGGACAACGCCGAGCTGCTGCGCCTGGCCGGCGCGATCAAGCTGGTGGTCGATGGCGGCTATGCGTTGCCCGCGGGTACCGGCGACGTCCTGGCCTTGATCAGCGACCCGGCCGCGCTCGAACCCTTCCTGGCGGCAGTCGAAGCGGAACAGCCCGGCGCGCTGGCGGAGGCCATGAATGCCATCGCCGGCGATCCGGACCTCACCGTGCCGGCTACCGCAGCCGATTTCCTGGGTGGCACCACCCTGGTGTTCGAACTGGGCAAGCCCGGCACCATTTCCACCGGATTCGTCAGCGGGCACCGCATGGAGCTCAACGCCGATGGCACGGGTGCCTACGTGCAGAACGCGCCCAACGCCAACCCGGCGGTGAGCTGGACCTTCGAAGAAGGCCGCGCGGTCATCGTTCCGCATAGCCCCGCGGTGCTCACCAACTTCCCGTTCATTGCCGGCGTGGGCCAGGTACGCCAGCTGCTCAGCACGAGCCGCTACGAAATCAGCCGCCTGTTCAAGGGTGCGGACGGCCGCGATTCGCTGGCTGTCACCACCACCACCCACGCCACCTATCCGGATAACCCGGAACTCCCGCCGGAAACCCAGGTCGGAACCTCCACCAACCACGGCATCCGCGATATCGGGCTGCTGCCCTTCCAGGCCGCAGAGCTGGCCGGCAGCACGCGCAGCCTGTACATCTCGGACACGCCTTACCGGGACACCAACTTCAGCGGCGCGGCATTGCACAGCTTCGCGGCGGACGGCACCGGTACCCGCCAGGATGGCCAGGGCTTCACCTGGACGGTCAACCTGGAGGGCAGGCTGCAGGTCGCTTACCCGAGCGGCGCACAGGCGTCCTATGCACGGCTGAACTTCGATGGCCGCAAGGGCGAGGGCATTGCGTCCGACTGGCGCAGCGTCGACGGCCGCCGCAGTGCGGCGCAATCGCTGTCGATGGTGCGCGATGCGGCGCCCGGCTTCACCGTCGAGACGGCGCAGCGCGACTGGCAATCCGGCTTCTACCTCAGCCGAACCGACGCAACTCCCGACAACACAGACTTCTGGATCGTGCTTGGCGCGGCGCAGCAGGGCTGGGCGGTGAACTATGGGGCTGGCGGGCCGTTCCCGCTTCGCATCGGCTGGACGGTCACAGAAGGCATGATGCAGGCGCCCTATTACCGCAACGGCAGCAACCAGCCAGTGCACTTCTGCCAGATCGGGGTAGATGGTTGCCGCCTGGTCATGCAGCGTCGCTGGACGCCGGTCGCGGTCGATGGCGCGCGCATCTACGTGCTGGAGGAATTCCTGCGCGACCTGGACGGCGACGGCGACCTGGACGTGATCAACCAGCGCAACAACTTCTACGAGGCCGGCACCGCGCCTGACTTCACACGCTGACAAACGGGGCACGCAAACCGGCGCGCGACAGGGGGTCGCTTGGGCCATGAAAGGCCGCGCCGGCACCCCGACAGGCGGGACACCTTGCCCGCTTTCACTCCGCTGTTTCCACCGCAGTCTCCGGCAGCGATGGCCGCTCACCGGTCATCCGGGTGGTATTCGGGCTGACCTTCTCGATGGTGTGGCGCAGTTCGCGCCCCAGCACCACGCGTGCGTCCTTGGCCCACGCGTTCAGGCGCTCGTCGAAGGCGAGCTTGGCGTTGGCGTCCGGCCACACCAGGCGCAGTTCGCGCAGTTTCTGGATGAACCCGCGGAACAGGCCCTTGTCGAAGAACTCCGGCGCCGCCGGCGCGTACAGCAGCGACAGGCGCTGCGCGGC
>JAZKHR010000036.1:0-1630 GCA_040385305.1 Pseudomonadota bacterium
GCAGGTCCTCGACCAGTTCGTCCATTTCATGGTGTTCGTGCAGGGCGTGGCGCGAGGAATTCAGGCCCATGTCGTCCATCAGCACCGGCGCATACAGGAAGCGCTCCTCGGCGGCGGCGTGCGCGGCGAGTTCCGTGTGCAACTCCTTGAAGATGGAAATGCGCTGCTGGGTCCCGGGCTTGGCGCGGACCAGCTTGCGGCACAGCGAGCGCTGGAGTTCGTGGCTCTCGCGCAGGGCGTCGTAGATGGTCTCGGGCATGGCTGCACTCCGCGGGTGGTTGGCTGGATTGTGGTGCGGGCGGCGCGTTCGGTCCACTGTCGCGGCGGTCGCGCTCAGCCGGTGACCTGTTCGCGCTCGATTGCGCGCCAGCCGATATCGCTGCGGTGGAACTCGCCCTCCCACGTGACCGCCGCTACCGCGGCATACGCCGCGCGTTGCGCCTCGATGACCGAGTCTCCCAACGCGCACGCGCACAGCACCCGCCCGCCGCTGGTGACCACGGCGCCCGTGGCGTCCAGCGCGGTGCCGGCGTGGAACACCTTGCTGCCGGCCGGCAGCGCCGCTCCGAGGCCGCGAATCGCATCGCCGCTGCGCGGGACGTCGGGATAGTGCGCCGCCGCCATCACCACGCCGAGCGCGCAACGCGGGTCCCAGCGTGCCTCCACCTGGTCCAGCCTGCCGTCGATGGCCGCCTCGACCAAGTCGACCAAGTCCGACTGCAACCGCAGCATCACTGGCTGGGTTTCCGGGTCGCCGAAGCGCACGTTGAATTCGATCACCTTCGGCGCGCCGCTGGCATCGATCATCAGGCCCGCGTAGAGGAAGCCCGTGAACGGAATGCCATCGGCGATCATCCCTTGCACAGTCGGGTTCACCACCTCGCGCATCACCCGCGCGTGCACGTCGGGCGTCACCACGGGAGCCGGCGAGTACGCGCCCATGCCGCCGGTGTTGGGGCCGGTGTCGCCATCGCCGACGCGCTTGTGGTCCTGCGAGGTCGCCATCGGTAGCGCAGTCGCGCCATCCACCATCGAGATGAAGCTGGCTTCCTCGCCGTCCAGGAATTCCTCGATCACCACGCGCGCGCCGGCATGGCCGAAGGCATTGCCGGACAGCATGTCGCGCACGGCGTCCTCCGCCTCTGCCAGCGACATCGCCACGATCACGCCCTTGCCGGCGGCAAGCCCATCGGCCTTGACCACGATGGGCGCACCCTTGTCACGGATGTACGCAAGGGCGGCATCGACGTCGGTGTGCACGGCGTAGAACGCGGTCGGGATGCCGTGGCGCTGCAGGAATTCCTTCGCATACGCCTTGCTGCCTTCCAGCTGCGCGGCAGCGGCGGTGGGGCCGAAGATGCGATGGCCGGCAGCGCGGAACGCATCCACCACGCCGGCTACCAGCGGCTGCTCTGGACCGACCACGGTCAGCGCGACGCCCTCGCTTTGCACAAGCGCAAGCAGGCCGTCGATGTCGGTGGACTTGACCGCCACGTTGCGGCACCCGGTTTCGGTCGCGGTGCCGGCGTTGCCCGGCGCGACGATGACCTCCGTCACCCGCGGGGACTGCGCGAGCTTCCACGCCAGCGCGTGTTCGCGGCCGCCGCCTCCGATCACCAGGACTTTCATC
>JAZKHR010000037.1:0-39717 GCA_040385305.1 Pseudomonadota bacterium
TTGACCGTGGTGCGGGCGATCACCTGGCCGCCGATCGCGGCCTGGATGGCCACGTCGAACATCTGCCGCGGGATCAGTTCCTTCATCTTCTCGGTCAGCTCGCGGCCGCGCCGGTCGGCGTGGCTGCGGTGGACGATGATGCTCAGCGCGTCGACCTTGTCGCCGTTGATCAGCGTGTCCACGCGCACGAACGGACCGGCTTCGAAGCGAACGAAGTGGTAGTCCAGCGACGCGTAGCCGCGGCTGACCGACTTCAGCTTGTCGAAGAAATCCAGCACCACTTCGGCCATCGGCAACTCATAGCTGACCTGCACCTGGCTGGCCATGTAGGTGATGCCCACCTGCACGCCGCGCTTGTCTTCGCACAGCTTGATCACGTTGCCGATGTAGTCCGGCGGGGTCAGGATATTGGCGCGGATGATCGGCTCGCGGATCTCCGCCACCATGTTGATCGGTGGCAGCTTGGCCGGGTTGTCCATCGGCACGATGCCGCCATCCGTCTTCAGCACCTCGTAGATCACGGTGGGCGCGGTGCTGATCAGGTTGAGGTTGTACTCGCGCTCCAGCCGCTCCTGCACGATCTCCATGTGCAGCATGCCCAGGAACCCGCAGCGGAAGCCGAAGCCCATCGCCTCCGAACTCTCCGGCTCGAAGCGCAGCGCGGCGTCGTTGAGGCGCAGCTTGTCCAGCGCTTCGCGCAGGTCCGGGTAGTCCTCGGCATCCACCGGGAACAGGCCGGCGAACACGCGCGGCTGCATTTCCTGGAAGCCGGGGAGCGGGGCCTGTGCCGGATCGGAAGCCAGGGTTAGTGTGTCGCCCACAGGCGCGCCGTGCACGTCCTTGATGCTGGCGTTGATCCAGCCCACTTCGCCCGGGCCCAGCCGCGGCAGGTCCTTGCGCTTCGGGGTGAAGACGCCGACCTTGTCGACCATGTGGGTGCGCCCGGTCGACATCACCAGGATCTTGGTGCCGGGCACGATCTCGCCCTGCATCACCCGCACCAGGCTGACCACGCCGAGGTAGTTGTCGAACCACGAGTCGATGATCAGCGCCTGCAGCTTGTCGGTGTCGCGCGGCACCGGCGGCGGGATGCGCTTGACGATGGCTTCCAGCACGTCGCGCACGTTAAGCCCGGTCTTGGCCGAGATCGCCACCGCGTCCTCGGCATCGATGCCGATCACGGCCTCGATCTCTTCCTTGACCTTGTCGATGTCGGCGGTGGGCAGGTCGATCTTGTTGAGCACCGGCACCACTTCCAGGCCCTGCTCCACCGCGGTGTAGCAATTGGCGACGGACTGCGCTTCCACGCCCTGCGCCGCATCGACCACCAGCAGCGCGCCCTCGCAGGCGGCCAGCGAACGGCTGACTTCGTAACTGAAGTCGACGTGGCCGGGGGTGTCGATGAAATTCAGCTGGTAGGTGGTGCCATCCAGCGCGGTGTAAGGCAGCGACACCGACTGCGCCTTGATGGTGATGCCGCGCTCGCGCTCGATCGGGTTGCTGTCCAGCACCTGCGCTTCCATCTCGCGGTCCTGCAGGCCTCCGCACAACTGGATGATGCGATCAGCCAAGGTCGACTTGCCGTGGTCGACATGGGCGATGATGGAGAAGTTGCGGATGAACCGCATGGCGTCGTGCTGCATGAACTGGGGGCTGCTTCTGGCGGGGACGGCCGCGGGTGGCGGCCGTCCGGGGTAAACGTCGCATTATCGCACAGCGCCCGCCCGCTCCCGGCTTCAAGCGGCCCCTTCGCTCAGTCTTGCGCGGGGGTCACGGTCACGTACTGGGTGCCGCCGCCACGCCGCACCAGCAGCATCGCCGCCTGCCCGGCTTTCAGCGCGCGCAGTTGCGCATTGAGCGCGCTGCTGCTGCCCACGTCATTGCGGCCGACCGCCAGGATCACGTCGCCCGGGCGCAGGCCTGCTTCGCGCGCGGCCATGCCTTCCACCCGCGCGATCAGCACGCCCTCGCCTGCCGCAAGGCCAAGGCGCGTGCGCTGCTGCGCATCGAGGTCCTCGCCGACGATGCCGAGCGCGTTCGCTTGCGCGGCGGCGGCCGGACGCGGGGTCGCAGGCTGCTCGGGCGCGTTACTCGCGGCGCGCTCGTCGAGCTGGTTCAAGGTTGCGCTCAGGGTGCGTGGCTTGCCGTCGCGGATCAGCTCCAGGGTTACTTTCGAGCCGGGTGCCATCGCTCCGATGATCGGCGGCAGGTCGCTGGACGCGTAGATCGGCTGGCCGTTGATGCTGCGGATCACGTCCTGGCGCAGGATGCCCGCGCGTTCCGCGGGACTGCCCGGCTCGACCCGCGCCACCAGCGCACCGCGCGCTTCGGCCAGGCCGAGTGCGTTGGCTTCATCGCGGCCCAGTTCCTGGATCTGCACGCCCAGTTGGCCGCGGGTGACCTTGCCGGTGGCCTTCAGCTGCTGCACCGCATTCATGGCGACGTCGATCGGGATCGCGAAGCTGACGCCCATGTAGCCGCCGGAATTGCTGAAGATCTGCGAATTGATGCCCACTACCTGGCCTCGCGTGTCCATCAGCGGCCCACCGGAGTTGCCGCGGTTGATCGCCACGTCGGTCTGGATGAATGGCACGTAGCGCTGGTCTGCATAGGGATTGGCGCGGCCGACGGCGCTGACGATGCCGGCAGTCACCGAATGGTCGAGGCCGAACGGCGAGCCGATGGCCACCACCCATTGCCCGGACTTGAGCGACTTGGAATCGCCGATGCGCAGGCTGGGCAGGCCGGTGGCCGCGATCTTGAGCAGGGCCACGTCGGACTGCGGATCGCTGCCGACGACCTTGGCCGTGAACTCGCGGCGGTCGGCCAGGCGGATCCGGACCGTGTCGGCGCCCTCGATCACGTGGTGGTTGGTCAACAGGTAGCCATCGCCGGAAATGATGAAGCCGGTGCCTTGGGAGACGCCGCGCGGACCTGCATCCGGAGACCCAGGCATCCCCGGCATGCCGGGCATCGGCATACCCGGCCCGAAGAAGCGACGGAAGAATTCCGGGACTTCCGCATCGTCCGGCAACTGCGGCTGGCCGCGCTGCGCGCTGGCGCGTGGCCTGGCAGCACCGACTTCGGCCTCGACGCTGACCACGGCCGCGCCCACCTGATCCACCAGGCGGGTGAAATCGGGCAGCCCGACCACCAGCTCAGGCGCAGCGCTGGCCGCCGGCGTTTGCGCGGTGGCGACCGAATACCAACCCCCCAAGCCACCCAGCGCCACGGCCAACGCGGCGGACAGGACGACGGGGCGGAACAGAGAAGGACGCGAGGCAGCAGGCATCGTGGACGATTCCTCGTTCATGGCGGTTGGAAGAAAAACAGGTGCCGTGCGTGACGGCGGAGGCTCAGGGGTTTGCCGGCGGAACGTCGGTATCGGCCGCAGTTGCCTGTGCATCTCCCACGTCGGACTCCACCGGCGTCGTGGCAAGCATGGACTGGGCCTGAGCCTGGAACGGATTGTAGGACGCGCTGCCCTGGTTGCCGAAACCCACCGCGACACCCGCACTGGCGTACTGCGGCAGCACCGCGCGCGGCCAGGGCCGGGTGACGATGTCGGGTTGTGCCATCAACGGCAGGTTTTCGGTGGCGGCCACCTGCAGCGGTGCGACGTCGCTGGGCCGGGTATCGGTGGCCTGGCGCATGGCAGGCGCGGCCTGTGGGTTGCGGCGCGACGCACGGGCGGGACGCGCCGCTGCGGCCAGGGCACCCGCGGCGGCGAATGCCTCGGCGGCCGGAGTGGCAGCGTTCGGTGCCTGCGGCTTGGGCGCCGGGGCTGCGTTGGTCGTGGCCGCGATGACGGCGGCCGGCTCGGGCGCTGCTGCAGCATCGCCGCCCGGCTGGCGCACCACCAGCGCTGCGACTGCAAGCGATGCGGCCATCGCCGCGCCACCGCCCCAACGCAGCCATGCAGGCGTGCGCCTGGAAGGCGCCTGCGCGGGTTGCGGGGCATCGCCGTGCAGGCTGGCGGCCACGCGGGTGGCGAAGTCCGCAGGCAGGCGCTGCGCCGGTGCCAGGCCGCGCATCACTTCACCGGTGAGCCGCCATCGCTGCCAGCATTCCGCCAGGGTGGCGTCGTGCTGCAGGCGGCGCAGCAGGAAACGTGTCTCGTCCGCCGGCAAGGCATCGTCCATCAGCGCGGACAGCTGTTCGCGGCTGCTCAACCGGGTCAAGTCTTTGGCGTGCAGGGTGGTGTCGTCGTTCATGCCTGTGGACTCATGCGTGCGAGCGTTTCGGGACTTCATCGTGGTCGAGCAGCGGTTTCATGCGCGCGTCGATGGCTTCGCGGGCGCGGAAAATGCGCGAGCGCACCGTGCCGATCGGGCACTGCATGCGTTCGGCGATGTCTTCGTAGCTCATGCCTTCCACTTCGCGGAAGGTGATCGCATCGCGCAATTCCTCCGGCAACTCTTCGACCGCGCGCAACACCGTTTGTTCCAGTTGCTGGCGCATCAGTTCGCGCTCTGGGGTGTCGTTGTCGCGCAGGCGCAGGCCGGATTCGAACTGCTCGGCGTCCTCGATCTCGATGTCGTCGGTCGGCGGGCGTCGCTTGTTCGACACAAGGTGGTTCTTGGCGGTATTGACCGCGATCCGGTGCAGCCAGGTCGAGAACTGGGCATCTCCACGGAACCCGCCGATCGCGCGGTAGGCGCGGATGAAGGTGTCCTGGGCCACGTCCTGGACTTCGGCCCAGTCGTGGATGTAGCGGGAAATGAGCGCAGCGGTGCGGTGCTGGTACTTGCGCACCAGCAGGTCGAAGGCCGCGCTGTCCCCGCGCTGCACGCGGGCGACGAGATCCTGGTCGAGCGCTTGGGACACGTCATCCTCTGCCATTTGCGCTCCGATACCTCCGTGGTGGGCCCGAAGCGTCCGGGCAGTGGGACAGCGGGGACGGCACGAAGTTCCCGAGCGCTGCTTCCAGGACATGACGGCGCATTTGACGGCATTCAAGCCGCACCCGGATGATAGGGAACTCCCCATACCGCATCGGATGGTACGCCCATGGCCGCAGGCCCCGCGCTGCAAGGCTTCGACGGTCTCCGCTTCCAGCACTGGCAGCTCGAACAACGCGACGACGGGGTGCTGGTGGTGTCGTTCGACCGCGCCGACACCGCGGTCAATACCTTCAGCCAGGACGTCCTGCTGGAACTGCAATCCCTGCTGGAGCGCGTTGCGATGGATCCGCCCAAGGGTCTGGTGCTGCGTTCGGCCAAGGCAGCCTTTGCGGCGGGCGCGGATCTCAAGGCGCTGCAAGCGCTCGATGCCCGCGGCCAGGTCGGGGATTTCATCCAGCTCGGCCAGCAGGTGTTCCAGCGCCTGGCCGAACTGCCCTGCCCCACGGTCGCCGCGATCCATGGCTTCTGCATGGGCGGCGGAACCGAAATTTCGCTGGCCTGCCGCTACCGCGTGGCCGCCACTGACGCGCGCATCGGCCTGCCCGAAATCAAGCTGGGCATCTTTCCCGGCTGGGGCGGCAGCGCACGCCTGCCGCGGCTGGTGGGTGCGCCAGCCGCATTCGACATGATGCTGACCGGACGCACGCTTTCCGCCAAGGCGGCGCGCGGGATCGGCCTGGTCGACAGGGTGGTGGCGCCAGCATCGCTGGTGGATGCCGCGGTGGAGATGCTGCAGCGCCCCGCCCAGCGGCCGTTCAAGCAACGCGCCCTGGGCTGGGCCAGCAACACCTGGCCGGCGCGCCAGGTCCTCGCGCCGATGCTGGCCAAACAGGTCGCGCGCAAGGCCCCGAAGGCGCATTACCCGGCGCCGTATGCGCTGATCGATGCATGGCAGCGCAGCGGCGGAGGCGCCGTGCAGGGCCGCATCGCCGCGGAGAAGAAGGCGGTAGTGCGGCTGGCGGCCACGCCCACCGCGCGTAACCTGATGCGCGTGTTCTTCCTGCAGGAACGGCTGAAGGGCGTGGGCGGCAAGGCATCCGGCATCACCCGCGTGCATGTGGTGGGCGCCGGCGTGATGGGCGGCGACATCGCGGCGTGGTCCGCATACCAGGGCTTCGAGGTGACGTTACAGGACCGCGAGCAGTCCTTCATCGACGTCGCGCTGACCCGTGCACAGGAGTTGTTCGCGAAGAAAGTGAAGGACGACGCCAAGCGGCCCGCCGTTGCCGCCCGCCTGAAGGGCGACCTGGCCGGTGACGGCATTGCCGGCGCGGACCTGGTGATCGAGGCGATCATCGAACACCCCGAGGCCAAGCGCACGCTGTATGCGATCGTGGAGCCACGGCTCAAGCCGGATGCGCTGCTCACCACCAATACCTCGTCCATCCCGCTGGCCGAATTGCGCGGGCACATCGCGCGGCCTGCGCAGTTCGCCGGCCTGCATTATTTCAACCCGGTGGCGATGATGCCGCTGGTCGAGATCATCCAGCATGACGGCATGGCGGCCGAAACCGGGCAGCGGCTGGCTGCGTTCTGCAAGGCGCTGGACAAGCTGCCGGTCCCGGTCGCAGGGACGCCCGGCTTCCTGGTCAACCGGGTGCTGTTCCCGTACATGCTGGAGGCCATGACCGCGCTGGCCGAAGGCATCCCCGGGCCGGCCATCGACAGGGCGGCGGTGCGGTTCGGCATGCCGATGGGGCCGATCGAACTGATCGACACCGTGGGCCTGGACGTGGCGTCCGGCGTCGGTAGGGAACTCGCGCCATTCCTGGGCCTGCCCATCCCGGCTGCCCTGCAAGCGGCGCCCGAGGCCGGCAAGCGAGGCAAGAAGGATGGCCAGGGCATCTACGCCTGGGAAAACGGCAAGGCCATCAAGCCCGCGCTGCCCAAGGACTACAGGGCGCCCGACGACCTGGAGGATCGCCTGATCCTGCCCCTGCTCAACGAAGCCGTCGCCTGCCTGCACGATGGCGTGGTGACCGATGCCGACCTGCTGGATGCCGGCGTGATCTTCGGCACCGGCTTCGCGCCGTTCCGCGGCGGGCCGATCCAGCACATCCGCGACACCGGCGTCGATGTCCTGCTGGCGCGGCTCAAGGCCCTGCAGGCATCCCATGGCGAACGCTTCGCCCCACGCGCGGGATGGGATTCGCGGCTGCTGCGGGTGGATGCGCCACCAGTCGCCTGAGTCTCGCCGTTGCCGAAAAGAAAGAAAGCCCGGCACTGCCGGGCTTTTTGTTGCGGCGGCGGTCGCTCGCCTACATCGTCTGGGTCGGCTGCTCGGCGTTGAGGGTGCCTGCCAGCACGGTCTCGATCTTGCCCTTGATCGCATCGCCTTCCGCGGAGTCCGCGAACTGGACGCCGATGCCGGCGGTGCGGTTGCCCTGCGCGCCGGTCGGGGTCACCCAGCACACCTTGCCCGCTACCGGCAGGCGCTCCGACGAATCCGGCAGGGTCAGCAGCAGGAATACTTCGTCGCCGATGAAGTAGCGCCGCGGGGTGGGTACGAAGATACCGCCGTACTTGATGTAGGGCATGTACGCGTTGTACAGCGCCGCCTTGTCCTTGACCGCGAGCGACAGGATGCCCTGACGCGCGCCGCCGCTGCCTGCCGGTCCACTCATGCGCGTTCCCCCGCCATGTCCATGCTCCTCATCCGCACCATCCCAGCAAGCTCTCGGTGACTGCCAGGTCCGCGCGCACCGTGGTCTGCAACAGGCCTCGGGCACGATTGGCCTCATCGAAGCGTCGGGCCAGCGTGCGGGTTCGGGCGGGATCGGTCAAGCCGCCGGCTTGCGCGCTCCCCAGTTCTTGCAGGGCAAGCTCCGCGAGGTGCCGCAAGCGTTCGTCGGCGCGGCCATCAGCCACCCAGCGCTGTGCCACCTCCGCAGGCGCGGCCTGTCCACGCTGCAGGGCCTGCGCATCCTGCCCAACCGTGCGCCGCAGCTTCAGGCCATCGCCCGATGCCCAGTGGTGGGCCAACCCCGGATGCCCGCGCGAAGCGTCGAGCGCCTCCTCGGCAACGTTGGCGGCGTGCCCGCTGTTGTGCAGCCAGGCCAGCGATTCCGCTCGCGGTGGCAGGCGCAGTTCCAGGCGCTGGCAGCGGCTGCGGATGGTCGCCGGCAGCCGCGCCGGATTCGACGACAGCAGCCACAGGTAGCGCCCGGGCTGCGGCTCTTCCAATGTCTTCAGCAAGGCATTGAAGGCGCTGTAGTTGATCGCGTCGGCGGGGTCCACGATCACCACCTGCGCACCGCCGAGTTGCGGGGTCAGGCTGAGTTTCTCCGACAAGGCGCGGATCTGCTCGATGACGATCTCAGTGCGCGGTTTGCCGGTCTTGGCATTGACCTCATAGCCGACGAAGACCAGGTCCGGGTGCGCACTGTGGCCCCAGGGCTGGGCGAGCGCGCCATCCGGTCGGATCTCCAGCGGCTCGAACTGCGAGCGAGCTGCAAACAGCCGGCAACTGCGGCACGCGCCGCAAGCCTCGCCATCCGCATGCGGCGACAGGCATAGAACGCGGCGGGCCAGGTGTTCGGCGAGCACCCGCTTGCCGAGCATCGCCGGCCCCACGATCAGGCAGGCATGGCCGAGGTGTCCTTCGGCCAATGCGCTCGACGCGTGGGCATAGGCGCGCTGCTGCCATGGCGCCAGCACCGGCAGCGCCAGGCTCATGGCATCGCCTTGCGGTAGGCGCGCAGGGCCTGCAACGCACTGGCCGCCACCGCATCCGCATCGGGACGGGCGTCGATCACCCGGAACCGCCCGCCATGTTCGGCGGCGCGCGCGAGGAAACCCGCGCGCACGCGTTCGAAGAATTCGTCGCGCTCGCGTTCGATCCGGTCCGGCGCGCTGCCGACGACCAGGTCACGCCCGCGGGTGCGCAGGCGACCATGTTCGACGCCAAGGTCGAGGAGCAGGGTCAGGCCCGGTTCGATGCCCACCACCCGCCACTCCAGTTCGGCGATGAAGCCGGCATCCAGGCCGCGCCCCGCGCCCTGGTAGGCGTAGCTGGAATCGGTGAATCGGTCACTGACCACCCACGCGCCGCGCTGCAGGGCAGGCAGCACGACCTCGCGCACGTGTTGGGCGCGTGACGCGAACATCAGCAACAGTTCGGTTTCGGCAGTGGCGGGCTCGTGCGACGGGTCCAGCAACAGCTCGCGGATGCGCTCGGCGAGCGGGGTGCCACCCGGCTCGCGGGTGCTGACGACTTCGAAGCCATCAAGCAGCAACGCCTCGCGCAAGGCGGCAAGCACCGTGCTCTTGCCTGCGCCCTCGCCCCCTTCCAGGCTGATCAGGCGCGGCTGGCGGGCCAGCGTGCCGGTCATGGGCTGGGGGTCGCCTGGCGCTGCGCGCGGTAGCGCTGCAGGTAATCGCGCACGGCGTTGTTGTGCTCGGCCAGCGATCTTGAGAAGACGTGGCGTCCGCTGCCATCGCCTACTGCCACGAAGTACAGGGCGTCGCCCGCTGCGGGCCGGGTGGCGGCCTGCAGGGCGGCGGCGCCAGGCATGGCAATGGGCGTTGGCGGCAGGCCGTCGCGCGTGTAGGTGTTGTAGGGCGTGTCCGTGGTCAAGTCGGTGCGGCGGATGTTGCCGGCATAGGCGGCACCCATGCCGTAGATGACAGTGGGATCGGTCTGCAGGCGCATGCCGGATTGCAGGCGACGGGTGAAAACCCCTGCGATCGCCGCACGTTCCTCGGCGATGCCGGTTTCCTTTTCGACGATGGACGCAAGCGTGAGCGCGTCGTTCCGGTCCTTGAGCGGCAGGCCATCCGCGCGCGCGGCCCAGGCGCGCTCCAGCGCTTCGGTCATTGCCGCATGGGCGCGCTTGAGGATGTCTAGTTCGGAGTCTCCGCGCACCCAGGCGTAGGTCTCCGGCAGGAAGCGGCCCTCCGGATGTTGCCCTGCATGGCCCAACGCCTTCATCAGCGCCGCATCATCCAGCTGCGCAGTGTCGCGCTCCAGGCCATCGACCTTGGCCAGCGCCGCGCGCAAGTCGCGGATGTTCCAGCCCTCGACGATGGTGAACATGCGCCGGGTGACCTTGCCGTCGCGCATGGCGAGCAGCAGGTCGCGCGGGGCGATGCCGGGCCTGAGCGCGTACTCGCCCACCTGCAACCTGCCGGCGGCCCCGAGCTCGCGCGCCAGCACCTGCCAGCGAAGGCGCCCGCCGGTTGCGACGCCGCCGGATTGCAGGCGCTGCAGGACAGCATCCAGCGAATCGCCGCGTTCGACCACGAGGCTGTCGCCCACACCGATGCCGGCCAGCGGCGCATCAGCGAAGCGGCGGTAGTCCAGCCACAGCCAACCGCCCGCGAGGACCGCGGAAAGCAGCACGATGAGGAACAACCGGCCTACCCATCCACCGCTTGTGCCGCGACGCGAACAAGGACTCACGCAACCTCCATCGATTCGGAGAACATCGGATACGCCCGCGCCAGGCCTGCCTGCAACTGCGCAACGGCCGGGTGCAGGCGCCAAGCGCGCACGCCCAAACTCGCCACCGGGAGGATACCGCGCACCGCATTGCACAGCGCCAGCGCATCGGCGCATTCCACTTGCGCCGCCGACACCGGCGCAACCGCCACCAGACGGTGCTCGAGCAGCCATTCGCGCAGCACCCCTGCCACGCCGCAGTCCGTGACGGGCGGCGTGCTCCAGGCACCATTGCGCAGCACCAGCACATTGGCCGCAGTGGCGCAGGCCACGTTGCCGGCGGTGTCCTGCATCAGGCCCTCATCGCAACCGACGCGTTCGCATTCGGCGCGCGCCAGCACCTGCTCCAGCCGATTGCAGTGCTTGATGCCGGCCAGCGCCGGCTGGATCGCGAGGCGCGTTTCGCACATGTGCAAGCGCAGTGCGGCTGGCTTGATCGCCGGCAACGGATGCAACGAAAGCAGCCACTCCGGCGTTGCCTGCGATTGGGGCGCGTAACCGCGACCGCCCTGGCCGCGGGTGAGCAAGAGCTTCAGCACGCCCGCAGCGCAATCCGCCACCAATTCCGCCACGCGCGCTTGAACGAAGCCGGCATCGGGCACCGCAATACCAAGGCGATCCGCGCCCGCCCGCAGCCGCGCGAGGTGGCGCGGCCACAACGGCACGCCGCCGCGGTCGACGCGCATGCTTTCGAACAGCCCATCACCATAGGCGAGGCCACGGTTGCCGGGCCCGATGGCGGCTACTTCGCCCTCGCCGCTGAACACGCGCTCCTTCATCACTCGATCCCCAGTGCGCGCAGCATGCCGCGCGCCTTGGCGCGGGTTTCGTCGAGTTCGCGCTGCGGAACCGAGTCGACCACGATGCCTGCACCTGTGCGGAAGCGCAGTTCGGCGCCCTCGATTTCGGCACTGCGGATCAGGATGTTGAGGTCCATGTCGCCGTCGCGGCCCAGCCAGCCCATCGCGCCAGTGTAGGCACCGCGCCCCACGCCCTCCAGCTCAGCGATGACCTGCATGCAGCGCACCTTGGGGCAGCCGGTGATGGTGCCACCGGGAAACACCGCCGCGATGACCTCGCCCGGCGTCGCATTCGCGCGCAACTCGCCGCGCACGTTGCTGACGATGTGGTGGACGTGCGCGTAGCTCTCCACCGTCATCAGCTCATCGACTTCCACGCTGCCTGGCGTGCACACGCGGCCAAGGTCGTTGCGTTCCAGGTCGATCAGCATCACGTGCTCGGCGCGCTCCTTGGGATGACCGACAAGTTCGCGGATGCGCGCGGCATCGTCGTCGCCGTCGAAACGCGGCCTTGTGCCGGCGATCGGGCGGGTTTCCACGCGCCGACCGTGCACCGAGACCAGCCGCTCCGGCGACGCGCTGACCACGCTGCCGCCCGCCATGCGGAAAATGCCTGCAAATGGCGCCGGATTGTTGTCACGCAGGCGCTGGAACAACGCGGCCGGTTGCGGCGGCTCGGTGCATTGCACCTGCCAGCGGCGCGACAGGTTGACCTGGAACACATCGCCGGCGACGAGGTAATCGAGGATGCGTTTCACGCCGTCGATGAAGCGCTGCGGCGCGTCCTCCGCCACGGCGCGCGGCGGCTGCCATGCCGGCAACGGCGGCAATGCGCCGGCAAGGGCGATGTCGTCCTCGATCCGGCTGATCCAGTGGCCTGCGTCTGCCTCCGTCACCAGCATGCAGTGGCCGCTTGCGCGATCGCGCAACACGGCCGCACTGCAGCGCAGTGCACACGCGACCGGCAAAGCTCCCTCGGCCGGGGGCAGGCGCAGCACCGGCTCCACCTGCGCCGCCAGTTCATAGCCGAGGAACAGCGCCCAGCCCCCGCGGAATGGCGGCGCTGCTGTTGCATCGCGCTCGGCGTGCGACGCCTGCCAATGCGCGTCGAGTACATCGAGGAAACGCCGTTGGTACGCGCGCCCGTCTTGGTCGCGGACCACGCCATCGCGATCCAGTTGCAGGCTCTCGCCCGTATGCAGCAGCAACATGTCCCAGCGGCCATGGGCGCCGGTGGCGGTGGACTCGAACAATGCGGGATAGCGCGCCGGATCCAGCCGATGCAGGTCCAGCAGGTCGATCGCCTGGGTCAGCGCACGGACGTGCAAACCGCGCTCAGATGCGCCGGAACACCAGGGTGCCGTTGGTGCCGCCGAAGCCGAAGCCATTCGACACCACCACGTCCACCCTGGCCTCGCGCGCGGTGTTCGGCACGTAGTCCAGGTCGCAGCCCTCGCCCGGATTGTCGAGGTTGATGGTGGGCGGGATCACCCCGGTCTCGATCGCCTTGACCGAAAAGATCGCCTCCACGCCACCGGCCGCGCCGAGCAGGTGGCCGGTCATCGACTTGGTCGAGGACACCATGGTTCTGTAGGCGTGATCGCCCAGCGCGCGCTTGATCGCCAGCGTCTCGGCCAGGTCGCCCAACGGCGTGGAGGTACCGTGCGCATTGAGGTAGCCCACCTCGTCGGCATTGATACCGGCGTCCTTGAATGCCATCGCCATGCAGCGCGCGGGCCCCTCGCCGTTCTCGCTGGGCGCGGTCATGTGGAAGGCATCCGAGGACGCGCCGAACCCCGCCAGCTCGCAGTAGATACGCGCCCCGCGGGCCTTGGCATGCTTGTATTCCTCGAGGATCAGCACGCCGGCGCCATCGCCCATCACGAAGCCGTCGCGCTCGGCATCCCACGGCCGCGACGCCCGTTCCGGTTCGTCGTTGCGCGTGCTCATCGCCTTCATCGCGCAGAAGCCGCCCATCGAGGTTGGCGAGCTGCCGCGTTCGGCGCCACCTGCGATCATCACGTCGGCATCGCCGTACTGGATCATGCGCATGGCCATGCCGATCGAATGGTTGGCGGTGGCGCAGGCAGAGACCGCGGAAAAATTCGGGCCCTTGATGCCGGTGAGCAGGCTGACCTGGCCCGGCAGCATGTTGATGATGGTGCTGGGCACGTAGAACGGGCTGATCTTGCGCACTCCGCCCTCGTGCAGCTTCACCGCCGTTTCCTCGATGCCCAGGATGCCGCCGATGCCCGAGCCGAGGATGGCGCCGATGCGTTCGGCGTTGGCGTCGGTCACCTCGAGGCCGGCATCATCCAGCGCCATCTTCGACGCGGCGACGCCGTAGTGGATGAACGGATCCATCTTCTTCGCATCCTTCGGGCTCACCCACCGGGTGACGTCGAAGTCGCGGATTTCGCCGGCGATGCGGGTGGGATAGGTGCTTGCATCGAAGCTGGTGACCGGGCCAATGCCGGAACGGCCATTGACGATACCGTCCCAGCTGCTGGCAAGGTCATTGCCCAGCGGAGAGACGATGCCCATTCCGGTGACCACGACGCGACGCTTCGACATGACAGCTCCTCGGATGAATGCAGTTGCGGTGTTGCGGGTGGCGCGGTGGCCGGCTTCGCAAACGCACGGGGCCGCATGCGCGGCCCCTGCATGTGGAACCCGGCCGGCGGATTACGCCTTGACGTGGACCTTGACGTAGTCGATCGCCTGCTGCACGGAGGTGATCTTCTCCGCTTCCTCGTCCGGGATCTCGCACTCGAACTCTTCCTCGAGGGCCATCACCAGTTCCACGGTGTCCAGCGAATCCGCGCCGAGGTCGTCGACGAACGACGCGCTGGTGGTGACGTCTTCTTCCTTGACGCCCAGTTGTTCGACCACGATCTTCTTGACGCGTTCTTCGATGGTGCTCATGTCGGTTTGCTCCTCCGGGGAGACTGTCTGTGCAGGTGGGTAGTGTACGGGAAAGCCGGGTGGCGCAAGCCTAGGCCCGGACGCGCCCGCGATGGTGCATGCAGGTGGCGCCGCAACGCGACGTCATGGCATGTACATGCCGCCATTGACGTGCAGTGTTTCGCCGGTGATGTAGCCCGCCGACGGGCCTGCGAGGAACGCCACCGCGCGGGCGATGTCGGCCGGTTCACCCAGGCGTCCCAAGGCGATCTGGCCGAGCATCGCGTCCTTGGTGGCCTGCGGCAGGTCCGCCGTCATGTCGGTGGCGATGAAACCGGGCGCCACCACGTTCACGGTGATCCCGCGGCTGCCGATTTCCTTCGCCAGCGACTTGCTGAAGGCGATGATCCCGGCCTTGGCCGCCGCGTAGTTGGCCTGCCCTGCGTTTCCAGTGACGCCGATGACGGATGCGATGTTGACGATGCGGCCCTTGCGCGCCTTCATCATGCCGCGCAACACCGCCTTGCTGCTGCGGTAGACGCTGGTCAGGTTGGTGTCGAGCACCGCCTGCCAGTCCTCGTCCTTCATCCGCATCAGCAGGTTGTCGCGGGTGATACCGGCGTTGTTGACCAGGATCGATATGTTGCCGATCTCGGACGACACGGAATCGACCAAGGCCTCGATGCTGCCGGCTTCGCCGATATCCAGGCGACGCCCATGACCGCCCTGTCCCGCCAGGCGATCGCCGATCGCCTGCGCGCCCGCATCCGAGGTGGCGGTTCCGATCACGGTCGCGCCCAGCGCGGCCAGTTGATCCGCAATCGCTGCTCCGATGCCGCGCGATGCACCGGTCACCAGCGCGATTTCCCCCGACAGCACTTTTTCGCTCATTGGATTTTCCATTCCTCGATCGCCGCCTGCAGGTCGGACGGCGTGCCCAGCGCGCGCACGTCAAGTGTCTTGTCGATGCGCTTGACCAGACCGGCCAGCACCTTGCCCGGTCCGCACTCGCCGATGCGGCTGGCGCCGGCCGCGGCCAGCGCCTGCACGCAACCCGACCATTGCACCGGCAGGTACAGCTGGCGCACCAGCGCCTCGCGGATGCCATCGAGGTCTTCGTGAACCTTCGCGTCCACGTTCTGCACCACCGGCAGCGACGGCAGCGACCAGGCCAGGCCGCGCATGGTTTCGGCCAGGCGATTCGCAGCGTCGCGCATCAGCGGCGTATGCGAAGGCACGCTGACTGCGAGCCTCACCGTCTTGCGCACCCCGCGTTCGGCCAGCATCGCCAGCGCTCGATCCAACGCCGCGGCATGCCCGCCGATCACGATCTGTCCCGGCGAATTGAAATTGGCCGGCACCACCACTTCGGCGCCGGACACGGCCTCGCAGACCTCCAACACCAGGGCATCCTCGGCGCCCAGCACGGCGGCCATGGCACCGGTGCCCGTGGGTGCCGCATCCTGCATCAACTGTCCGCGGATGCGGACGAGGTGGGCGGCATCGTGGAGGGAGAGCGCGCCCGCGGCGACCAGCGCGGTGTATTCCCCCAGGCTGTGGCCGGCGAGGCGCGCGGGCGTCTCGCCGCCCTCGGCCTGCCACACCCGCCACACCGCCACGCCCGCTGCCAGGAGCGCCGGCTGGGTGTATTCGGTGCGGTTGAGCATGTCCTCGGGACCCGCCTGCGACAACGCCCACAGGTCCGCACCGGCACCATCGGAGGCTTCAGCGAACGTGTTGCGCACCCCTGGATGGCGGTCGGCAAGGTCGGCGAGCATGCCCACCGACTGCGAGCCCTGGCCCGGGAACACGAAGGCGAGGTGAGGATTGGGTTGGATCACGCGAGCGGAGCCCCTTGGAAACGGGACGCGCATGATACGAGCAATTGCTCTAACCCGTCTGTACCGGGGCGTACTGGGCCGCGAAACTCAGTAGCGGACCAGGGCAGCGCCCCAGGTGAATCCGCCGCCAAACGCTTCCAGCAACAACAGCTGGCCCCGCTGCACGCGGCCCGAGCGCACCGCTTCGTCCAGCGCCAAGGGCACCGAGCCGGAGGACGTGTTGCCGTGGCGATCCACCGTAACCACCACTCGATCCATCGGCATGTCCAGGCGCTTGGCCGTGGCTTCGATGATGCGCAGGTTGGCCTGGTGCGGAATCAGCCAGTCGATGTCGTGTCGGTCCAGGCCATTGGCCTGCAGGGTTTCCTCGACCACGCTATCGAGCGCCTTGACCGCGTGCTTGAAGACCTCGTTTCCGGTCATCAGCACGCGGACGCCGGCGTTGTGCTCGCCGGGCTTGAACCCGACCGAAACACCCACGGGGTTCCACAGCAATTCCGCCTTGCCGCCATCAGCGTGCATGTGGGTGCTGAGGATGCCGGTTTCGGCGTCGGCCTTGAGCACCACTGCGCCGGCGCCGTCTCCAAACAGCACGCAGGTGCCGCGGTCGGTCCAGTCCAGCATCCGGGTCAGGGTCTCTGCACCCACCACCAGCGCGGTCTTCGACGCCCCGCTGCGGATGAACTTGTCGGCGATGGTCAGCGCATAGATGAAGCCGGAACAGGCGGCGTTGACGTCGAAGGCCGGGCAACCAGCCACGCCCAGCTTGTGCTGGAGGATGCAGGCAGTGGACGGGAAGATCAGGTCGGGCGTGGTGGTGCCGACGATGATCAGGTCGATCTCGCTCGCGGATACGCCTGCCGCTTCCAGGGCGCGCTGCGCCGCCTTGAGTGCGAGGTCGCTGGTGTACTCGCCCTCGGCAGCTACATGCCGCTCGCGGATGCCGGTGCGGGAGGCAATCCATTCGTCGCTCGTGTCGACCCTGGTCGACAGCTCCGCGTTGGTCAGGACCCGCTCGGGCAGGTAACTGCCGGTTCCCGCAATGCGTGCATGGATGCGCGGGTGCTCGGGCGACTGGCTCATGCGGTGGCTCCTGTCAGGCCAACCACGATAACCCGGGCGGCAATGGAAACGCGGTGCGCGCGCTGCTAAGCGGAAACGCCAACAGCCACGCCAAATGGCGCGGCCGGGGCTGCAATCTCACACGACCTTTCGGCCGGGGATCACTCTTCGTCGGCGACCGGGGTCTTCGGCACGATGACCTGCTTGCCGCGGTAGTAACCGTCGGCGGTCACGTGATGGCGCAGGTGGGTCTCACCGCTGGTGGGATCGGTCGCCAGCTGCTTGGGGGACAGGGCGTCGTGGGCGCGGCGCATGTCGCGACGGGACGGGGAAACACGGGACTTCTGGACGGCCATGGTGCAACTCCAAAACTTGATGGATTACGAAGATCGAACGACTTGAAACCTTGACCACGACACCGGCAATGCCGCGTTATTCCTTCTTCCACCCCGCCAAAGCCGAGAACGGATTGGCATGGGCCTTCTCTTCCTCGGTAGGCGCGAACTCGCGCTCCACCGCTTCCACGTCCGGCGCCAGCGCAACCACCGGCAACGCCAGGATCAACTCATCCTCCACCAGCTCCGCCGGCCGCAGCACGCCGTCGCCGGCGACCAGCAGGGCTTCGTAGTCCGGCGGCAACGCGGCTTCGTCGGCCTCTTCGCGGATCAGGCCCAGGCGCTGGGTGGTCTGCACCGGGAACAGGAACCGTTGCAGGCTGCGCTGGCATTCCAGCGGCAACGAAGCGTCGATCCGCAATTCCGCGTACGGGACCTTGAGCGAGTCCGTGCCGAACGCCAACTCGTAGCGCACGTCGCCGTCCGCATCGACCAGGCTGTCGCGCAACCGCGCCATGGCGGCCAATGGAATCCTGCCCTCGAACACGCGCCGCGCCGCCACCATGCGCCAGGCATCCACTTGGTCTGGCGGACGGCTGCCTAGCCGGCCGTCATCGGGAAGGATGTCGGACATAAGCCGGAAAATGTTACGTGGTGCGGCTTGGCCTGTCAAACCGGAGGCCAGAGCCGAGCCCCGACAGGGGCGGGGGTTTACCGCCACTCGCAGCCTGCCGCAGACTCTACGGATGGACTCCATCTTACCCATCGCGCTGCTGCTGGCGCTTGTCATCGGCTTCGCCGCTTGGCGGATCAGCCAGCGGAGCCGGCAGCGCCAGCAGGTGGTCAGCGGCCTGCTGGACGCTGCCGACGCCCTGGAAGCCCGATTGCGCGCGGCTCGCAGCGAGATCGAGGCGATCGCCGGCGACCACCGCAACCCGGTACGCGCGGCCATGCAGGACATCCTGCGTCAGCGACTTTGGCTGCAAGAACATGCTGCGGACGCGGATCTTGCGCAGCTGCAAGCGGTCCGTGACGCCCTGGACCAGGCCCGCGACAACCTCGACCAGCAGCTGCGGCAGGTCGCGCTCGCGCGCGGCGCTATCTGACATGCACAGGCTGATTCTGGCGTCCACCTCGGCCTACCGTCGCGAACTGCTACAGCGGCTGCTGATCCCCTTCGACGTGGCGAAACCGGACGTCGACGAAGCCGCCCTGCCCGGCGAAGCCCCCGAGGCCCTGGCTCCGAGACTGGCACGCGCCAAGGCACTCGCCGTCTCGGCGCATGTCGGGGATGCGTGGGTGCTCGGTTCGGACCAGGTGGCCGATGTCTCTGGACGCGTGCTGGGCAAACCGGGCACCCGCGAGGCCGCCATCGCGCAACTCGCTGACATGCGTGGCCGCGCGGTCAGATTCCACACCGCGGTGTGCCTCGCGAATGGGGACGGCCGCCAGCTCGTCGCGCAAGACCTCACCACGGTCCACTTCCGCAACTGTGGCGACGTCGAAATCGAACGCTATGTCGATGCCGAGCAGCCATTCGACTGCGCCGGCAGCTTCAAGTCCGAGGGACTGGGCATTGCCCTGTTCGATCGCATCGAAAGCCTTGACCCGACTGCGCTGGTGGGACTGCCGCTCATTGCCACTTGCAAGTTGCTGCGCCAGGCGGGCTTCGTCCTGCCCTGAGCGCCGGGCTCAACGCACCTCGAGCCGCTGTTCCGGCCAGTCCTCCACGCTGCCATCGGCCCCGTGGAGGCGCAGGCCGAGCCAGTGCGATCCCGGCGCGACGCCTTCGACGCGCGCACGGAAATAGACGTCCGGATGGCGCGGGTCGGTGCTGATCTTCCAGAAATCGGCGACACCGGCATTGGCCTCACCATAGCGAGCCCGCGCCGCGACGCGCCCGTCCAGCAGCACCTCGACCGCACGCAGGCCCACGCCATCCTTGAAGGCCCAGCCAGCGACATCGAATGAGGTGCCGACGCGCGTTCCCGCGACCGGCGCATCGATGAACGCCATTGCAGGCGTGGTGCATGCTCCCGTGCGCGGCCTGGCCTCCAGTGCGAACAGCAGGAAGCGCTGGCGCCCGTGGTCGATGTTCAACACTTGCGGCGGCGGCAATGGCCCAACCTGCCGGCACAACACATGGTAGTGCGCGAGCAGTTCCGCGAAGGGGACGTCGTTGGCACTCGCGACCAGCAACAGGGGCGTCGGTCCCAGGGTTGCGCGGGTGGCATGGGCCAGGCCCCACACCTGCAGTTGCGGCGCGCGTCCGTGGCTGGCGTTGAGCGGATGATCCAGCACCGCGATAGCGGGGTCACCCAACGCAAACCCGAGCTCCGCGCCGATCTTGAAGTTGCCGGCCACAAGCCGCGTATCGGAGGGCATGGTCGCCAGTCGGGCGCGCACCACATCCTGCAGCCGGTCCCAGCCAGCAAAATTGGTGGGATGGAAATTCTGCGAGGCGCTATGCGCCCGCAACGAAGGCACCGATGCAACGGCGTAGTAGCCCAGCACGGCCGCCAGACCCAGTGCAGCGGTGGACCACGTTGCAATGCGCCATCCGCGATACCACCGCGCAAGTACCCCCGGCAGCAGCGGCAGCAGCGCGATGTAACCAGGCAGTGGCCAGTGGAAGCTGACCCGTTCGCGGTCGGCGAAGAAGCCCAGGAGCAGGAACCCCAGCACGATGCCGGCGCCGCAGAAGGCGAGGAAACGCACCCCGGGTCGCGCATCACGGGACCCCCGCGCGCCGGCCAGCGCCATCGCCACCACCAGCAAGGGCGTGGCCAGCAGCAGTTGCATGCGGCCCAGGCGGATGCCTTCGCCACTGAAACTCCAGGGATGGCGTTCCACCAGCTGGAAGCGCAGGCCGGCATCGGCGTTGTCGAAATTCCACAGCAGCAGCGGCAGCCAGGCGAGCGCGCCGATGGCCACCGCAAGCCACACCTGTGGCCGGGCCAGCGCACGGCGGCCTTGCGGCAGCATCAGCAAGGCCAGCAAGCCGATGCCGACCACCGCGACGAAGCGGTAATGGCTGAGCCCGCCGATGACCAGCCCCAGCGCAAGTTGGGCGCAGGCAATGCGGTCTACGCCGCGCAGCAGGCGCAGGCCAGCATCCAGGCACAGCACCGTGGCCAGCAGCAACGGCACGTCTGGCAATGCCAGCAATCCCAGCGTACCGGCCAGCGGCAACAGCAAGGCGAGCATGCCGGCCTGCCAAGCGATGCGCGGGTCGAACTCGCGTGCGGTCATCCGTACCACCAGCCACGGAATGGCCGCGGCGATCAGCAGGAACGGCATCCGTAGCGCCAGCGCATGTTCGCCGCCAATGGCGGTGCCGAGCCGAGCCAGCCACGCTGTCAGCCCGGGAAGATCCGAGTAGGCAAGCGCCAGATGGCGGCCTTCCTGCCAGTAGAACGCCTCATCGACGAACAGCGGCAGGCGGGTGGCCAGCAAGAGCTTGACCACGCACAGCGCCACCCACGCGGCGACGAACCAGCGTCGAGCCGTCTCCGCCTGTTCCCCGTCCCGCATCCGCGACCTCGCTACACTCGTAAACTCACGACCCAGGCGCCTGCCATCAACGACATGTCCGCACCCATGGCAACCGACGCGATCCTACCCGATGCCCTGCGCGACGCCCTGCGCGCCGCCCAGGCGCAGGTCAACACCTTGGTGCTCGGCAAGCCGCAGCAGGTGCGCCTTGCCTTCGTCGCCCTGCTCGCCGATGGCCACCTGCTGATCGAAGACTTGCCCGGCCTTGGCAAGACCACGCTGGCGCATGCGATGGCGGCCACGCTCGGCCTCGGTTTCCAGCGCGTGCAGTTCACCTCCGACCTGTTGCCAGCGGACATCCTCGGCGTGTCGGTGTACGAAGCCCTGGCGCGGCGCTTCGAATTCCATCCCGGCCCGGTCTTCACCCACGTGCTGCTGGCCGATGAGATCAACCGGGCGCCGCCGCGCACCCAGAGCGCGCTGCTGGAGGCGATGGCCGAGCACCAGGTCAGCATCGACGGCCAGACCCGCGCCCTGCCCGACCCGTTCCTGGTCATCGCCACCCAGAATCCAGTCGACTTGGCCGGCACCTATCCATTGCCGGATTCGCAACTGGATCGCTTCCTGTTGCGGCTGGCACTTGGCTATCCGGATGAGGTCGCGGAACGCGCATTGCTGGCCGGCAGCGACCGCCGCGACATGATCGCGCGCAGCCAGCCATTGCTCGATGCCGAGCGCGTATTGGCCCTGCGCAAGGCTGTGTCCAGCGTGCACGCAAGCGACGCCCTGCTCGCCTATGTGCAGGCACTGGTTGCGCGCAGCCGCAAGCATCCCGGCGTGCGCGTGGGCTTGTCGCCTCGAGCGGGACTGGCGTTGCTGCGGGCATCTCGCGCGCATGCCTTGCTGCTCGGACGCAGTCACGCCATTCCCGAAGACGTGCAGGCGCTGTTCGGCGCAGTTGCGGAGCATCGCCTGGTGGGCGAGGCGGATACCGCCAGTGCCACCCTGGCCAAGGCGATCCTGCACGCGGTCGCCGTCGACTGAGATGATTGCCACGCTGCGCCGCCGCGTGCAGGGCTGGATGCACCCGCGACAGGCGGAGTCCTTGCCGGTGCGGCTGGACAGGCGCCGCATCTACATCCTGCCCACCGCTACCGGCCTGTTCTTCGGCCTTCTGCTGGGGACGATGGGCCTGGGCGCGCTCAACTTCAACAACAATCCGGCGCTGCTGCTGGCGCTGCTGCTGGCGGGGGCCGCGCAGGCCAGCCTGATAGGCGCGCACCTGCAATTGTCCGGGCTGACGGTCGGCGCCATTGCCGCGGATCCAGTGCCGGCCGGCGAACCGCTGCACCTGAAGATTTCGCTGGCGGCGGGCGACCAGCGCATGCGCCGCGGCCTGCGCATCGCCCACGGCAACATCGCCACCCACGCTACCTTCGACAGCCACGGCACCACCGCCGAACTTGCCCTGCCGACCGAACGCCGTGGCTGGCTACCGTTGCCGCGCATCGAGCTGAGCACGGTGCAGCCGCTGGGCCTCGCGCGCGCATGGGCCTACGCGTGGCCGCAGCAATCGGCATTGGTCTATCCCGCGCCGGAGACGCAGGCGCCGCCGCTACCTGCGCCCGCCGGCGAACAGGGCCGCGCCCAGGTCACTCGTGCCGGCGACGACCTGCATCACCTGCGCGGGTATCGCCCCGGCGACGCGCCGAAGTCGGTGGCGTGGAAAGCCTCCGCGCGCCGCGACAGCCTGCTGGTGCGCGAGCACGAGCAGCACCGCAGCGACCAGCTCACACTGGACTGGTCGTTGACCGCCGGCCTGCCCTACGAGCAGCGCATCCGCCGGCTGGCGCGGTGGATCGATGACGCCGAACGCGAAGGCCGCCGCTATGCGCTGCTGGTGCCAGGCCAGCCGTTGATCCCGATGGGCCTCGGCGCCGTGCATCGGCACCGTTGCCTGCGCGCATTGGCCTTGTTGCCGGGCGAGGCCGCCCATGGCTGAGCGCAAACCCCCGGCGCCGGGCATGGATCCCGGCAGCCGGCAATTGGTGCTCCTGGCCACCGCCGCCAACCTGCTGCCGTTGTTGCTGCAGTTGCCGCGGGTGCTGGGCATCGGCTTCGGGTTGGCGGCGCTCGTGGTTGCGGCGCTGTCGTGGAAGCGCGCGCTGCCGGCACCTTTACGGATACTGATCGGGGTCGGCGCGATTGCGGCGGTGGCATCGGTATCCCCCGGCATCGGCCGCGACACGGCCTGTGCGGTGCTGGCGGCGATGCTGGCGCTCAAGCCTTCGGAAACCTTCAGCCTGCGCGATGGCCGCAGCCTGATCGGATTCGGGCTGTTTGCCCCGTTCGCCACGTTCCTGCTGGACCAGGGACCGCTCAGCCTGGGGCTGGCGCTGGTGGCGGTCCTGCTGTCGCTCGTCGCCCTGCAGGCGCTGGCCTCGAGCGAGGCCGGTATCGCCCACGACCCGAGCGCGCCACGCTGGCAGGCGCACGCCGGAATCCTGCGGCTGCTGGCGCTCGGCCTGCCGCTTGCGCTGGCCGCGTTCTGGCTGTTCCCGCGTCTTCCATCGCCGCTGTGGGGCATGCCGGAGCGGGCGCTGGCGCGGCCCGGACTGTCCGACAGCATGAGCCCCGGTGGCTGGCTGGACCTGATGAATGACGACACCCCGGCGGCGCGCGTGCAGTTCTTCGGCGCCGTTCCGGAACCATCGCAACTTTATTGGCGCGGGCCCGTGTTGTGGACCTTCGACGGGCAGACCTGGCACCAGGGCAAGTGGCTGCGGCGGGTGCCCGCCGCGGAACTCCGCACTGCGGCCACCGGCTGGGATTACCTGTTGGAAATGGAACCCACCGACGGCCAGCAACTGGTCGCGCTGGACCTGCCCACCAACGTACCTGCCAATGCCGACATCAGCATCGACTTCAGCGTGTATTCCCGCGAGCCGATGAACAACGTCACCCGCTGGCGCATGCAATCCGCACCGCCGGTGGCCGCTGAGCCCAAGCTGCCGATCATGCTGCGCCAGCTGGCACTCCGCCTGCCCGAAGGTTACAACCCGCGCACCGTGGCGCTCGGCCGGCAGATGCGTCGCCAGGCGGGCAGCGATGCCGCGGGCCGCGCCGACGCGGACATCGCCAACCGTGCGCTGGAGATGATCCGCGCCGATTTCGCCTACACCCTCGACGTGCCGCTGTCCGGCCGCAACGAGGTCGACGACTTCCTGTTCGATCGCAAGGAAGGCTATTGCGAGCATTTCAGTTCCGCGTTCGCGGTGCTGATGCGCGCCGCCGGCATCCCGGCGCGCGTGGTCACCGGCTATGCGGGCGGCTATCGCAATCCGATCGGCGGCTACTGGCTGGTGCTGCGTTCGGATGCGCATGCCTGGGTGGAAATCTGGCTGCCGAACCGGGGCTGGGTGCGGGTGGACCCGACCGCGGCAGTGGCGCCGGAGCGCGTCTACGACACCCTCGCTGACCGCCAGCCGGGGCGCATCGGCGGGTTCGACGGGCTGGTGCCGATGTTCAACGCCAGTGACTGGCTGCGCCGCGGCTGGAACGATTTCGTGCTCGGCTTCAACGCCCAGCGCCAGCAACAACTTCTGAAGCCGCTGGGCTTCGGGGAACTGGGCGCGCGCGGGCTGACCGTGCTGTTCGCGCTGTTGGCCGCCGTGTCATTGGGCTGGATGGCGTGGCTGATCGCCCGCGGCGAGCGCGAACGCGACCCGCTGCTGCGCGCCTGGCGCCAACTGGACGCGCGCTACACCCGGCTGGGCCGAGGCCGCGAAGCGCACGAGCCGGCCAACGCATGGGCGCAGCGCGTCGGCGCGGACGTGCCCAAGGCTGGAGCCCCGCTGCAGTCGCTCAGCCAGCGTTTTTCCGATGCGCGCTACGCTGCCGGTGACCCCCAAGGCCTGCAGTCGCTGCTGCACGATCTCACGCAGCACCGCCCGTGACGCAACATTGACCAGCGCATGCCATGCTGCATGCCTTCATCCGCCCGAACATCGCCCCACGGAGTTGCCATGAATTTCCGATTGCTCGCCACCGGCATTGCCACTGTGCTGCTCGCCGGGTGCGCAACCCAACCCGCGCCGCTGCAGGGCGAATACCAGGCACTGACCGCGCATGAGGCGCAGGTCGGCAACTACACCGGGACCCGCGTGCGCTGGGGCGGCCGCATCATCCGCACCGAGCCGCGCCCGGACCGCACGTGTTTCGAGGTCATCTCGACCCGCCTGAACGCCAATGGCCGCCCGTACTGGGCCAGCGACGACACCTGGGGACGCTTCATCGCCTGCCGTACCGGCTTCTATGACCCGGCCCTGTTCCAGCCCAACCGTGAAGTCACCTTCACGGGCAGCATCGAGGCCTATGAAGAACGCAAGGTAGGCGGCGGCTACGTGTACAAGTTCCCGCGCATCGCCGCCGACGTGGTCTACCTGTGGCCGGAGCGTGAACGCGTCAACGTGATCACCCGTCCATCGCCCTGGCCCTGGGCGTGGAACTGGTAAGCGCCCCTGCGCTGCGTTGCGAAGACACCCGGCTTGCCGGGTGTCTTCATTTTGCGGTGCCGAAACGACCCAGCGGCGCACCTGCGAGCAGATGCAGGTGGATCTGGAACACGGTCTGTCCGCCGTCGCCATTGCAGTTCATGACGATGCGGTAGCCGTCGTCGGCAAACCCCTGCTCCCTCGCATAACGCGCGGCTGCCATGGCCAGGCGACCGATCACCAGCGCCTCGTCGTCCGGCACGTCGTTCAAGGTCGGGTAGTCGGCTTTCGGCACGAACAGCACGTGCACCGGTGCCTGCGGCGCGATGTCGTGGAACGCGAGCAGGTGCTCGTCCTCGAACACGATCTCGGCCGGAATCTCGCGCCGCAGGATCCTGTGGAAGATGGTGTCGCTCATGCGCCTTGCTCCTGTCCGCGCTCGCGCGGGCTGCGGTCGTCCGGGATCTCGCTGCGGCTGCCGAACGCGTGCGACAGCGTGCCGCGATCCACGTATTCCAGTTCGCCGCCCAGCGGCACGCCATGGGTCAGGCGGCTCGGCTGCACGCCGTGGGCGCGCGCGAGCTGTGCCAGGTAGTGCGCGGTGGCCTCGCCCTCCACGGTGGGGTTGGTGGCGACGATGAGTTCGCGCACTTCGCCTTCCGCGAGCCGCTGGGTCAGCGTGTCGAGGCCCAGCTCGCGCGGGCCGATGCCATCCAGCGGGCTCAGCCGTCCCTGCAGCACGAAATACAGCCCGCGGTAGCCGGTGGCCTGCTCGATCGCAAGGCGGTCGGCCGGGGACTCCACCGCGCACAGCTGGTGCCCGTCGCGGGACGCGCTGGCACAGGTGGCGCACAGCGGGGTTTCGCTGAAGTCGCGGCAGCGCTGGCAGTGGCCGATCCGCTCCATCGCCTCCGCCAGCGCGCCGGACAGGCGCTTGCCGCCCTCGCGCTGGCGCTCCAGCAGGTGGTACGCCATGCGCTGCGCAGACTTCTGGCCCACGCCGGGCAGCACGCGCAAGGCATCGATCAGTTGTTCCAGCAGCGATGCCGTCATCGCAAGGCGAACCGCGAGCAAGACCCGCAGGCGTGCATCAGAACGGCAGCTTCATGCCGGCCGGCAGCGGCATGCCGGCGGTGGCCGCGGCCAGCTTGGACTGCGAGATCTCGTTGACCTTGTTGACCGCATCGTTGAAGGCAGCGGCGATCAGGTCCTCCGCCATCTCCGGGTCGGCCAGCACGGACGGGTCGATGCGCACCTTGCGGCAATCCATGCGGCCGCCCAGGGTCACGCTGACCATGCCGCCGCCGGCATTGCCGACAATCTCCACCAGCGCCAGTTCTTCCTGTGCGCGCTGCATGTCTTCCTGCATCTTCTGGGCTTGCTGCATCAGCTGGGCGATGTTTCCACGCATGTCGGGTCTCGTCTCGTCGCTGGGGGAAGATTGAATGAAGTGGAGTCGCCGGTGCGTGCGATCAAGCGTCGCCTAGCGGGCGCACCGAATCCGGCACGATCTGCGCGCCATGCACCTGCACCAGGCGCTGGATGTCAGGGTCCGCCGCGAACCCCTCCTCCGCGCCGGCCTGTCGGCTCGCGCGCTCGCGGCTGCTGCGCGCACGGGCCGTATCGCCACGGGCCTCGGTGGCATCGAAGCGCACCTGCAGCGCGCCACCCAACAGCGGCGCCAACGCTTGGCCCAGCGACTGCACCAGGCTGGGGGACTGCAGGTGATCCTCGCCTGGCGGCAGGGCCAGTCGCAGGACGCCATCGGCATGCGCGACGAACGCGGCGTGCTCGGCCAGCAGTCGCACCGGACCCTTCAGGCCACTGCGCGCCACCAGTTCCAGCCAGTGTTCCGTATCGGTCACCAGCAGGGTCGCGGATGCCGCCGGTGTCGTCTTCGAAATTGTCGGCGTCTCGATGGGGGCTGGTACGGAATCCAAGCCACTCGGGGGCGCTGCCTCCACGGCTGGTGACAGCACCGGCGCAGGTGTGGCGGCAGCTTCAGGCGCTGGAGCGGGCGCCTGCGGCTGGATACGCGAGAGCACCGGAGCAACCACGACAGGTTCTGCCAACGCGGCGCGGGCGGTTTCGGCGGCCCGCATCGAGGACGCCGAAGCACCCGGCTGCGCTGCGCCACCAGGACCGCGCGAAACATTCACCGCCTGCGCTGCCTGCTCCGGCCGGAAGGCAAGCATCCGCAGCAGGCTCATCTCGAAACCGGAGCGCGGGCTGGGTGCATGACCGAGATCCCGCCGGCCGTTCAAGGCCATCTGGTACCAGAGCTGCACCACTTCAGGACGCAGGCGCCCGGCCAGGCCTTCGACATCGACCGCGTCGCTGCCGATGTCCACCGCCGGCACCAGCTGCTTGACCTGGATGCGATGCAACGCCTCGCCCAGCGCATCCAGCACGCTGCTCCAGTCCGGCGAGAACTCCGCGAGTTCCGCCATTTCCTGCAACAGGCGCGCGCCATCGCCATCGGCCAAGGCGGACAGCAGCGCCTGCACACGACTGCGGTCGACCGTGCCCAGCATCGCCGCAACCGCAGCGTCCTCCAGCGCAACCCCTCCAGTCGATGAACCGGTATAGGCAATCGCCTGGTCGAGCAGCGACAGGCCGTCGCGCAGGCTGCCGTCGGCCGCCTTGGCCAGCTGGCGCACCGCGCCAGCATCGGCCTCGATGCCCTCGGCCTTGAGGATCATGCTGATCTGGCCACCGATCTGCGCCTCGTCCAGGCGCTTGAGGTTGAACTGCAGGCAGCGGCTCAGCACCGTGACCAGCAGCTTTTCCGGATCGGTGGTGGCGAACAGGAACTTGACGTGCTCCGGCGGCTCTTCCAGCGTCTTCAGCAGCGCATTGAACGCCTGCTTGGACAGCATGTGCACTTCGTCGATCAGGTAGACCTTGTACTTGCCGCGCGACGGCATGTACTGCGCGTTCTCGATCAGCTCGCGCACGTTGTCGACGCCGGTGTTGGACGCCGCGTCGATCTCCAGCAGGTCGATGTAGCGACCGGCATCGATGGCCAGGCAGGTCTCGCACTCGCCGCAGGGTTCGGCGGACGTACCGCGCTCGCAGTTCAGAGACTTCGCGAAGATCCTCGCGATGGTGGTCTTGCCCACCCCGCGGGTGCCGGTGAACAGGAACGCGTGGTGGACGCGGCCGGTTTCCAGCGCATTGGTAAGGGCACGCACCACGTGCTCCTGCCCGACCAGTTCGGCGAAACGCTTGGGGCGCCACTTGCGGGCGAGGACGAGGTAGGACATGGCCCATTCTGCCATGCGCCCTCGCCGTGATCGTGGCCGCAGGCCGGCTTCCTTGTGGGCTCCGGCCGTGACCGTTAGACTACGCGGCTCCGGAGAGGTGTCCGAGCGGTTGAAGGAGCACGCCTGGAAAGTGTGTAAGCGTCTAAACCGCGCTTCGGGGGTTCGAATCCCCCTCTCTCCGCCAGTTCCATCCTTGCGCATCGCAAGGCGCGTTTGTCTCTATGGTGGCCCCGTCGGCCCCTCGCGACGCTAGGTCGAAAATCCCGCCAGGGCCGGAAGGCAGCAACGGTATCGACTGACGCGGGCGCCGAGGTCAGTTGGCGGGGCCATCGCCCGTTTCGGGCAACGCCCGAAACGGCCCACGACTTCGCTCCGCGACATCGCGGGTCCCGCTCTGTGCTTCCACAACCCCGCCCCTGTCGGGGCGCCCCCTTGACTCAAGGGGGCTGCGATTGGCGAGTCTCCGCGGCGCGACTGTTGACTGGCGCGCGGCGATTGCACCGACTTCGACCCGCGAGTCAGGACTGCGGGTGCAGCCAGGTGGCGTCGCCTTCGGCGTAGCGTTCGTGTTTCCAGATCGGGACGCGGGCCTTGACCTCGTCGATGATCCAGCGGCATGCAGCGAATGCGGCGTCGCGGTGGGCGGCGGCCACGCCGACCCAGACGGCTTGCTCACCCAAGGCGAGCTCGCCGATGCGGTGGACGCAGGCGGCATCGACGATGGTGAAACGGCTGAGTGCCTCGGCCAGGACCAGCTCGCCTTCGCGTTCCGCCAGCTCGGCATAGGCCTCGTAGCGCAAGCCCTGCACCCGCTTGCCTTCATTGTGGTCGCGCACCCAGCCTTCGAACGCCGCGAATGCGCCCGCGCGATGATCGAGCAGCCGTGCGCGCAGCGCGGCCGCGTCGAACGGCGCATCGGCCAGCCAGAACCGCGCCGGCTCAGCCACCGGACACCGGCGGAATGAAGGCGACGGTGCTGCCCGCACAGACGGCATCGTGCCAGTCGGCGAAGGCGCCATCGACGGCTACACGCAGTTCCTTCTGCTCGAAAGGCAAGCCATGGCGCGCATGAAGTTCCGCATACAACGCCGCAAGGTCGGCAGCCGAGGTCTCGACCGACTCACCGGCCATCCCCGCGCGATCGCGCAGCGCGGCGAAATACAGCACGTCGACAACGACTTTCATTCGATGCTCCCGACTTCGCGCTTGCCACCGCGCTTGCCGGTCAGCCTGGCCGGGCCGATCACGATGGCGTGGCTGAGCGCCTTGCACATGTCATAGACGGTGAGCGCCGCGACGGTGGCGCCGGTCAGCGCTTCCATCTCCACTCCGGTGCGATGGGTGGTGGCGACGGTGCAGCCGATGCGCAAGGTGCGCGGGTCATGCCACTCGATGGCGAAGCGGCAGCCGTCGATCGGCAGCGGGTGGCAGAACGGAATCAACTCCGACGTGCGCTTGACCGCCATGGTGCCGGCGATGACGGCGGTATCGACGATGGCGCCCTTGGCGCTGCGCAACCCGTTGTCGTGCAACTGCGCGGCGACGCCTGCGGGAAAGCGCACCCGGCATTCGGCCGATGCACTGCGCGCGGTCACCGACTTCGCGGACACGTCGACCATGGCCGGCTGGCCGGCGGCGTCGAGGTGGGTGAGCTGTTCCTTGCGCGTCATGCCGGCATTATCGCCGCAAGCTCAGCCGCCGACTAAGAACATTTCGACATGCTTGCGCGAGGGCGCTGCCTCGCTGCGCAGTTCGCTGTAGCGGTCGATCCGGCGCGCCCACAGCGCGGCGACGGCGTCGGCAAGGCCAGCTTCCCCGAGTTCCAGCAAGGGGCGGAGCGGCTGGCCGCTGGCGGCGAACAGGCAGGTGTAGAGCGTGCCGTCGGCAGACACCCGGGCGCGGTGGCAGTCGCCGCAGAACGGCGTGCTCACCGAACTCACGAAACCGACCTCGCCGCCGCCGTCGGCGTAGGCATAGCGCGAGGCCACTTCGCCGCGGTAATTCGGATCCAACGGGCGCAGCGGCCAGCGCGCATGCAGCCGGTCGCGCAGTTCCGCCGACGTCACCACCCGCTCGCGCGACCAGCCATTGCAGGTGCCCACGTCCATGTACTCGATGAAGCGCAGCAGGTGGCCTTGCTCGCGCGCAAAGGCGGCAAGCGCTTCGACACCGGCATCGTTGACCCCGCGCTGCACCACGCAGTTGAGTTTGATCGGGGCGAATCCGGCCGCCCGCGCCGCATCGATCCCGGCGAGCACGTCTTCCAGCCTGCCCCGACCACCCGACAACGCGGAGAACGTCGTTGCATCGAGGGTATCCAGGCTGACCGTGATCCGGGTCAGCCCGGACGCGCGCAAGGCCCGCGCGTGGCGTTCCAGCAGCGAGCCGTTGGTGGTCAGCGCAATATCCTCGATGCCGCCGATCTTCGCCAATCGCGCGATCAGCTCCGGCAAGGCCTTGCGCAACAGTGGTTCGCCGCCGGTCAGGCGCAGCTTGGATACGCCGAGCCGCGCGAAACCGCGCACCAGGGTTTCGATCTCGTCGAACGACATTCGCGAGGCCGCGTCCAGCCCGTGGTCGTCGGCAATCCTATCCGCCGGCATGCAGTACGGGCAGCGGAAGTTGCAGGCTTCGATCACCGACAGCCGCAGGTCACGAAGCGGTCGCCCCAGGCGATCGCGCGGAGACGCGTCACTCATCCGCTGGACACGCCCGCAGGTTCGCGAAGACCCACCACCTCACCCGGGCGTCCGATCCGGTGACCGCGCGCCGCCAGTGTTTCGCCGTCTTCTGCGCTGGCGTAGTGGTAGAGCAGGCAGCGGGCCAGCAGCTCCCGCGGGTATTCGCGCTCGAGGTCGTCGATACCGCTGTGCGAGGGGTTGCCATGAAGGGCGCAGTCGTGGGCGATCAATTCTTCGGCATCGGCGAACTTGGCCAGCATTTCGGGGATCGGGCGGGTATCACCGGTCCACACCAGGCTGCCGGGCAGGCGCAGCCCGAACGCGGTGTCCGGCCAATGGTGGCGAACCGGGAACACCTCCAGGCGGACGCCCTCATGCCAGAAATGATCGCCGACCGGGATGACCCGGAACGCATCCCAGAAATTGACGCCGCCCTCGGCCAGGGCATTCGGGTAGCTGGCCACGCGTTGCTGCAGCAGCGGCAGCAGCGTCACCGGCACGTACAGGCGCACCTCGCCGCGAATCTTCGGCTCGAACCAGCTGGACACGAACAGGCGCTCGAAGCCGGCAATGTGGTCCATGTGGGCATGGGTCATGAACAGGGCGCGGGGCATGCCGCTGTAGTCGCGGTCGAACGCGGTCAGCCCTTCGCCACCGCAATCGATGGTCAGCCAGGGCTGGCCCGCGCGCTCGATGGTGGCCATTGCCGAACCCAGCTCCACCGCCGAGGCATTGCCGACCCCGTGCAGCCGCAACCGCCATTCCTCGCGCATGTCCTGCTCCGTCTCCCGCATCTCAGTAGCCACGGTTCCAGGCGGCGTCGTAGGCCACCCGCAGGGCGGCGAAATCGGCATCCACCTCGCCGGCGCTGCGGCTGCCGCGCTGTTTGTGCAACGAGCGCTGCAGGCGTGCGAGGTTGGCCTCGCGCCAGGCCGTGGCCGGAATGCGCAGCTGCGAGCCGTCGAGGTCGATCATCCAGCCGCGCCCGTCGACGCCGAACAGCATGTTGTGGGCATTGAGGTCGGCATGGTCCAGGCCGGCGCGATGGAAGCGCGCGATGAGCTGGCCCGCGGCATCCCAGGTGGCCCCGCCCGACGCGGCCAGTGCAGCCAGGGACTGAACATCGGGCAGCCGCTGCATCAGGATCGCGGCGCGATACTGCGTGCCCTCCCGCCGGTACCAGGCCGCAAACGGCAGCGGCACCGGCAGCTTCTTCTCGCGCAGTACGCGCAGCAGGCGGAACTCGGCGAAGCTGCGCACGTGGTGGATGCCGCGCCACAGGTGGCGGTCGCGGCTCAGGTGGGCCATCCAGCCGCCGCGCAGGTAATGGCGCAGCACGGCATCGCCCTCGCCGGTCTGGATGAACCAGGCGCCTCCGCGGCCGCCTTCGGACACCGGCTGGGCGGCATCGCCCCAATGTGCAGGGCTGAACCAGGCGGGGTCCGGTTGCCGCAACTGCGTTCGGTCGAACAGAATCGCCCCGTACCCGCGTGCATCGCGGAACGGCAGCATGTGTTCGTTGGCGTCGAATCCCGTCATTCCGAGCGAGTTTAACAAGCACGTGCATGAACCCGTCCCGCCGCGCTCCCTCTGCCTGCTGCGCCTGTCGGCGCTTGGCGATGTGACCCATGTCCTGCCGCTGCTGCATACGTTGCGCAGCGCATGGCCGGATCTCGCCGTCACCTGGGTGATCGGCAAGGGCGAGCGCCGCCTGCTGGACGGGCTGCCCGGCGTGCGCTTCATCGAGTACGACAAGAAGACGGGCATCCGCGGCATGCGCGAGGTCCGCAGGCTATGCGCGGAGCGTTTCGATGCCTTGCTGCAGCTGCAGGTGTCGGCTCGGGCGAACGTGCTGTCCGCCTTTATTCCGGCGCGCCGGCGCATCGGTTACGACCGCTCGCGCGCGAAGGAAGGCCATGGCTTGTTCATCAGCGAGCGCATCCCCGACCGCGCAGGCATGCATGTGCTGGACGCGATCGGTAGTTTCTGCGAGCCACTCGGCCTGTCGCCCGTGCAGCCGGTGTGGAACCTGCCGGTCCCCGACGATGCCCACGCGTGGGCCCGAGCGCAGTGGCCAGAGGACAGCCAACGCACCTTGCTGGTCTCGCCGTGTTCGAGCCACGCCCTGCGCAACTGGCGCTCCGAGCGTTACGCCGCGCTTGCCGACCACGCCGCGGCGCAGGGATGGCGGGTCGTGCTCTGCGGCGGGCGCAGCGAGCTGGAGCGCGTCACCGGCGACGCCATCCTGGCTGCCATGCGCAGCCCGGCCATCGACCTGATCGGCAAGGACACGCTGAAGCAATTGCCCGCGCTGCTGGCGCGCTCGGACCTGCTGGTCACCCCGGATTCCGGGCCCATGCACATCGCCAATGCAATGGGCACAAAGGTGCTCGGACTGCATGCAGCCACCAACCCGGACCGCAGCGGACCCTATTCCGACCGGCGCTATTGCGTGGATCGCTATGACGACGCAGCGCGCAGATTCCGCGGCAAGCCTGCAGCACAACTCAAATGGGGTACCAAGATCGAGGCCGGCGGGGTGATGGACCTGATCGCCGTGGACGATGCCATCGCCGTGTTCGAGCGTTATCGCGCGGACAACGCCTGAACCTCAGGCGCCCTGGCCGCTGCCATAATCCTGGTACGACTTTTCCTCGACATAGCTCGAGCCGAGCGCCAGGTTGATCTCTTTCTTGAGGCGGGCGCGGGTGTCGTTTTCGAAGTAAACCGCGCGCGCCAAGCGGATGAACTCGCCATCAAAGGCCTGCGCCTTTTCCTTGACCCGGATGTCGTCCTCGATCTCCCACAGGCGCTCGTTGACCGCCTTCAGGTCTGCCCGCAGGCGGACGATGTCACCGCCGGCCGCCGGGTGGGCAAGCCACATGGTCTCAAGCGCGGACAGTTCCTTGCGCACATTGGCGAGCTTGGCTTCGTCGCCCATGCGCTCGGACTTGATCTGCAGGATGGCGATCTTGTCCAGCAACTCGCCAAACGACACGGGAACCAGTATTTCGGACATGAACGGGCCTGATTGGGAGTGGAATGCCAGTGTAGCCGCCTTGCCCAGTCCCGGCCCCGGCCGTATCATTGCCGGCCCGCGGCACCCAGCTTTTCGGAGAGGTGGCAGAGCGGTTGAATGTACCTGATTCGAAATCAGGCGTAGGTGTGAGCCTACCGGGGGTTCGAATCCCCCCCTCTCCGCCATTCGTGAAGCCAGGCCCGCTGTTCATGGGGGCTTTTGCTCACCTGCTCCGAATTGGTGCCAGTTGCTGTCCCCCGGTGTTCCCGGGCGTCGTGGCAACCACGGCGCGAGCCGCGATTCGGGTCTTGCGACTCACCTGAGTCCCAGCGCCTGCCCCGGGCTGCTAGCGGATCCCGCCATCGCCAGGCAGAAGCGGCAGCCGCACTACGAATTCGCTGCCGGTGCCGGCACCCGCGCTCGACACCGAGACCGAGCCGCCGTGCATTTCCACCAGTTGGCGCACCAGCGTCAATCCGATGCCCAGACCGCCGTAGGAGCGTTCCAGCGACTGGTCAGCCTGGGTGAACATGTCGAAGATCGACTCCAGCTTCTCGCCCGCAATGCCGATGCCGGTGTCGCGCACGTGCGTCACCGCTTCGCCTTCCGTGCATTCAACCTGGACCGTGATGCGGCCGCCTGGCTCCGAGAACTTGGCGGCGTTGTTGAGCAGGTTGCCGAAGATCTGCACGAGGCGCTGCGGGTCTGCATGCAGCCAGACTGGCTGCGGGGGCGCCTCGAGGGCGACGGTGTGTTCGCCGCCCTGTATGGCCGGTCGCGACGCCTCCACTGCGTGCTGCAGCACGGATACGAGGTCTACCCGCTCGCGACGAAGCCCGATCTTGCCGCGGCTCATGCGGCTGATGTCGAGCAGGTCGTCGACCAGACGGACCATTTGCCGCAGCTGGCGGTCCATGATCGCAGTGACGGAGGTCACGACCGCCGGATCCCCGCTGGTGAGCTGCAGCAGATGCACCGCGTTGCTCATCGGGGCCAGCGGATTCCGCAGTTCGTGCGCGAGCACTGCCAGGAATTCGCTCTTCTGCCGATCCGCATCCGCCAGCGCACCCGCCAGCGCGCTTAACGCGTCGGCCGACTTGCGCTGCTCGTCGATGTCGGTGTTGGACCCGATCCACATCAGGATCTTGCCCCGTTCATCCTGGAACGGAACGGCGCGGCTGATGTGCCAGCGGTAGATGCCGCCCGCGTCGCGGAAGCGGTGCTCGAACTGGAAGGGCCTGCCCGTCGCCACCGAGTGTTGCCAGACGCGCACGTTCTCCTCGACATCGTCGGGGTGGATGAACTGTCGCCATCCCCAGTCGAGGATCTGCTCGAAAGCCAATCCGGTGAACTCCGTCCACTGCGGATTGAAGTAGTCGATGCTGCCGTCGGGCCTGGCGGTGAAGATCTTCTGCGGCATCGAGTCCATGACGAAACGCAACCGCTGCTCGCTCTGCAATCGCACGGTTTCGGCGCGGTGCCGCTCGCTGACGTCGAAGAACAATGCCCCGAATCGACCTGGCTCGGGGCGGAAAGCATGCACCTCGTACCAGCGCCCGAGTACAGCGACCTCGCGCAGGAACGTCGCTGGCTCGCCGGTGCGCACCACTTCCGCGAAGTCGTGCACCCATTCCGGCTCGACCCCCGGGATCACTTCCGACAACAGGCTCCCCTGCACCGCGTCACGCGGCAGTCCCGTCATTTCCTCCCAGGCCGCGTTGAGCTCCAGGTAGCGCCAGTCCACCGGCGTGCCGGTGTCGTTGTACAGGATTTCGCCGACGATGAAGCCCTCGTGCAACCGCTCGAAGATGCCCTGCCATCTTCGTTCGCTCTCGCCCAGCGCGGCGGCGGCGCGCTTTTGATCGCTGATGTCGCGCAGGTAAGCGGTGAAGACTGGCGCGCCCGGGACGGGGATGCGCGTCACGGTCAACTCGACCGGAAACTCATGTCCGTCGGCATGCAGGGCCGACAACTCCAGCCGCTTGTCCATGACGGGGCCTTCGCCCGTGGCCATGTAATGAGCAACCCCTGCGCGATGCCGCTCCCGATACGCCTCCGGCACCAGCAACTCGGCCATGTCGCGTCCCAGCACGTCCTCGCGGCGATGCCCGAACGTACGTTCGGCCGATGCGTTGAACTCGATGATCTTGTCTTCGTGATTGGTGCTGATGATGCAGTCCAGCGCGGTTTCGAACATCGCCGCCTTGCGCGTCTCGCTCTGCTGCAGGCGATCCTCTGCCTTCCTGCGTACGTCCACCTCGCGGCGAAGCTCGTCGTTGGCCCGGCTCAGTTCCGCGGTGCGCTCGGCGACGCGCGACTCCAGCTGGTCGTGCGCCATCCGCAAGGCGTCTTCGGCGCGCCTGCGGCGGGTGATGTCGTGCATCGAGACGACCGCGCCCTGCACATTGCCCTCTGCGTCATGCAGCGCCTTGGCGTAAGCGAGGAGCGACCGTGGGGCGCCATTCACCGGCGCAATGACCATTTCAGCTCCGTGCACCTGCTCCCCGCGCAGCGCGCGGAACAGGGGCACCTCCTCCGTGCGCATCGGCGTGCGGCCGTCCGCCAGATACAGGTTGTAGTGATCGGCCCAGCGATCGGCAGGGATCGGCTCCTGGGGCAGTCCGTGGAACTCGCGCGTGGCCTTGTTGAACAGCGTGAGTACCCCTTGGGCGTCGCACGCAACAATGCCTTCCTGCAGGTTTTCCAACAGGGTTTGCATGAATTCGTTCGCCTGCTCCAGCTCGGTCGTGCGCTCCTGCACCCGCCTCCCGAGCTCGTCTTTCTCCCTTTGCAAGAGGCCGTGGCCCAGGAGTGCTGCTGCCAGGAACACGAGTGTGGCGCCCGACAGGATCACGATGAGCGTGGAAGACGCGGGAACATCGTTGCCCACCATCAGCGTCACACCCAGCGCCCCCAACAACAGGGCCAATGTTGCAAGGCCTAGCCAGACGCGCCCTGCCGTTGTCATCACCTTGCGAGCACTCCTGTGTGTACTTGCGGGCTGGGCTGCCCATGGTTGCATTTGCCGGATGATGCGACGCAGCGGCAGGTGGAGCCCCGGCTCCCTTTCGCAGGACCGCTGCCGGAAGCGGGATTGCCTGCATCTTTGCAGCGCCAGCCGGACTTATCCAGCAAGTTTCCTGGCAGCTGTCGCCCGACTTGGCTTTGCAGGATCAATCAGGGGAGGGTTTTGCGACGCGGCGTACCCGCGCAGGACCGCCGGAATCACGTCGTTTGCACGACCCTGAACGTACTTTTTTGCGTCCAACCGCGGCGAGCGCGGGTACCTGTAGTCCCGAGGTGAATGTGTCGCAGACAGACCGGCGCGTTCGCGCGTCAACGCAACCCCCGAATGCCACCCCCACCGACTCCTTGCAGTCTCTGCTGCAGGCGATGATCGCCGTCCGCGACGGCGATTTCTCGGTGCAGATGCCGTCCCACCTGGACGGCCTGCAGGGCAAGCTTGCGGATACCTTCAACGAGATCGTTGCCGCGAACCGGCGGCTTGCCCACGACCTGGCCAAGGTGTCGATGCAAGTGGGCGATGAGGGCAAGACGCGCGCCCGCGTGAACCCGGCCAATCGACAGGGCCAATGGGCAGAGATGGAGGCATCGGTCAACAACCTGATCGGGGACATGGCGCGGCCGGTCGAGACGATGACCGAGGCAATGGCCGCGGTGGCCAAGGGTGACCTGACCAAGACCGTGCCGCTGGAAACCGACGGCCGGCCCCTGCAGGGCGAATTCCTGCGCGCCGCCAATATCGTCAACCGCATGCTCGAACAGATGTCCGAGTTCTCGTCGGAAGTCACCCGGGTGGCGCTTGAAGTGGGTACCGGCGGTCGCCTCGGCGGCCAGGCCAAGGTGAAGGGCGTCTCCGGCGTCTGGAAAGACCTGACCGATTCCGTCAACCAGATGGCGTCCAACCTGACCGACCAGGTGCGCAACATCTCGGAAGTCACCATCGCCGTGGCCAACGGAGACCTCTCCCGCAAGATCACCGTGGACGTGCGTGGCGAGATCCTCCAGCTCAAGGAGGCCATCAACACCATGGTCGATCAGCTCCGTGGCTTTGCATCGGAGGTGACCCGCGTGGCCCGCGAGGTCGGCACTGAGGGCAAGCTCGGCGGCCAGGCGATCGTGCCCGGCGTGGCGGGCACGTGGAAGGACCTCACCGACTCGGTGAACTCGCTCGCCTCGAATCTCACCTCCCAGGTGCGCAACATCGCCGAGGTGACCACGGCCGTGGCCAAGGGCGATCTCTCGCGCAAGATCACCGTGGACGTCCGCGGCGAGATCCTGGAACTCAAGAACACCATCAACACCATGGTGGACCAGCTCAACGGGTTTGCCGCGGAGGTCACGCGAGTCGCACGCGAAGTGGGTACCGAGGGCAAGCTCGGCGGCCAGGCCGAGGTGCCCGACGTCGCCGGCACCTGGAAGGACCTCACCGACCACGTGAATTCCATGGCCTCCAACCTGACCTCGCAGGTGCGCAACATCGCCGAAGTGACCACGGCAGTGGCCAAGGGCGACCTGTCGCGCAAGATCACGGTGGACGTGCGCGGTGAAATCCTGGAGCTGAAAGACACCATCAACACCATGGTGGACCAGCTCAACGGCTTCGCTGCGGAAGTGACGCGCGTGGCCCGCGAAGTGGGCACGGAAGGCAAGCTCGGCGGCCAGGCCGTGGTGCCGGGCGTCGCCGGCACGTGGGCGGACCTGACCGATTCGGTGAACTCGCTCGCCTCGAACCTCACCTCGCAGGTGCGCAACATCGCCGAAGTCACCACCGCGGTGGCCAAGGGCGACCTGTCGCGCAAGATCACGGTGGACGTGCGCGGCGAAATCCTGGAGCTCAAGGACACCATCAACACTATGGTGGACCAGCTCAACGGGTTTGCCGCGGAAGTGACGCGCGTGGCCCGCGAAGTCGGCACCGAGGGCAAGCTGGGTGGCCAGGCGGCCGTGCCCGGCGTTGCCGGCACCTGGAAGGACCTCACCGACAACGTCAACTCGATGGCCTCCAACCTGACCGCGCAGGTGCGCAACATCGCCGAGGTCACCACCGCGGTGGCCAAGGGCGACCTGTCGCGCAAGATCGCAGTGGACGTCCAGGGCGAGATCCTGGAGCTGAAGAACACCATCAACACGATGGTGGACCAGCTCAACGGGTTCGCCGCGGAAGTGACGCGCGTGGCCCGCGAGGTGGGTACCGAGGGCAAGCTCGGCGGCCAGGCCGAGGTGCCGGGCGTGGCGGGTACCTGGAAGGACTTGACCGACAACGTCAACTCGATGGCGTCCAACCTGACCACCCAGGTCCGCAACATCGCCGAGGTAGCGACCTCGGTGGCGAAGGGCGACCTGTCGCGAAAGATCGCGGTGGACGCGCAGGGCGAAATCCTGCAGCTGAAGGACACCCTCAACACGATGGTGGACCAGCTCAACGGCTTCGCCGCGGAAGTGACCCGCGTGGC
>JAZKHR010000038.1:0-12421 GCA_040385305.1 Pseudomonadota bacterium
GCGAGCTGTTCGCTTCCAACACCAAGCTGGTTGAGGAAACGGAGACGTTTACCGGCGTAATCGGTCCTTCGGTCGAGAACATCATGGTCAACGAGCATGCGTTCGAAGTTGGCAACGACGTCATCACCATCAAGGCCAACCTCGGCTGGAGCGGTGGCGTCGACATCGACTTCTCCCTGGTGGATCCGTTCGGCAACGAGGTCGCCAGCGGCGCCACTCTGGCCAACCCGGAAACGCTGGAGTTCGCCGTATCGGAGCCCGGTACCTACAAGTACCTGGTCAAGGGCTTCGCAACCGTGGTCGCGAACTACACGCTGACCAGCACCGAGACGCGTGCGGTGGTCACCACGCCCTGAGTGGCGAACGCGGTGACCGCAGCGGCCGGGAGCACACGCTTCCGGCCGTTGCCTTTTGGCCTCGAAAAACCGGGGGCCAAAGCCCACGCCCCGGGTGCATACTTGCGTCCACAGACCACCCCGTTGGAGGACCCTATGAAAGGCATGGACCAGAAGAAGAGCGAAAAGAAGAAACCGGAGAAGTCGCTGAAGGAAAAGCGCGCCGCCAAGAAGGAAAAGAAGGGCGGCTGATCCCGTTCTCGATCAGGACCTCCCGATCAGGAACTGCACGACAGCATCGAACACCCCGCCTTGTCCCGCGCCCAGTCCGGGCGCTTGCCGGCGAAATGCTCGCGGCCGGGCTGGGTGTCGTACGGGCGACGCATCACTTCGAGCAACTCGCCGATGCCGGCCATGTCGCCGGCATGGGCGCGCTCGATGGCCTCCTGCGCCAGCCAGTTGCGCAGGACGTACTGCGGATTCGCCGCGAACATCCGCGTGCGACGCTGATCGGCAGGCATCGGGTCTGCGCCGCACCGCTCCGCATATCTGCCCAGCCATTCGCTGAGGGCGCCCTCGCCCGCCCGGCGGTTGGCCTCGCCGTAAAACGCGTGAGCAAGTGGATCCAGCGACGGCGCTTCGACGTCGATGTCGGCCAATCCGCGGAACCACAGGGTCATGTCGACTTCGTGCGCATGTAGCAGGCCATGCAGGTCGCGGATGAGTGCGACGTCCTCATCGCGGCATCCGGCGAGCCCCAGCTTGCGCGCGGTGTTGTCTCGCTCGGCTTCCGTGTACGCGGACTCGAAACGCCCCAAAGCCGACTGCAGCGCCTCGATATCGGCGAACAGCGGCGACAGCGCCCTCGCCAGCTGGCCCAGGTTCCAGTAGGCGACCTTCGGCTGCCAGCCGAAGCGGTAACGCCGGCCGGCGGCATCGGTGGTGTTGGGAGTCCAGTCGGGATCGAAGGCGTCGATCCAGCCGTAAGGGCCGTAATCGATGGTCAGGCCGAGGATCGACATGTTGTCGGTGTTCAGCACCCCGTGCACGAAGCCGACCCGCATCCAGCCCGCCGCCAGCCTTGCCGTGCGCTCGCAGACGTCGCCGAACCATGCGGCATACAGCGCCTCGCCCTCGCCTTGCAGGTGCGGGAAATCCCGGGCGATGCAGAAATCCGCCAACTGCCGCAGCAGCCCCACATCGCCGCGCATGGCCGGCAGCTCGAAATGGCCGAAGCGCAGGAACGAGGGCGCCACCCGGCACACGATGGCGCCGGGCTCTGCCCGTGGGTGGCCGTCGTAGAACATGTCGCGGACCACGTCCTCGCCGGTCGCCACCAGGCTCAGCGCTCGCGTGGTCGGGATGCCCAGATGGTGCATGGCCTCGCTGCACAGGAACTCACGGATGGACGAGCGCAGCACGGCGCGGCCATCGGCGCTGCGGGAATACGGCGTTGGCCCCGCGCCTTTCAGCTGGAACTCACGGCGCCGGCCGTCCGCGAGCACTGCCTCACCCAGCGAAATCGCCCGGCCATCGCCCAGCTGGCCTGCCCAGTGGCCGAACTGGTGCCCCCCGTAGTTGCTGGCGAACGGCTGCATGCCCCGCGCAGGCGCATTGCCGGCGAACACCTTGGCGAATACCGGGGATGCCACGTCGGCCTCGCTGAAGCCGAGCTCCGCGGCCATTTCCCGGGAATGGGCCAGCAACCTCGGGGCCGCCACGGGCGTTGGATCGACTGGCGACCACGCCGCGCCCTGCACCTCGCGGACGAAATTGCGCGGCTCCGGGTCGCCCGGAAGTTCACGCAGGAAGGCATTGTCGAAGCGGGGAACGTCCATGGCTGATGGTAGCCCGACCCCCGCATGGAGCCATCACTCGGAACGGCACGCGTACACTAGCCGACCACTGAAGCGGCGATACACGCCCGCGGGACGCACATGAGCGCCGACACGACCCCAAAATTCACCGACCTCGGCCTGCCCGAGACCCTGATCAAGGCCCTGGCCGATGTTGGCTATGAATCGCCTTCGCCCATCCAGGCCGCGACCATCCCGCCGCTGCTGGCCGGGCGCGACGTGCTGGGCCAGGCCCAGACCGGTACGGGCAAGACCGCCGCCTTCGCCCTGCCCGCCCTGGCGCGGCTGGACCCGGCCTCGAAGAAGCCGCAGGTGCTGGTGCTGGCGCCCACCCGCGAACTGGCCATCCAGGTCGCGGAAGCCTTCCAGAAATACGCCAACCACATCCCCGGCTTCCACGTGCTGCCGATCTACGGCGGCCAGAGCTACCAGCCGCAGCTGAGCGCGCTCAAGCGCGGCGTGCACGTGGTGGTGGGGACGCCGGGCCGGGTCATCGACCATCTGGACCGCGGTTCGCTGGACCTGTCCGACCTGCGTTGCCTGGTGCTGGACGAAGCCGACGAGATGCTGCGCATGGGCTTCATCGACGATGTCGAGGCCGTGCTCAAGAAGACCCCGGAATCGCGCCAGGTTGCATTGTTCTCGGCGACGATGCCAAGCCAGATCAAGCGCATCGCCCAGACCTACCTCAAGGACCCGGTGGAGATCGCGATCAAGTCGCAGACCTCCACCGCCGAGAACATCCGCCAGCGTTACTGGATGGTCAGCGGCATCAACAAGCTGGACGCGCTCACTCGGATCCTGGAAGCGGAAAGTTTCGACGGCATGCTGATCTTCGCCCGCACCAAGCTGGGCGCGCAGGAGCTGTCGGAGAAGCTGGCCGCACGCGGTCTGTCCGCCGCCGCGATCCACGGCGACGTCGAGCAGAAGCAGCGCGAGAAGATGGTGCAGTCGCTCAAGGATGGCCGCATCGACATCCTGGTCGCCACCGACGTAGCCGCGCGCGGACTGGACGTGGAGCGCATCAGCCACGTGCTGAACTACGACATCCCGTACGACACCGAAAGCTACGTGCACCGGATTGGCCGCACCGGCCGTGCCGGACGCAAGGGCGAGGCGATCCTGTTCGTGGCCCCGCGCGAGCGCGGCATGTTGGGCGCGATCGAACGCGCGACCCGGCAGAAGATCGAGCAGATGCAGCTGCCCAGCGTGGATGCAGTCAACGAAAAGCGCATGGCCAAGTTCCTGGGCAAGATTGGCGCCGCGCTGGAGAGCAGCGACCTGGCGGTGTTCCGTAGCCTGGTCGAGCGCTACGAGACCGAACACAACGTGCCGATGGTCGAGATCGCCGCGGCCCTGGCCCAGATGGTGCAAGGCAAGGCCCCGCTGCTGCTTGAGGCCGTGCCGGAACGCCCGCGTTACCAACGAGAGGAGCGCGCGCCGCGCGAGCGAACCACGTTCGAACACCGCCCCAACCGCCAATACGCCCCGCCTGGCGAAGCAGCGGCCGTGCCATCAGCGCCCCGTGCACCGCGTGAGCGCGCCGCCACGGCGGACGCCGGCATGCAGACTTACCGCATCGAGGTCGGCTACCAGCACGGCGTGCAGCCGGGCAACATCGTCGGCGCCATCGCCAACGAGGCGGACCTCGAAGCCCGCTACATCGGCCGCATCGACATCCGCGACGACTTCAGCCTGGTCGACCTGCCGGACGGCATGCCGGCCGACCTGCTCGAGCACCTGAAGAAGGTGCGCATCGCCGGACAGATGCTGCGCATGAGCCCGGCGGCCGCGGCCGACATCGACGCGCCGAAGCACAAGCGCAGCTTCGGCGACAGTCCGCGTCCGTCGCGCCCCGACAAGCCGCATGGCGCCGGCCCGCGTGGCGCCGGGTTCAAGAAGCCGGGCATCAACAAGCCGTTCAAGCCGCGCTGACCAGCTGCTGAGACATGGCGGGGCATTACCACGCCATCGTGATCGGCGCCGGCGCTGCCGGGCTGATGTGCGCGACCGCTGCCGGCCAGCGCGGCAAGCGCGTGCTGGTGCTGGACCATGCCAACAAGGTTGGCAAGAAGATCCTGATGTCGGGTGGCGGGCGCTGCAACTTCACCAACACCGGCACCACGCCCGCCAATTTCCTGTCCGCCAACCCGCATTACTGCAAGTCCGCGCTGGCACGCTACACGCCCTGGCACTTCATCGAGCTGGTCGACCGCCACCGCATCGCCTGGCACGAAAAGGAACTCGGCCAGCTGTTCTGCGACGAGTCGTCCAGGCAAATCGTGAAACTGTTGCTCGACGAGTGCTCTGCGGCTGGTGCGGATGTGCGCACGCATTGCACGATCGAGCACATAGCGCATGCGGACAATGGAAGTTTCCACTTGCGCACCACGCAAGGCGTCTTCACCGCGGATGCGCTGGTGGTGGCCAGCGGCGGGCTCTCCATCCCCAGCATGGGCGCCTCCGGCTTCGGTTACGCGCTGGCCAGGCAGTTTGGCCACAAGGTACTGCCGACCCGCGCCGGCCTGGTCCCGTTGACCCTCACAGGCAGCCATGCCGAACGGTTGCAGGACCTGGCGGGCGTGTCCTTGCCAGTGGAAGCGCGATGCAACGGCGCGAGCTTTCGCAACTTCATGCTGGTCACCCATCGAGGCATCAGCGGGCCATCGATCCTGCAGGTCTCGAGCTTCTGGCAACCTGGCGACGACCTGCGGCTGGACCTGCTGCCCGGCATCGATATCGACGCGTTGTTCAACGCATGGCTGCAAACCCGGCGCGATGCGGAACTGAAAACGCTGCTCGCCGACGTGCTGCCCAAACGTTTCGCGCAGCGATTGTGCGAACACTGGATCGCCAGCAAGCCGCTGCGTCGATACACCCCGCGCGAACTGCAGGAGATCGCCGCCCTGCTCGGCAACTGGGCGCTGGTCGCCAGCGGCACCGAAGGCTACCGCACCGCCGAGGTCACCCTTGGCGGTGTCGATACAGACAGCCTGTCATCGACCACCATGATGTCCCGCCACGTGCCCGACCTGTACTTCATCGGCGAGGTGGTCGACGTCACCGGCTGGCTGGGCGGGTACAACTTCCAATGGGCATGGGCGTCGGGCCACGCCGCGGGCAGCGCGCTCTGATCAGAGGATCGGCGGCATGCCAAGGTGGGGCGCCAGGAACCAGTACAGCCCGAACAACACCAGCGCCCACATCGCCAGCTTGAAGAACACGCCAACCACCTTCAGCGCCAGCCAGATGCCGATGATCGCGATGACAAGACCCATCCAGCTCATGCGTGTATCCCCTTGTAAGTTGCAGGCAGCTTAGGCCACCGGGGCGCCATCAACCAGCGGCACGAGCCGGGGATCCAGCGCCACCCGCTGGTCGAACACGAAGCAGCGCCCATCAAAACCCACGCCGCCGACCTGCTCGAAATAGCCCAGGATGCCGCCATCCAGTTGCAGCACGTTGTGCATGCCATCCTTGTGCAGCCACAGGGCCGCCTTCTCGCAGCGGATGCCGCCAGTGCAGAAACTGACGACCGTCGCATCGCGCAGCGCATCGCGGTGCGGCGCCAGCGCGCCTGGCAACTCGGTGAAGTTGTCGATCGGCAATGCCAGTGCATCGCGGAAGGTCCCGAAGCCCACTTCCTCCCGGTTGCGCGTATCCAGCAACACCAGCCGGCGCCCGTCATCGTCATGGCCCTGCGCGAGCCAGCGCGCCAGCGTGGGCGGGTCCACCGAGGGAGCGCGCGCTCCCGCCTGCAGCGGGGACGCTTGTTCTCGACGGAACGCGATGATCTCGTGCTTGCGTTTCACCTTCAGCCGCGCGAACGGCATGGTTTCGCTCCAGCTCTCCTTGGCCTGCAGCGGCGCGAAACGCGGATCCGCCCGCAATGCGTCGAGGAAACCGCGCAGCGGCGCAGGCTCGCCGGCCAGGAACAGGTTCAGGCCTTCGGGCGCCACCAACAGGGTCCCGCGCAGGCCGGCTCGCTCCGCACCCGTGCGCAGGCGCGTGGCCACTGCATCTGCATCGTCGATACCGACGAAGAGGTAGGCGGCGATGTTGAGGATCAAGCGCCCGTCCTGGTCGAAGGCGGGATGCAGCGGCACGCTCGGCGGGGATGGGCGCACTTGCGGCACGCCCACAACCGGGCACGGGTGATCGAGGGTTGCATGGCACCATTGTACGGATCAGTGCCTGGGTGCCCATCCAGCGCGGCTCAAGCGAGTGCCTGCCCGGGCATGGTGTCCGGGGTGCCGGCGCGGCATGCGCACCGGCGCCGCCAGCCGTTTGCGGCGGTCCTGCTGTCGCCAGTGATGGCTGGTCGACACGCAGCCGTGGAATCATGCATGGATGACAACCTCCCCTGTCCCGCGCCTGGCCGTGATCGGCGGCGGCCCCGCCGGCCTGATGGCTGCGGAGGTCGCGTGCGCGGCGGGTATCGAGGTCCACCTGTTCGAGGCCAAGGGATCGGTGGGGCGCAAGTTCCTGATTGCCGGCAAGGGCGGCCTCAATCTCACCCACTCGCAGCCGCGACCCGGCTTCGACCGGCGCTACCGCGAACGCCTGCGCGATGTAGCCCACTGGCTGGACGATTTCGACGCCGACGCGCTGCGGTCCTGGGCGCAGGGCCTGGGCGTTGCCACCTATGTGGGCAGCTCCGGCCGGGTCTTCCCGCTGGACCGCAAGGCAGCGCCCCTGCTGCGCGGCTGGGTGCGCCGGCTGCGCGAAGCCGGCGTGTCATTCCATGTCCACCATCGCTGGCTGGGCTGGGGCCCGGATGGCGGGTTGCGATTCGCCACGCCTGATGGCGAACGCCCGTTCGATGCCGATGCCAGCGTGCTGGCACTGGGAGGCGGCAGCTGGCCGCAGCTGGGTTCCGACGGCGCGTGGGTGGGCACCTTGCAGGACCGTGGCATTGACGTGGCGCCATTGAAGCCATCGAATTGCGGCTTCGACGTCGGCTGGAGTGAGCACGTCGCCCGCCACGCCGGCGCCCCGCTGAAACCCGTGGTGGCGCACTGGCATGACGCCACCGGATTCGAGCATGCGCTGCAGGGCGAATGCGTGCTGACCGACACCGGCATCGAAGGCAGCCTGATCTATGCACTGTCGGCGGACCTGCGCGAGGCCATCGCGCGCGATGGTGCCGCCACGCTGCACCTCGACCTGGTGCCAGGCCGCGACCTGCAACGCTTGCAGCGCGATCTAGGCGCGGCGCGCAACGGCCGCAGCCTGGGTGAACACCTGCGTCGACGGGCCGGCATCGATGGTGCCAAGGCGGCACTGCTCTATGAAACGCTGGACAAGCCCCGCCTGCAGGACATGTCGCAAGTCGCCGCTCGCCTGAAGCGACTACCGCTACGGCTGCTGCGCCCGCGCCCGATCGCCGAGGCGATCAGCAGCGCAGGTGGGGTCCGGCTTGAAGGTCTCGATGAGACGCTGATGTTGCGCACTATCCCCGGTGTATTCGTCGCCGGCGAGATGCTGGACTGGGAAGCGCCCACGGGCGGATTTCTGCTGACTGCATGCTGCGCCAGTGGTCGGCGAGCCGGGGCTGGGGCAGTGGATTGGCTGGCGCGGGGGCGTGACCCGGGCAGCGACATGCAGGCGACCATGGCACCAACCTGAATGCAGGACTGCTGACCCTTCACGCCAAGCCCACAAGCGTGAAGATTCTCAGCCGCGATTCATCCCTGCAGCCGCCAACTGCACGGGCGGGTGCGAATAGGTCGCGCCCCGTGGAGACCATCACATGAACCGCTTTTTCGCTCCCCGCCGCCTTGCCGTTTCCCTGCTCGTGGCGATGGTTGCCATGGGCAGTACTTCCTATGCCTTCGCCCGCCCGCAGGATGCCTCCGAGGACGAAGACGACCGCCGCCCGCGCAAGGAACTGCGCAAGCAGCAGCGCGAGCGGCAAGCCGAGCAGCAGCGCGAGCAGCCGGCCCAGCAGCAGCCCGAGCAACGCCAGGAGCCCAGGGAGGACATGCGCCAGCAGCCCGAGCGGCAAGTTGCACGTGACCTGCGAAGGCAGGAGCGGCGCGAGGACACCGACGGCATGCAGGAAGCACAGGCCCGCGAGCAACGCATCAACGAGGTATTGCTGCAACGCGATGACGGCCGCGAACGCATTGAACAGCGGCAACGCCGCCAGGCGGACTTGCGCGATGCCGATGTCGAACGCAACCGGGAACGCCCGGACCAGTTTGAACGTCGCGAGCAGCGTGACGATGACGCCGCGCAGCGCCTTGCCGAACAACGACGCGACGCCGACCGACTTGAGGCGCTCCAGCGGCGACAGGCCGCGCGCCGGGATGCAGAGGGCCAGGAAGCCAGGCGCGATTGGCGCGATTCCCGCGGAGATGAAGGGCACGACCGCAAGGACGGAGGTGACCGGGACGACAGGCTTTCACGCGACCAGCAGCGGCGTCTGATCGACCAGCAACGGCGCCAGGCGATTGCCTGGCAGCACGCCGAACGCCATCGGCGGAGCCAGCTGGAACATCGGGCGCGCCACCTCGAGGACCAGCGACGCATGGCCCAGTATCGCTACCAGCAGGACTATTACCGTCGCTGGCTGGCGCAACAGTCGCGCTGGAACGCCAGCCGCTATGACTACGACAACGACCCGTTCTACTACACGCCTTCCAACTACCGTTATGGCTACGGCGGCAACTGGTACAACACCAACCGTTACGGCGCCAACATGCTGCAACAGGCGATCCGCGACGGTTACCAGGAAGGCTGGCGGGCCGGCCGCGCCGACCGTTCGGATGGCTGGCGCTTCGATTACCGCAACAGCTTCGCCTACCAGGACGGCAGCTACGGGTACAACGGACGGTATGTCAGCCACGACGCCTACCGGCATTACTTCCGCCAGGGCTTCCAGCGTGGTTACGACGATGCCTACTACTCCCGCAACCAGTACGGGCGCTATGACAACCGCAATGGCCTGGCGGTGATCCTGCCGGTGATCCTGTCCGCCATCCTGGGCATGCGCAGCTACTGATCCTTCGCACCCGCACCGCGATGACGCCCGGCCCAGCCCGGGCGTCTTTTTTGCTCAGCGCAACTGGCTGTCCTTGCTGCCGCGGCGGTTGTAGCCGCTTGCGCCGGCCTCGAGGTCGTGCAACTCCTGGCATGGCACGCACAGTCGCACCCCTGGCATCGCCTCGCGCCGCGCCGCCGGTATCTGCGCATCGCACTCTTCGCAGCGCTCCAGGCCCGGGCCACTGGGCAGCTGGCTGCGCGCTCGCTTGATGGCATCCTTCACCGTGGCATCGATCTGGTCCTGCACGGCGCCATCGCCCGCCCAGCCGGTCGCCATCAGGATTCTCCCCGCATGGACCCCTGGGCGGCCCCCTCGCGCGCCGCCAGGACTAGGTCGCTGGGCCGGGACCGACCACTGGCGTGGACGCTGAACATGCTGCGGCGCCTCTGAAGCTGGAGATTTGGTCCATATTGAGTCGGCGTGACTGGGTTGCAAGCGCCACGGGCCAGCGGGAAGCGGTCCAGGCTCCCCCGCCATCGACCGCCGCCGTGTCTTGGCGTTGACAGGGTATGCCGTAGCATGAAGAAGCTTAGAAAACCTGGCCGCAGCGGTCCGATCCCAAGACCTTGCTCGCTGCACTCCCTCCCTCCACTCCAATCGCCCTCCACGGGGCTGCCCCCAGGGGAACGTGCATGTCCGGTGTAGCCGTCCGCCCCACCTGGGGAAGGAACCACCCGTGAGTGACACGGCGACCGAGGTGCTGTCGAACCGGGCCGCGCGCCGTGCGGAGGCCCCGCATTGCGACCGCTGTGATGCCGTCTGCTGTCGGTTGACGGTGGTGTTGATGCCGGAAGACGACGTGCCGGAGCGCTTCACCACCTACAACGATTACGGCGTTGCGGTGATGGACCGCGATGAGGAAGGCTGGTGCGTGGCCATCGACCAAGCCCGGATGTGCTGCTCGATTTATGAACAGCGCCCCGCGATCTGCCGAAAGTTCCCGATGGGGGGGCCCGGTTGCCGCGAGGTCCTCGGTGACTATCTGGACCGCCGCCAGCGCGGAATTCCGCTGGTCATGTATTGATCCGCGGAAATTCGCCACCACTTATGCTGCTGAAGATGTCAACCCTTCAATTCGGAGTCACCATGCCACGCAAGCAAGCAACCCCGGCGGTCAAGGCCGCAAACCCGGTCAAGGGCTCTATCCCGCCGTCCAAGACCTCGCACCTGTTTGGCGACCGCAAGAGTGGCGAACGCGGTGGCGCGATGACCAGCGAGCGAATTGCGTCGGACCTGGAGAATTTCCGCAAGTCGGGTGGCCGCATCGAAGTGCTGGGCATCACCCAGTCGCTGAAGAAGATTGGCGAAATGACGGCCGAGGCCGGCAAAACCCCCTGATTCCCTGGTGGGCTGGTCCCGCCACCCATCGCACTTTCAAAGGTGCAACGGCACCACGGACGCGGTCAGGTGCGATTCCTCGAGTACCTTGCGCAGCCGCAATTCAACGTCGCGCAGGTTGTCCAGCGTCTGCGGCGCGTAGAGCGTGTAAGTGGGCCGGTCGCGGTTGGGATTGCTGGGCGGCTGGCGGCTGACGCTGACATTGCTGGTCCCGCTGGCACGTGCCCACAACGATTTCAGCGCATCAGGACCGATGCTTTCGTTGTTGCCCAGGGTGAACGTGAACAAGGCGATCTGATGCTTCATGAAAACGCTCCGCAGGGCGGTCGAGTATGCGCCCCGACGGCGTGGCGTGCGCATCCGTATCATGGCGCATGAACGAAACCGCGCCCGAGTTCGCCCAGCTACCCCTCAAACCGACCCTGTTTCAGGGACTGGATGCTCTGGGCCACGTGCGCATGACGCCGATCCAGGCCCAGGCCCTGCCCGCGCTGCTTGAGGGACGCGACCTCATCGCCCAGGCCCCGACCGGCAGCGGAAAGACCGCCGCGTTCGGACTGGCGCTGCTGCACCGGATCGATCCCAGCCAGCCCGGCGTGCAGGCGCTGGTGCTGTGCCCCACCCGCGAACTCGCCGACCAGGTCGGCAAGCACATCCGCACCCTGGCTACCGGCATCGCCAACCTCAAGCTGTCGACCTTTACCGGCGGCACCGCGCTGGCGCCGCAGCTGGCCTCGCTGGCGCAGCACGCGCCGCAGGTGGTGGTGGGCACGCCGGGGCGGGTGCAGGAGTTGCTGCGCAAGCGCGTGCTCGACCTGCGCAACGTCCAGGTGCTGGTGCTCGACGAAGCAGACCGCATGCTCGACATGGGCTTTGAGGAGGCCATTCGCGAAATCGCCGGCAAGCTGCCGAAAACCCGGCAGAGCCTGCTGTTCTCCGCAACCTATCCCGACGCCATCCGTGAGATCGGCCGCAAGCTGACCGTTGATCCGGTCGAAGTCACCGTGGGCGAGGCGTCCCAGCAGCCCGAAATCCGCCAGCTGTTCTTCGAAGTGGAACCGGCGCAGAAACCGGCGGCACTTGCTGGGCTGCTGCTGGAACATGATCCCGGCTCGGCGGTGGTGTTCTGCAATATGCGCCGCGACGTGGACGACGTGGCGGCGTCGCTCGCCCACCTCGGGTTCTCCGCGCTGGCCCTGCACGGCGACATGGAACAGCGCGACCGCGACGAGGTGCTGGTGCGCTTCGCCAACCGCAGTTGCAACGTCTTGGTGGCGAGCGACGTGGCCGCGCGCGGGCTGGACATCGAAGACCTCGGCGCTGTCCTCAACTACGACCTGCCCACTGACGCCGATACCTACCTGCATCGCATCGGTCGCACTGGCCGCGCCGGCCGCAACGGGCTGGCGCTGAGCCTGTGCAGCAGCCGCGAGGTGGCCCGGGCGATGACCATGGAAGCGCAGATCGGCGCGCTGCCGCGCTGGCAACGCCCCACGCTCGCCAGCCTGCGCCCGCACGCGGCGCCGCCGGCACCCATGGCGACGCTGCGTATCGACGCAGGGCGTACCGACAAGCTGCGGCCCGGCGACATCGTCGGCGCCCTCACTGGCGACGCAGGCTTGCCAGTCGCCGCGGTGGGAAAGATCGATGTGTACGCAACCCGCAGCTACGTGGCCATCGCCCGCGCGCAGGCGGGGAATGCACTGGCCCGGCTCCAGGCCGGCAAGATTAAGGGCCGCAAGTTCCGCGTGCGCAAGCTTTAGCAACGCTTCCCGGCGCAGGCGAAAGCGCTAGGCGGCGCGCGCCTTCCACAGCTTCAGCAGTTCGGCCTCGCGTTCGCGGCT
>JAZKHR010000039.1:0-6428 GCA_040385305.1 Pseudomonadota bacterium
CTTGAACAGCGGGAAGTAGGTCAGCGCGGCGATCAGGCAGCCGGCCATGATGATCTTCTTGCGGCCGATCTTGTCCGACAGCCAGCCGAAGAAGACGAAGAACGGCGTGCCGATCAGCAATGCCGCGCCGATCATCAACCAGGTCGTGGTCGAGTCGACCTTCAGCGACTGGGTGAGGAAGTACATCGCGTAGAACTGCCCGGCGTACCAGACCACCGCCTGGCCTGCGGTCGCGCCCAGCAGCGCCAGCAACACGATGCGGCCGTTCTTCGAAAAGAAGCTCTCCGTGAGCGGGGATTTCGACAGCTTGCCGTTGTCCTTCATTTCCTGGAACAGCGGCGACTCATGCAACTGCATGCGGATCCACACCGAGATACCCAGCAGCACGATCGACAGCAGGAACGGGATGCGCCAGCCCCACTCGGCGAACGCCTCCGCGCCGACGATGGTGCGCACCGACAGGATCACGATCAGCGACAGCAGCAGCCCCACCGTGGCGGTGGTCTGGATGAAACTGGTGTACAGCCCCCGCTTGCCGTGTGGCGCGTGCTCGGCGACGTACGTGGCCGCGCCCCCGTACTCGCCGCCCAGGGCCAGGCCCTGCAGCATTCGCAACACCACCAGGATGATCGGTGCGGCGATGCCGATGCTGGCGTAGTTGGGCAGGATGCCGACCAGGAAGGTCGAGATGCCCATGATCACGATGGTCACCAGAAACGTGTACTTGCGTCCGATCATGTCGCCCATGCGGCCGAACACGAGAGCGCCGAACGGCCGCACTGCGAAACCCGCCGCGAATGCCAGCAGGGCGAAGATGAAGCCGGTGGTTTCGTTGACGCCGCTGAAGAATTGCGCGGCGATGATCGCGGCCAGCGACCCGTACAGATAGAAGTCGTACCACTCGAAGACCGTGCCCAGGCTGGAAGCCAGGATGACCTTCCTGTGGCTTTGGGTGAGCGGAGCCACGGGTGGTACGTTGGCGGCGGTGGTGGACATGGGCGTGCTCCTCAGAAGCTGTACTTGACGGTGGTATGCAGGCGGCGCAGGTCACCATCGGCGCCGCTTTCGAGCTCGCGGTTGCCGAAGATGAGTTCCGCGCCGATGTCGAGTTTCGGGAACGGGCTGTAGATGAGGTTGGCGTGGATCGACTGCGCCGAGCGGGTGACCCCGAAGCCGGTCCAGTTGGTGTCGTTGTCGAACTGCGCGCGGGAGAGCATCAGGTTGCCGCGCAGCTTCGGATCGAACACGTGCCGCCATGCCACGAAGCCGGCCAGCACGCCGGTCGCGTCGATGTCGCCGCCCGCCGCATCCAGGGTGCCGTCCGCGCCCAGCGCGAAGCCGACGTAACGGCCAATCCCGGTGCCGCCGGTGAGCATGTAGCGCAGGTCGTCGGTCTTGCCGATGTTGTATTTGCCGGACACGCTCACGCCGAAGCCGGTGCCGCTGGCCGAAGTCGTCGTCGTTTCATGGCGCAGCTGCCGGGCCAGCGCGGCCAGGCTGAAGTGGCCCCAGTCGCCTTTCTTCGTATAGCGCGCGGTGAGATCGGGGATGGTGCCGTCGTCGCTGATGGTGCGGGTGGTGCTGCGATAGCTGGAGACGAGGGTCTGCGGATTCTCCAACGCCACCGAGAACGGACCGCTGGTGTAGCGCAACTGCGCCTGGCGGACGAAGGTGGTGCCTTCGGTCGGGCCGACGAAATCCACCGCATCCGGCAGCGCAGCCACGTCCTGGAAATTGGACCAGGCCTGGCCGGCCAGCCACTTGTCCCAGGTCACGTAGGCATGGCGCAAGGCAACGGCGTGCGTATTGGTGGCCGCCTGGTTGCCCACCAGGGCGCTGCCGCCGCCGAACAGGTCGAGCTCCAGATAGGCACGGGTCTTGTGGCCCTGCACGTCGCCGTCTGCGGCGAACCAGAAGCGCGAGAACTGCGCGTGGGTGTCGATGTCGCCGCTGGATTCGTCCGCGCCGCCCACCGGGATCGCGCCGGGCAGGTAGAACAGGCGGCCAGCGCTGCTGTCGGGGATCTCGCCGCCGTTGGTGTCGGTGTACATCGCGTCCAGCTTGACGAAGCCACCGAAGCTGAAGCGCCCGTCCGGATTGCCGGTGGTCAGGATCGGCGAGGACTGGATCTTCGGCTTGGCGTCGGCGGGTGCGGCCTGCGCAACCCTAACCTCGTCAAGCACGGTCTGGGTCTGGGTGATGGTCGCCTGCTGTTGTTGCTGGGCGCCGATCAACGCCTGCACCTGCGCTTCCAGCTGCGCGATGCGCGCTTCGAGCTCGCGTTCCTTTGCGGTCTGTGCGAACGCCATCCCCGGCGCCAGCAATGCGACGAACAACGCCATCGCCAAGGGCCGGCGACGCCGGGCCAGGATTTCGTGAGGCATGGTCCCCTCCCAGGGCTGCACGGCACGTCGCCGCACCGGCAGACCATGCATCGCCCACGTGGCGCCGTCGATTCGCCATTGGTCGATACGACCAAGGTCTAAGCCGCCTGCGGCGCGGGCGCAAACAGCACGGGGCTACACTCCCCGCAAGCTTGCTTGCAGGACATTGCAATGGACGTGTATCCGGTTCCCCCTGCGTTCGCGGCCAGCGCCCGCATCCGCCGCGACGACTACGAACGCCTGCATGCCGAATCCCTGCGCGACCCCGATGCCTTCTGGGCCGAAGCGGCCAAGCGGCTGGACTGGATGCGCGAGCCGACCCAGGTCAAGGACGTCAGCTACGCGCTCGAGGATTTCCGCATCCGCTGGTTCGCCGATGGCGAGCTCAACGCCAGCGTCAACTGCCTGGACCGCCACCTGGCGACGCGCTCGGACAAGGTCGCGCTCATCTTCGAGCCCGATGCCCCCGACGGCGCCGTGCAGCGCATCACCTACCGCGACCTGCACGCGCGCGTGTGCCGGCTGGCGAACGCGCTGCGCAATCTCGGCGTGGAGAAGGGTGACCGCATCACCATCTACCTGCCCATGATCCCGGAAGCGGTGGTGTCCATGCTGGCCTGCGCGCGCATCGGCGCGGTACACATGGTGGTGTTCGGCGGCTTCGCCCCGCAATCCATCGCCGATCGCGTCGGCGATTGCGCCAGCAAGCTCATCATCACCGCCGACGAAGGCTTGCGAGGTGGCAAGCGCGTGCCGCTCAAGGCCAACGTGGACGCCGCCCTGAAGCTGCCGGGAACGAATTCGGTCGAGACCGTGCTGGTGGTCCGCCACACCGGCGCCGCGGTGGACATGCAGATGCCGCGCGACCGCTGGTTCGACGCGGTGGTCGATGGCCAGCCAGGCACCTGCGAGCCCGAGCGCATGAACGCCGAGGACCCGCTGTTCATCCTCTACACCTCGGGCAGCACCGGCAAACCGAAGGGCGTGCTGCACAGCACCGGTGGCTACCTGCTGTGGGCGGCCTATACCCATGAAGCCGTGTTCGACCTGCGCGACGACGACATCTTCTGGTGCACTGCCGACGTGGGCTGGGTCACCGGGCACAGCTACATCGTGTACGGGCCACTGGCCAACGGCGCGACCGAAGTGATCTTCGAGGGCGTGCCGAATTACCCGGATGCCTCGCGCTTCTGGCAGACCATCGACCGGCACCAGGTCACCATCTTCTACACCGCCCCCACCGCGATCCGTGCCCTGATGCGCGAAGGCGATGCCCTGGTCAAGGCGACCTCGCGCAGTTCGCTGCGCCTGCTCGGCACCGTCGGCGAACCGATCAACCCGGAGGCCTGGCGCTGGTACCACGAGGTGGTCGGCGACAGCCGTTGCCCGATCGTCGATACCTGGTGGCAGACCGAAACCGGCGGCATCATGATTTCGCCGCTGCCGGGCGCCATCGACGCCAAGCCCGGCTCGGCCACCAAGCCGTTCTTCGGCGTGCAGCCGGCGCTGGTGGATGCCGAGGGCCGGCGCCTGGAAGGCGCGACCGAAGGGAACCTGGTGCTGCTCGATTCCTGGCCCGGGCAGATGCGCACGGTGTACGGCGACCACCAGCGATTCATCGACACCTATTTCCGCACCTATCCCGGCACCTACTACACCGGCGATGGTTGCCGGCGCGATGAAGACGGCGACTACTGGATCACCGGTCGCGTCGACGACGTGATCAATGTGTCGGGCCACCGCATCGGCACCGCCGAGGTGGAGAGCGCGCTGGTGTCCCACCACGATGTTGCAGAAGCGGCGGTCGTCGGCTTCCCGCACGACATCAAGGGCCAGGGCATCTATGCCTACGTGACGTTGAAGCAGGGGATCGAGGCGACCGACGCGCTTCGCGCCGCGCTGGTGCGCCAGGTGCGCAGCGAGATCGGACCGACCGCCACGCCCGATCACATCCAGTGGGCACCCGGCCTGCCGAAGACCCGCAGCGGCAAGATCATGCGCCGCATCCTGCGCAAGATCGCGGAGAACGCGCCGGACCAGCTCGGCGATACCAGCACATTGGCCGACCCGTCGGTGGTGCAGTCGCTGGTCGACGAACGCCAGGTGCGCTGACCGCGGCGCCATGCCCACCATCCTCATCGCCGACGACCATCCGCTGTTCCGCGAGGCCTTGCGCCATGCGGTGGCTCGGATCATGCCGGACGCGCAGCTGCACGAGGCCGACGGCGCCGACGCGCTGTACGCACTGGTGGACGCGCATCCCGACGCCGACCTGCTGCTGCTCGACCTCAACATGCCCGGCGTGCAGGGCTACAGCGCGCTGGTCCACCTGCGCGGCCAGCACCCGCAGCTGCCGGTGGTGATGGTGTCCGGTCGCGAGGAGCCGGCGGTGATCCGTCGCGCGCTGGAGCACGGCGCCGCCGGCTTCATCCCCAAGTCCTCCAACACCGCGACCATCGGCGAGGCCCTGTCGCGCGTGCTGGAAGGCGAGCGCTGGTCGCCACCGGGCCTGCCTGTGGTGTCCGGAATCCCGCACGAAGAACGCGATGTCGCGCGGCGCATGGCCGAACTCACCCCGCAACAGTTCCGCGTGTTGCAGATGCTCGCCACCGGCCAGCTCAACAAGCAGATCGCCCATGCGTTGGGCGTGTCGGAAGCCACGGTGAAGGCGCACATGACCGCGGTCCTGCGCAAGCTCGGCGCCAGCAACCGCACCCAGGCGGTGTTGATCGCGGGCCGGCTGGCGCTGGATCCGGACAGCGTGGTGGCGCCGGAAGAGGAAGACTCCGCCTAGCCTGCCGCCTGCGCCGCCTGCGCCGCCTGCTGCTGGGCGGCAAGGAATGCGCGCAGCGACGCCGGCTTGATGGGCTTGGTCAAGACCCGGTAGCCGCGTTCGCGGGCGGCCCGGTTCAGCGCTTCGCTGCCGTCGCCGGTCAGCAGCGCGCCTGGCAACGCGCGGCCAGAAGCCGCGCGCAGCGCCTCGAGCGCATCCAGGCCGTCCATGCGGTCGTGCAGGTGGTAGTCGACCAGCAAGACGTGTGGATCGGTCGCCACCGCCGTCAGGGCCTCGTCGACGGTGGTGGCAACGGCAGCGACGACGCCCCAGCGCGTGAGCAGGGCCTGCATGCCGGCCAGGATGTCGCGGTCGTTGTCCAGGCACAGCACGCGCAGGCCATGCAGGGCGTCATCCGCCGCGGCTTGCGTTTCGCGCTCCTGCGCAGGAAGCAGTGGCGCGTTTGCGTGCGGCACGCGCATTTCGAACACGCTGCCGCGGCCCACCCGCGAACGCACCTCCAGCGGATGCCCGAGCATGTGCGAGATCCGCTGGCAGATCGACAGACCCAGCCCGAGCCCGCGTTCGCCGTGGTCGCCGGGTTGGTCGAAGCGATGGAACTCCTCGAAGATCTGCCGCAGGTGCGTGTTCGGGATGCCCGGCCCGGTGTCCCAGACTTCCAGTGCAACGCCATCGCCGCGATGGCGCGCCGCGAGCAGCACGCCGCCGTCCTGGGTGTAGCGCATGGCGTTGCCGATCAGGTTCTGCAGGGCGCGCCGCAGCAGCCGCCGGTCGCTGCGCACCGGCATGCTGGCGGGCGCGTGCACGCGAAGGGAAAGCCCGCGGAGGGCGGCGGTGGGCGCGTACTGCGCGGCGAGTTCTTGCAGCAGTTCCGCGGCGTCGAAGTCGGTCGACTGCGGCTGCAGCACGCCGGCGTCCAGGCGCGACACGTCCAGCAGGCCATCGAGCAGTTCCTCGGCCGCGCGCAATGATGTGTCCACGCGCGTGGCCAGCCGCGCCTGCTCTGCAGCATCGTCGCTTTCGCGCAGGGCCGAGGCGAACAGCCGCGCCGCGTTCAGGGGCTGCAGCACGTCGTGGCTGATCGCGGCGAGGAAGCGGGTCTTCGAACGCTGCGCAGCGTCGGCTTCGCGGGTGCGCTGCTCGACGCGATGCTCCAGCGTTTCGTTGGCCTCGCGCAGGGCCTGTTCAACGCGCTTGTAATCGGTGATGTCGCTGTAGCTGGTGACGTAGCCGCCGCCCGGCAACGCGCG
>JAZKHR010000040.1:0-8969 GCA_040385305.1 Pseudomonadota bacterium
CGTTGCCCTTGCCCTTGCGGCGCATGGTCGGTGAGCTGTCGAGCGAGGAGCGGGTGCTGGTCGGCCTCGACCTGGTTCCCGCCGCGAGCGGGGACCGGGGCGCGGCGTGAACACGCAAGCTGCCACCCGTCGTGGCAAACAGTCCGGCGAGGACATCGCCGCGCTGCGTGCGCGCCTGGCCGAAGCGGAGGACATGCTGCGGGCGATCAAGCGCGGCGAAGTCGACGCGATCGTCCGCTCCGGTCCAGGGGGCGAGCAGGTGTTCACGCTCAAGGGCGCCGAGCACGCGTACCGGCAGATGGTCGAAGCCATGAGCGAAGGCGCCATCACCATTTCCACCGATGGCATCGTCCTGTATGCGAACCGGCGCTTCGCGGAGCTGATGGAAGCCGACCTGGAGTGGGTGATCGGCGCGCGCGTGCAGGATTTCGTGCTGCCCGCGCAGCTGGTGCGGTTCAAGTCCCTGATGCAGGCGGCAGGCAATGAAGCCGCGCGCGACCAGGTCGACCTGATGCGGCCTGATGGCGAGGTGGTACCGACCCAGATGGCAATGCAGTCCCTGGGGGCCGAAGGCGACCACGGCATCGTCGCCGTGGTCACCGACCTCACCGAAATCAAGCGCATGGAAACGCAACTGCGCACCCACCAGGAGCGCCTGGAGCGGGAGGTGCAGGCGCGCACCGCCAGCCTGCAAGTCGCCAACGACAGCCTGGAGGCCGCCAACAAGGACCTGGAGAGCTTCAGTTATTCGGTCTCGCACGACCTGCGCGCGCCGCTGCGCGCCATCGACAGCTTCTCCCAGATCCTGCTGGAGGAATACTCCCCCGTGCTCGATGCCGAGGGCCAGCGCGTGTTGCGCACCGTGCGCCGCAACACCGGCAAGATGGAAGAGCTCATCGAGGACATCCTGGCGTTCTCCCGTGCCGGTCGGCGTGAGCTGGTGCTGACCGACGTCGACGTGGCGTCGCTGTGCCGGGAGATCGTCGGCGAACTGCTGTCTTCCATCCCCGGCCGCAGGATCGACGTTCGTATCGGGGAGTTGCCGAGCGCGCACGCCGACGCCGCCATGCTGCGGCAGGTCCTGGTCAACCTGCTGTCCAACGCGATCAAGTTCACCGGCACGCGCGAGCAGGCGGAGATCGACATCACCGGCTCTGCGTCCGCAGACCAGGTCACCTATTCCATCCGCGACAACGGCGTGGGCTTCAATCCGGACTACGCGCACAAGTTGTTCGGCGTGTTCCAGCGCCTCCACAGCGACAGTGAATTCCCCGGGACCGGGATTGGCCTGGCCATCGTCAAGCGCGTCATCGACAAGCTCGACGGGCGCGTCTGGGCGGAAGGCCAGCTGGACCGCGGGGCCACGTTCCACATCAGCCTGCCCGGCAGTCCGGATGCCACGCGGTCAGGGGCGCCCACATGAACGAAGAAAAAAAGGTTGGAAGCCCCCCGGTGGAGGCCACGTCCGGCGATGCCGACGCGACCCGGCGCGACGACCCGACGGCGAGCACCGCCTCGCCCGGCGTGGGCGCTTCCGCGAGCGACGCGGCTGCCCGACGTACGGCAGGTGTCACGCAGCAGTCCAGGTTCTCGCTCTACCTGCTGCTGTCGGCAGGCCTGGCCGCGCTCCTCGCCGCCTTGTTCACGCTGTATGTCAGCGCGCAGTTGCAGGTCAATCGCGCCAACGAGCAGCGCTATCGGTCCTATCTGCTGGCCGACGAGTTGCGGCAATCGAGTGATGACCTGACGCGAGTGATCCGCGCCTATGCGAGCACCGGCGACCCCGTCTACAAGCAGCGCTTCCAGGACATCCTGGACATCCGCGAAGGCAGGAAACCCCGGCCGGAGAATCCCGAGCGGCCCTATTGGGATCTTGTGCTGGGCCACGGTCCATTGCCGCGCCCGAACCAGCAGGCGATCCCGTTGCTGCAGTTGATGCGGGAGGCCGGGTTCACCCGTCAGGAGTTCGACAAGCTGGCGCTGGCCAAGGCCAATTCCGACGCGCTGACTAAGCCGGAATTCGAGGCGATGCGGCTGATCGAAACCGGCGGCTCGCAGGCCGGGGAAAACCGGTTGCGGGCCACCTCCATGCTGTTCGACAGCCGGTACATGGCGGCGAAGGCCAGCGCCATGAAACCGATCGACGACTTCATGGCGCTGCTGGACCAACGCACCCTGGCCGCCGTCCGTGCGGCCCAGAGCCGCGCCCGCCTGCTGCGATATCTGTTTGTCGCCATCGGCCTGGCGCTGGTGTTTTCGCTCTGGCGCAGCTACGTGGCCTTGCTCGACACGCTGGGCGGGTCCCTGGGCGAAGTTGCAACCGAGATCGCCCGCATCGGCAGCGGCGATTTTTCGTCCGTCATCGCCGTGAAAGCGGGACGGGAAAACAGCGTGCTGGGTTGGCTGGCCTCGACCCGGGACCGGTCGGCCGACATGCGTCGCGAGCGCGAACATGCCGATAACGCGCTACGCGACACGGAAGAGTTCAACCGCAGCATCATCGAGAGCTGCCCCGACTGCCTCAAGGTGCTGGACCTCGACGCCAACCTGCTTTCGATCAGCCAGGGCGGCCAGCGCCTGCTGGAAATCCAGGACATCAACCGTTACCTGGGCCAATGCTGGCTCTCGTTCTGGCAGCCCGCCGACCAGCCGGACATCCGCGCCGCACTGGCGACCGCGCGCGCGGGGGGCGAGGGACATTTCCGGGCCTATTCCCCGACGGAGGCCGGCAATCCGCGCTGGTGGGACGTGATCGTCACGCCGATCCGCGACAAGCATGGAGCGGTGCGCCAACTGCTGTCGGTGTCGCGCGAAATTTCCGCGCAGTTGCATGCGGAAGCGGCTTTGCGCGAGAGCGAGCAGCAGTTGAAGCTGATCGCGGACACCACCCCCGCGTTGATTTCCTGGATCGGCAACGACCTGTGCTACCGGAGCGTGAACAAGAGTTACGAGCGCTGGTTCGGCAAGCGCGAAGAGGAACTGCGCGGACGCGCCGTTCGCGACGTCCTGGGCGAAGCCGCGTGGGAGGTCGTCCGGCCGCACATGGAACAGGCGCTGGCGGGCGTGACGGTCACCCTGGAACAACAGATCCCCTACCGCGATGGCGGCACCCGGTGGGTGCATGTGACCTATACGCCGTCGCGCGATGCCGCGGGTCGCGTCTCGGGCTTCGTGGCGCATGTGATGGATATCGGCGAGATCAAGCTCGCCCAGGCTGAAATCCAGTACATGAACGCCACGCTCGAGCAGCGCGTGGCCCAGCGCACCGCGGCACTGAACGCCGCGAACCAGGACCTGGAAAGCTTCAGTTATTCGGTCTCGCACGACCTGCGGGCGCCGCTGCGCGCCATCGACAACTTCTCCCAGATCCTGCTGGAGGACTACTCCCCCGTGCTCGACGCCGAGGGCCAGCGCCTGTTGAGCAACGTGCGCCGCAACACCGAAAAGATGGATCAACTCATCCGGGACAGCCTGGCGTTTTCCCGGGCCGGCCGGCGTGAGCTGGCGCTGACCGACGTCGACGTGGCGGCGCTGTGCCGGCAGGTCGTCGGCGAACTGCTGCCCACTCCTGGGCGCAGGATCGAGGTGCACATCGGCGAACTGCCGCGCGCACGCGCCGACGCCGCCTTGTTGCGGCAGGCCCTGGTCAACCTGCTGTCCAACGCGATCAAGTTCACCGGCACGCGCGAGCAGGCGGAGATCGACATCACCGGCTCTGCGTCCGCAGACCAGGTCACCTATTCCATCCGCGACAACGGCGTGGGCTTCAATCCGGACTACGCGCACAAGTTGTTCGGCGTGTTCCAGCGCCTGCACGGCGACAGTGAATTCCCCGGGACCGGAATTGGCCTGGCCATCGTCAAGCGCGTCATCGACAAGCTCGGCGGTCGCGTCTGGGCCGAAGGCCAGGTGGACTGCGGGGCCACGTTCCACATCAGCCTGCCCGGCAGCGCCGGTGCCACAACATCAGGAGCACCTCCATGAGCAACGACGGAAAGATCGGCATCCTGCTGGTCGAGGACAATCCCGATGACGCGGAAATCACCCTGCGGACATTGAACAAGGGCAACCTCGGCAACCCCATCGTGTGGGTGAAGGACGGCGAAGAGGCCCTGGATTGCCTGTTCAGGCACACCCATCCCGAATTCGACGAAAGCGGGGGGCCGGGGCTCATCCTGCTGGACCTGCGCTTGCCGAAGTTCGACGGGATGGAGGTGCTGGAACAGATCAAGAGGGATGCGTCCACCAGCAAGATCCCTGTGGTCGTGCTGACCTCGTCCACCCAGCAGGAAGACATCGACAAGTGCTATGCGCTGGGCGTGAACAGCTACGTCAGCAAGCCGGTGAAATTCGAGGCGTTCGTCGAAACCGTCTCCAAGCTGGGTATGTACTGGCTGCTCGTCAATACCCCGCCGGTAAGGGCGGATTGATCACGGCCATGGGCGTGCAGGCAGGAACGGTAGGCCAGGCGTCGACAGTGCCCTTGCGGGTACTGCTGCTGGAGGACAGCCTTGACGATGCCGAGGTGATCCAGCGCGAACTGCGCAAGCACCATCCGGGCCTCGCGTCGCACCGCGTCGAGACGCGCGACGCGTTCGAGCAGGCGCTCGACCAGTTCGCCCCGCACATCGTGCTGCTGGACAACAAGTTGCCGGAGTTCGACGGTGCCACCGCCCTGGCGATCGTGCGCAGGCGGCACCCGGAAATCCCGGCGGTCATGGTGACCGGGTCTCTCGGCGACGAGGCGGCGATCGAGTTGCTCAAGGCAGGCGCCGCGGATTACGTGCTGAAGGAGAACCTGACCCGGCTCGGCCCCGCCATGACCCGCGCGCTGTCCGTCGAGCAGGGCATACGCGCGCGCAAGAAGGCCGAGAGGGATCTGTTCGAAAGCCGCCAGCGGCTCGACGGCATCATCGGCTCGGCGATGGACGCGATCGTGGTGGTCGACGAAGACCACCGCATCGTGTTGAGCAATGCCGCCATCGAGACGACCTTCGGATACACCGCCGCCGAACTGCAAGGCCAGTCGCTGAACCTGCTCCTGCCCGAATCCTTCCGCGCGGCGCACACCGGCCACATCGAGGCATTCGGCAAGTCCGGGGTCACCAACCGCAAGATGGGCAACACTGGATCGGTGCTGGGCGTGCGCAAGAACGGCGAGGAATTCCGGCTCGAAGCCGCCATTTCGGTCGTCCACTCCAGTGGCAGGACCTTCTTCACCGCGATCATGCGCGACATCAGCGAGCGCCTGCGCAACGAGGCGTCCCTTCGGGAAGCCGAGCGCTTTGCCCGCGCCACCATCGATGCGCTGACGGAATCGCTGTGCGTGCTGGATGAAGCGGGCACCATCATCCGGGTGAACAAGGCCTGGCGCGATTCCGCAGCGGCCAACGCCGGCAACCTGCATGCGGTCTGCGAAGGCGTCAATTACCTGGCCGTCTGTGGCGCCGCCGGCGACCCCGCAGACCCGGATGCTCGCGCCTTCGCGGCGGGCATACGCAGCGTTGCCGCGGGAGAGTGCACCGAGTTCTCGCTGGAATATCCATGCCATTCGCCTGACAAAAAACGCTGGTTCCTCGGCCGCGTCACCGGATTCGAAGGGGGCGGCGAAGGGCGCGCCGTGGTCACGCACGAGGACATCACCCGCCGCAAGGAAGCGGAACTGGCGCTGATCACGTTGAACGACGAGCTGGAACGGAAGGTGGCGGCACGCACCGAAGCACTTGAAGCGGCCCGCAACGAAGCCGAAGTGGCCAGCCGGGCGAAGTCGGATTTCCTGGCGACCATGAGCCACGAGATACGCACGCCGATGAACGGCGTTGTCGGCATGATCGAAGTCTTGCAGCAAACCAGCATGCGGAGCGACCAGCTCGAGATGGTCGACCTCATCAATGTTTCGGCGTTCTCGCTGCTGGAGATCCTCAACGACATCCTCGACTTCTCCAAGATCGAAGCCGGCAGGCTGGAACTCGAGCGCGAGGCGTTCGCGCTCGAGCCGGTGCTGGATGGCGTGGCCAGGCTGCTCGACGAGATGGCGCAGAAGAAGGGGGTGACCCTGACGCTGTTCGTGGATCCGGCGATCCCCGGCCACGTGGAGGGCGACGCCCTGCGGCTGCGCCAGGTGCTGACCAACCTCCTCAACAATGCCATCAAGTTCTCCAGCGGCCAGCCACGGCCCGGACGGGTGTCGGTACGCGCGGTCCTGGTCAAGAACGATGCACGGGAGTGCTGGGTCGAGATAGACGTGACCGACAACGGCATCGGCATGGACGGGAAAGCCCGCGCAAACCTGTTCAAGGCCTTCTCGCAGGCGGATGCATCCACCACCAGGCGATTTGGCGGGACCGGGCTGGGGCTTGCGATCGTTGACCGGCTGGTGAAGCTGATGGGCGGGAAGATCACGGTGCAAAGCGTGCCCGGCAAGGGCAGCAGCTTCCGGGTCCGCCTGCCGTTCGGCGCCGTGCCTGCAGAGGTGGACGGCAAGGCCCTGGCTTCGGAAGTGGCGGGGCTTTCCTGCGTGGTGGTCGGCAAGGCGGGCGGTCTGGCCGACGACCTGGCCACCTATCTCGCGGACGCGCAGGCGCACGTGGAACGGGTGCCTGACCTGGCAGGCGCGCGGCAATGGCAGGCCGGTCGCAATGACCTCTCGGTATGGATCGTCGATGCCGACCAGCAGTCAACGCCGACCGGACAACTGCAGGCCGCAGATCGGATCGAACAGGGCGTGCAATTCGTCGTGCTGCTCGTCGAGCGCGGAAAGCGGCGCCGTGCGCGCGCCGTGGGATCCAACACGATCATGATCGATGGCAATGCGTTGAACCGGCGAACCTTCCTCCGCGCGGTGGCTGCCGCAGCCGGGCGTGCGTCCCTGGAAGTGGAAGCGATTGATCCTGTCCCGGGCAAGGGTGTGGTGATTGCACCGTCCCGCGAGCAGGCGTTGCGCGAGCGCCGGCTGGTCCTGGTGGCCGAAGACAACGAAACCAACCGCAAGGTCATCGCGCACCAGCTGGCCCTGCTGGGGTACGCCGCCGACGTCGCCCCGGATGGGCGCGAAGCCTGGAGACTCTGGAGCAGCGGGGAGTACGCATTGCTGCTCACCGACCTGCACATGCCGCACATGGATGGCTACGAGCTTGCGCGGGCCGTACGCAGCACTGAGGTGCCCGGCGCGCACTTCCCGATCATCGCCCTCACCGCGAACGCGCTGAAGGGCGAGGACCAGCGCTGCCGCGCCTCGGGCATGGACGATTACCTCAGCAAGCCCGTCTCGCTGCTGAAGCTGAAGGCCGCGCTCGACCGGTGGCTGCAGGCGGGGGAGGCGGCAGACGCAATGGTGGTACCGGCGGAGGGCCCCGCCTTGTCCGGGCAATGCGTCACGCCGCGGTCGTTGGATGTGGACGTGCTGAGGGCGCTGGTGGGGGACGACCCGAGGGTCGTCAACGACTTCCTCATCGACTTCCGCGACGGCGCAGTGTCCCTGGCGGCGGAATTGCGCGCTGCCTGCGCTGCCAGCCAACCCAGCCGGGCGGCGGACACGGCACACAAGCTGAAGTCGACCGCGCGCGCCGTTGGTGCCCTCGCGCTCGCCGAGCTTTGCGAGACCATCGAGAGCGAGGGCAAGGCCGGCAATGCCGACAGGTTGGCCGCGCTGCTGCCGCGGTTCGATGCCGAGCTTGCCGCGGTGGAGAACTCCATCGACATCGTGGCAACGACTCCCCGTGGAAGTCGCGGCGATCACCGTGATCCCTCGGACATCATCGACAAGCGCGCGGCACGCGTGCTGATCGTGGATGACGAGTCATTCATGCTCGATCTGAACCGGCGGGTGCTGGCCAACCTGGGCTTCACGGATATAGAGACCTGCGAGAGTGCACGCCACGCACTTGGCGTGATCGATGCAGCTGACCGCCCGGTCGACCTGATCCTGCTCGACCTCAACATGCCGGACATCGATGGGGTGCAGTTCGTTCGCCACCTGGTCGAGCGCGGCTACCAGGGAAGCCTGATCCTGGTCAGCGGTGAAGACGAGCGCATGCTGCAGGCCGCCGAGAAGCTGGTCCAGTCACACCTGATCACGACGCTGGGCCACCTGCACAAGCCGCTCGAGCCGCGTCAGCTCGTGCAGTTGATGGAGCACTGGCAGCCGGCAGCGCGATCCCGCCACGCGGCGGTGCCGGGCCAGGCAGGAAAGCGGGCCGCGAGGAAGGAGTACACGGCGGATGAGGTCCAGTCGGCGATCACCAACGGCGAACTGGTCAACTACTACCAGCCCCAGGTCTCCCTGACGACGGGCAAGGTGACTGGCGTGGAGACCCTGGTCAGGTGGCTGCATCCGCTGGATGGACTTGTGTTCCCTGACCAGTTCATCGGCGTGGCGGAGGCGAATGGGCTGGTCTCCGATCTCACCCGCTCGGTGATCGCGGGCTCCCTGGCCCAGGCCTCGGCCTACCGGAGGCAAACCGGAGTGGCGTTCCCGATGGCGATCAACGTGTCGATGGAGGATCTGGGCAACCTCAATTTCGCCGACCATGTGGCCAAGGCAGCGGAGCAAGCGGGCGTACCCGCCAGTGAAGTGACCCTGGAGGTGACGGAAAGCCAGCTGATGCAGGACCTGCGCATCCCGCTGGAAGTCCTCACGCGGTTGCGCATGAAGCGGTTCCGCCTGTCCATTGATGATTTCGGCACCGGCCACTCGAACCTGTCCCAGTTGCGCGACATGCCCTTCCACGAACTGAAGATCGATCGGGGCTTCGTGCACGGGGCGGGGGCGAACCCGACGCTCGGCGCGATCTTCGATGCCAGCGTGACGCTGGCCAAGCAGTTGGGATTGCAGATCGTCGCCGAGGGCGTGGAGGACGAGGACGACTGGGACATCGTGAGGCGCGCCGGATGCGACGCCGCACAGGGCTACTTCATCGCCAGGCCCATGCCGGCCGAGCAATTGCCAGAGTGGATGGCGAGCTGGAAAC
>JAZKHR010000041.1:0-22113 GCA_040385305.1 Pseudomonadota bacterium
ACCGGCGTGCCGGCCGGAAGGGAGACACGGACCGGCTTCGATTCCACGTCACCTTCCTGTCGGTTGGCAGTGCCGCTCATCGACAGGCGTGCGACGAGTTCTATTTCGCGCAGCTGCGAAAGCTTGCGGGTGGGCATCGGGCTGTCGCTGTCGTCCAGGGTTGCGATGAAGGGCAGTTCGGAGACGCCGTGTTTCTCGGCAGCCACCGGCATTGGCGCGCCACCGACCTCGCGGGCGATCACGAACACGCTTGCATCGCCGCGCAGGCGCACGCGTGCGGCAAACGCAGGGTCCAGAGAGACGCGGACGCTCAGCGCAGAGGTGGATTCGCCAGCCGGTAGTGGGGTCAATCCGGCTGCCCTGCGCGCGCTGTCGACCTCGATGCGCAGGCTGGCGGCGGTTGCGGTGTCGACCTGCGCCAGCAAAGGTTCCCAAGTGGCCGCCGCAGCCGCGTTGTCGCCGGCCTGGCGCTGGGCTATGCCGAGGAACCAGCGCGCGCGCTGGTGGTCGGGCTCTAGCTGCAACGCGCGCTGCAACAGCGCGATCGCTTCGGCATCGAACAGGCGCTTGTCGTTCGCCAGCGCTCTTGATTGCGCGGCTTCGGCGAGGAGTCCGGCATCCCGAGGTGACAACTCGAGCGCTTTCGCATAGGCGGCGCGCGCCTTCACTGCTTGGTCTTCTCGCTCGTAGGCCTGCGCGAGCAGGCGCCAGCCTTCGGCCTGGTTCGGGTTGCGCTGCAGTTCGGCCTCAAGTTGGGCGATGGCGGCGCCGAGGGATTGGGGTTGGCGTAGTGCCGTCGCGTCCAGGGCCTGCGGCGTCCCGACGATGCGGTACAGCAGCGCCGTCGACACCATGATCAACAGCGCCGTCCCGATGGCGACGCTTCGCGCGCCGCGCCACAGCGGTCGCAACAGCACCGCAAGCACCAGCAGGCCGAGCATCGCGGACAGGGAGAGGAACAGCGCCATCACCACTCCTGCCCGTCGTCACGGGCGGTTGCCTGCGCCGGTTTGCGCTGGCGCAGGATGCCCACCATGACGCCTGCCCCGACCAGCAGCAGCAGGCCCGGCCCCAACCACAGCAGGAAGGTGCTGGCTTCGACCTTGGGTTTGTACAGGACGAACTCGCCGTAGCGGCCCACCAGGAAGTCCTTGATTTCCCCGTCGCTGCGCCCGTCGCGCATCAATTGCAGGACTTCCCGGCGCAGGCTCAACGCGATCAATGCGTTCGAATCCGCCAGCGACTGGTTCTGGCACATCACGCAGCGCAGTTCGGCGGCCAGTGCGTGGAAACGGGTTTCCTCGGTGGCGTCGCGGAACTGCAGGGGGGCGGCGTCGGCCTGCGCATTGGCCTGGGCCAGCACGGGACTGCATGCCACCCACAACAGCAGGGCCAGCAGCCAGGGCATCAGCGCGGACCTTCCGCTGCCTGCAGGGCCGGCATCAGTTCACTGGCGATGATGGCGTCGGTGAGCGCGCCCACGTGCTTCCAGCGCACGATGCCGCCGCGATCGACCAGGAAGGTTTCAGGCGCGCCATAGATGCCCCAATCGATGGCGGCGCTGCCTTCCATGTCTGACAGGACCAGCCAGTAGGGATTGCCGAACTGTTCCAGCCAGCGCAGGGCGTCGGCGGGCTCGTCCTTCCAGTTGTAGCCAACCACGCGCAGGCGGCGGGTTTCCGCGAAACGGGTGAGCACCGGATGTTCTACCCGGCATTCCACGCACCAGCTGCCCCAGACGTTGAGCAGGAACGGCTGGCCGCGCAAGTCGCCGAGGGTGACCATGCGTTGTGGCTCGTGCAGCACCGGCAACGAGAAAGCGGGTGCGGGCTTGCCGATCAACGGGGATGGCAGCTTGTCACGGTCGGGGTTGCGGCTCATCCACACGCCAGCGGCGAGCAGCGCCGCAAGCAGGAAGAACACGGCGAGCGGCATCCAGCGGCCGGTCTTCATCGGGGCTGGCTCCGGTCCGGGCGGAAACGTCGATCGGTGGCGGTGACGAACCCGCCCAGCGCCATCAGCAGCGCGCCCAGCCAGATCCAGCGCACGAACGGCTTGACATGCACACGCACTGCCCAGGCATCGCCGCCCAGTGGTTCGCCGATCGCCACGTAAAGGTCGCCGAACAAGCCCGGAACCAGTCCAACTTCGGACATCACCTGTCCGCCGGCGATGTAGCGACGCTTCTCCGGATGCAGCAACACCAGCGGGCGGTCGTCCCGCAGCACCTGCACGCTGCCGCGGTCCGCGGTGTAGTTGGGGCCACGGATGGGGGTGACGCCATCGAAACGGAAGGCATGACGTCCCAGCGTCACGGACTCACCGGGCTTCAACGCGAGCTCGCGTTGCAGGCTCAGGCCTTCCACCAGCAAGGCGCCGACCACGAACACCGCGACGCCAATGTGGGCCACGGTCATACCCAGCATCTCGCGGGTGAGTCGCGTGCCCGGCAAGCGCCAGCGCGACCACAGGAAGCGCAAGGTGCCGCCCGCGACCCACACCGCGCCGAGCACGCCCGCCGCGGTCTTCCACTTGCCCTGCGGCGCGAGCAGGAAGGCGATGCCGCCCGCCACGAGCGCCAACACCGCCCAGGGCAGCAACATGCGCAACGGCGAGGCCAAGTCTTCGCGCTGCCACCGTGTCAGCGGACCCAGCGGCAACAGCGCCACCAGCGGCGCCATCAACAGCAGGAACATCAGCGAGAAGTAGGGCGGCCCTACCGAAATCTTGCCGAGTTGCAGTGCATCGGCCAGCAGCGGGTACAGGGTGCCGAGCAGCACCATCGCGCAAGCCGTGGTCAGCAGCAGGTTGTTGAGCAGCAACAAGGTTTCCCGCGAGGCCGGCGCGAAGGGCTTGGCTTCGGCATTCGCTTCCGGCGCGCGCAGCGCGTACAGCAACAACGAACCCCCGATCACGATGCCGAGGAAAATCAGCACGAAAAGTCCGCGGGTGGGATCCGCGGCGAAGGCATGCACGCTGGTCAGCACGCCGGACCGCACCAGGAACGTCCCCAGCAACGACAGCGAGAACGCGGCGATGGCCAGCAGCAAGGTCCAGCCGCCGAAGCTGCCGCGCTTCTCGGTCACCGCCTGCGAGTGCAGCAAGGCAGCGCCGGCCAGCCAGGGCATGAAGCTGGCGTTCTCGACCGGATCCCAGAACCACCAGCCGCCCCAGCCGAGTTCGTAATACGCCCACCAGGATCCCAATGCGATGCCGATGGTCAGGAACGCCCAGGCCACGTTGGTCCACGGCCGGGTCCAGCGCAGCCACTGCGCATCCATCCGGCCCTCCAGCAACGCCGCGATGGCAAATGCGAACGGCACCGAGAACCCCACGTAGCCGAGGTACAACATCGGCGGATGGATGATCATCCCCGGGTCCTGCAGCAGCGGATTGAGGTCGCGCCCTTCCAGTGCCGCCGGCAACAGGCGCTCGAACGGATTGCTGGTGAAGATCAGGAATGCCAGGAAACCGATGCTGACCACGCCCATCACCCCGAGCACGCGGGCGATCACCGGTAGCGGCAGTGCGCGCGAGAAACGCGCAACCGCGCCGGTCCACAGCGCAAGGATCAGCGCCCACAACAGCAGCGAGCCCTCGTGCGCGCCCCACACTGCGGTGAATCGGTACTCGAGTGGCAGCAGCGAATTGGAATTCTCTGCCACGTAACGAAGCGAGAAGTCCTGCGAAACGAAACCATGCGTCAGCAGCGCGTAGGCCATACCGAGCAGCAGCAGTTGCAGGTACGCCGCCGGCCGCGCCACGTCCATCAGCGGGGCGACGCCGCGCTGCGCGCCCAGCAGCGGCAGCAGCGCCTGCATGACGGACACCAGCAACGCCAGCACCAGGGTGACCTGGCCCAGCTCCGGCAGGATGTGCGAAGGCATCACCTAGGGTAAATCCAGCTTCGGCGGCACCTGCACATCATGCTTCTGGTGCGCCAGGCCCATCTTGTCTGCCACTTCCTTGGGCATGTAGCTCTCGTCGTGTTTGGCCAGCACTTCCTCGGCCACGAACACACCGTCCTGCATGCGGCCGGTCGCCACCACTGCCTGCTTTTCGCGGAACAGGTCGGGCAGGATGCCGGTGTAGACGACGGGCATGCGCGCATCTCCATCGTCCACTTCGAAGCGCGCCTGCATCGAGCCTTCGGCGCGGGTGAACGAGCCGGCAGCGACCATGCCCCCAAGGCGGAACCGCGCGTGTTCGCCTGCCTCGCCGCGCAGGACTTCGGCCGGTGTGTACAGGTAGGCCACGTTGCGTTGCAGGGCCATCGCGATGAGGGTGGTGGCGATGGCGGCGGCAGCCACCACGGCCAGGACCAGCCACAGGCGGCGCTTGCGGGTCGGGTTCATCGCTTCAACTCCGAAGTCGCGTGGCTTGACGCGGTCCTCGCGGTGCGCAGGCGCGCAGCGCGCAGGGCGGCGCGCACCTGCAGCCTGGGCACGAGGAAATCCCACGCCAGCACCAGCGCGAACACGGCATAGGCGGCGATGACGTACTCGCGGTAGCTCATCGCGGCGCCTCCGCGAGCTTGCTGGTCCAGTCCTTGCCGGCCTCGCGGCGCAGGTTGTCCGCGCGGGCGCGGGTCAGCAGCGAGCCGATGAACCATAGCTTGGTACCCACGATCATCCACACCAGCGGTGCCAGCATGCTGGGATCCATCGTGGATTCTCCGAACAGGCGGATGGTCTGGCCCTGGTGCAGGGAGTTCCACCACACCACCGACCAGCGGATCACCGGCAACAGTGCAACCCCGACAATGGCGAGGAAGCCGGCCGCGCGCGCGGCATTGCGGCGGTCGTCGATGGCGGCGTACAGGCCCATCACGCCCAGGTACAGGAACAACAGGATGAGTTCGGTGGTCAGGCGCGGATCCCAGTCCCACCACGTGCCCCACATCGGCTTGCCCCAGATCGAGCCGGTGGCCAGGGTAATCAGGGTGAACGCGGCGCCGATCGGTGCGCAGGCCATCGCCAGGATCTCGCACAGCTTGATCCGCCAGATGAGCGCAATGGCGGCATACACGGCCATGATTGCGAAGATCGCCATGCTCATCCACGCGCTGGGCACGTGGATGTAGAGGATGCGGAAGCTGTCGCCCTGCTGGTAGTCGGCGGGGACCTGGAACAAGGCACCGTAAAGGCCGATAGCCATCGTCAGCAGGGCGAGCGCATGCGCCCACGGCGCCCAGCGCCTGGCGAATCGGTCGAAATACGGCGGCGAACCGAGCTGGTGGAACCAGCGGACGAGCCGGTTCTTGGGGGGCAAGTTCATCCCCTCAATTATGGGCGATGCGGAGCGCCGCTGCAGCCGCCAGCGGTGCAAGTACCAGCGACAGCACCAGGCCGGCACCCAGCAGCAGCAGGGCGCCGACCGCATCCAGCCCCTGCGCGGAGGCGGCCACTGCACCTGCCCCGAACACCAGCACCGGCACGTACAGCGGCAGGGCCAGCAGTGCGACCAGCACCCCCGCGCGGCGCATGCCTACCGTCAGTGCGGCCACGACGGCGCCCAGCAGGCTCAGGATGGGGGTACCCAGCACCAGCGACGCCATTAGAACGGGCAGTTGCGCGCGGGGCAGGTGCAGCAGTTCGCCGAGCAACGGCGCCGCCACAATCACCGGTACCGCCGTGGTCAGCCAATGGACCAGGGTGCGCACCAGCACTAGCCACCACAACGGCACTGGCGCCAGCATCCATTGCTCCAGCGAACCGTCCTCGGCATCGCCCCGGAACAGGTTGTCCAGCGACAGCAGCCCGGCCAGCAGCACCGCCAGCCACAGCACCGCTGCCGCCACCGGCGCCATCTCGCGGGTTTCGCCGCCCAGGGCGAGCGCAAACAGCACCACGGTCAGCAGCGCAAACAGGGCAGGTTGCAGCGCATCGCCGCGGCGCGCCCACAGCAGGCGCACATCGCGATTGACCAGCGCGCGGGCGGCAGGCCACATCACGTCGCCGCTCCGAGGTGCAGCATGCGCGTGCGCACGGGCGGCGCGGCGTACGCGCCGTGGGTGGTCAGCAGCGCGCCACCGCCGCTGGCGAGGTGAGCCTCGACCATGCGGTTGACCAGGGTGATGCCCTCCAGGTCCAGGTTGGCGTAGGGCTCGTCCAGCAGCCACAGCGGCGCCGGCGACTGCCATAACCGGGCCAGCCCGACCCGTTTCTTCTGGCCGGCTGACAGGGTGCGCACCGGCGCGTGTTCGAATCCGGACAGCCCCACCACTTCGAGTGCGAGTCCAGCTGGCTGCGACGCGCGGCGACCATGCAGGCCGCCCAGGAATTCGAGGTTATGGCAGGCGCCGAGATCCGCCTTCAGGCCCGGCAGGTGCCCCAGGTAGGCGATCTGGCGTGCCCGGGAGGCGGCATCTGCACGTCGCCCATCCACGTCCACGTCGCCGCAGTCCGCTCGCAGCAGGCCAGCCAGCACGCGCAGCAAGGTGGTCTTGCCGGCGCCGTTGTCGCCCTGCACCAGCAGCGCCTCGCCCGCATAGACGGCAAGATCCAGCGGACCGAATATCTTCGTCTCGTCGCGGGAAAAGACGAGCCCGCGCACGGCGAGGAGGGGGCTGGCGGCGACGGCGACATCAGGCATGCGCTGCAATTCTAGCGGACGCGCCACACACCCCTGCACCGAAGCGACGCCGCGTTGCTTACACTCGGGGCCTTCGCCGCAGCCCAGGTCCATCGATGCACGCCGCAGTCCCGGAAGTCGCCAGCAAGTTGCCGAAGGTCGGCACCACCATCTTCACCGTGATGTCGCAATTGGCCGCCGAGCACGGCGCGGTCAACCTGGGCCAGGGCTTCCCCGACTTCCCGGTTCCCGCGCGGCTGGTGGATGCACTGACCCGCGCCATGCAGGCCGGCCACAACCAGTACGCGATGATGACCGGCGTGCCCGCGCTGCGGCAGGCGATCGCCGCGAAGACCGAGCGCGTTTACGGCTGGCGGCCCGACGCGGACACCGAAATCACCGTCACCAGCGGCGCCACCGAGGCGATCTTCAATGCCATCCACGCGGTGGTGCGGGCCGGCGAGGAGGTCATCGTCCTCGACCCCTGCTACGACTGCTACGAACCCGCCATCGACCTCGCCGGGGCGAAGGCCGTGCACGTCGCGCTGGATCCACTGACCTTTGTGCCGGACTGGGACGCGGTGCGCGCCGCCATCACCCCGCGCACGCGCATGCTGATGATCAACAGTCCGCACAACCCGTCCGGCGCCATGCTGGGCGAGAACGACGTGGCCACGCTTGCCCACCTGCTGCGCGATACCGGCATCTGGCTGCTCAGCGATGAAGTCTACGAACACATTGTGTTCGATGGGGCACGCCATGAATCGGTACTGCGCCATGCCGAATTGCGCGAGCGGGCGTTCGTGGTGTCCAGCTTCGGCAAGACCTACCACTGCACCGGCTGGAAGCTCGGCTACTGCATCGCGCCCGCTGCGCTGACCGCGGAGTTCCGCAAGGTGCACCAGTACAACGTGTTCTGCAGCTTCCACCCGGCGCAGCATGCCTTCGCCGAGATGATCGAGCAGGAGCCGGAACACTATGAGCAGCTGGGCGCGTTTTACCAGGCCAAGCGCGACCGCTTCCGCGAGCAGCTGATGACCACCAGGCTGGTGCCGCTCGCCGTTCCTGGCGGCTATTTCCAGCTGGTCGACTACTCGGCGGTCAGCGACCTCGACGATGCCGCGTTCTGCCGCTGGCTGACCATCGAGAAGGGCGTGGCCGCGATTCCGCTGTCGCCGTTCTACGAAACCCCGCCCGCCGGCCAGCGCCTGGCGCGGCTGTGCTTCGCCAAGAATGACGCCACCATGGATGCCGCCATCGAGCGCCTGCAAAGACTTTAACGAGGAACACGTCGTTGCTACGCGGGTCGCGCGGCAGCTGCGCGCCCGCAGGAGAGAAAACAATGCAAGACCTTCGCGTCTCGATGGTGCAGGGAGCCACCCGCTGGCACGACCCTGCGGGCAACCGCGACTATTACCGTGAACTGATCGCACCGCTGCACGGCATCACTGACCTGGTGGTACTGCCGGAGACGTTCACCAGCGGGTTCTCCAACGATGCCATTGGCGATGCCGAAACCATGGACGGCCCGACCGTTGCCTGGATCCGCGACCAGGCCTTGAGGCTCGATGCCGCAGTCACCGGCAGCGTGCAACTGCGCACCGAGGCTGGCGTGTTCAACCGCATGCTGTTCGCCACCCCGGATGGCGGCCTTGCCCACTACGACAAGCGCCACCTGTTCCGCTACGCGAAGGAACACGAGCGATACGCGGCGGGCAGCGAGCGGCTCACGCTGGAGTGGCGTGGCTGGCGCATCTGCCCGCAGGTCTGCTACGACCTGCGCTTCCCGGTGTTCTCGCGCAACCGCTTCGACGTGGAGCGGCCGGGCCAGCTGGATTACGACCTGCTGCTGTACGTTGCCAACTGGCCCGCGGTGCGCGCCTATCCGTGGAAGACGTTGCTGCGCGCGCGCGCCATCGAGAACCTGAGCTACGTGGTGGGCGTCAACCGGGTTGGCGCCGACGGCAATGGCCTGCAGTACGCGGGCGACAGCGCGGTGATCGATTTCCTCGGGGCGCCGGTCAGCGAATGTACCGACGAAGAGTTGGTGGTGACGACCACGCTGCAGATGGCCGCATTGCAGGCCCATCGCGAACGCTTCCCGGCCATGCTCGACGGCGACCGCTTCAGCCTGGCCTAGCGCGGCTTGCGCGCCCGGCGCGCGCACGTTCGAGCCACCACACGCCGCCCATCAGTGCCAGCCAGCAAAGGAACAGCAGCCAGCGCGGCCAACGGGTCGTGCCGGTGGTGACCGGGGCGTGCGGCGTGGGCTGGCCGGCGAGTTCCGCCGTGGCGCGCTGGGTTTCAGCCGCTCGCAACACCGCGTCGTCGGCCTGGGCGCGTACCAGGAAAGCACGTTCGCCACGGGCGTCCCGCAACCGATGCCAGCCGGGTTCGCGCGGCCAGTAGGCGGCGCATCGCCTTTCGCCGCTGCGCGCATCGATCACCAGCGGCTCCGGCTTGCCCGACCCTGGCGCGAGCACCGCTGGCGCGCCGTGCAGGGCGCAGAATTCGGTGCGCTGGCCGGAGTGGATGCGCAGTGGCATCGGCGGCGGCACTTCGCTGCGAGCACGCATCAGCGCGTTGAGCACGCTGGACAATTGCCGCGCATGCAGGGCGCCATGCCCTTCGAGGGCAAGGCGGAACGTGTCGCCACGCAGCCAGGCTCCGATGCGCCCGCGGCCATGTGGTCGCCATGAAGCGAGTGGCACGCCGCGGTCGTCGCGCAACAGGACCGGTCCATCGGGATTGTCGATGCGCAACTGTGGGCGTTGCATGGGCGGCGGCGCAACGGCACTGTCGGTTGCCGCGCCCGGGATGCGATAGGTGGCTGGCAGGGTTGCAGTGCGGACGCGCAAGCCTAGCCACTGGGCATTGGCAAGCGGAGCGCTGGCGCGCAGCAACAGGCCCATTCCGGCGTCCACCGCTGACAGGATGGCATCGCGGCGACTGCGCTCCAGCGCGTTCCAGCTGCGGTCGTCAAGGATCAGCAGGTCGGTGTTTGCCAGCGTGCGCGCGTCCAGCGCGAACGGTGGGTCGCCGGCCCGCATCCCGGCGCCGAGGTCGATCGATGCCTGCAGCCGTGCGCCATGATCTGCCGCCCAGCGCCGCAGGTATTTCAGGTCCGGGTCAGGGCCGCCCGCCAGCAGCAACACCTGGGCCGACGCAGGCGATGCGATGTGCACGGGCACGACGCTGCCCTCGAATGAGGCGCCGCCGGTACCGCGCAGTTGCAAGCGGTACTCGGCGAGGCCAGGGCTGCGTGGGGTCGCCTGCAACGCAAAGCCGCCGTCTGCCTGCAGCGCTTGTTCGTCCACGCGTCCGCCGCCCGGATCCAGCAGCGTGACCCGGCTGCCGGCGGGCGCGTGGGCAGTCCCGGTGACATGCAGGGGTTCGCCGGTGCGCAGCCACTGCGGCGCCCACCAGTCTTTGAGACCGAACGGCAGGGGGGCGGGGGCGAAGGCCAGGCGGTGCGCACCTACCGCAACCCGGTCGCGCGCGAGCAGGCCATCGCCCTTGACGTGCAACTCGCGCACGTCCGGGAACTGCCGCAGTGCAGTTGCCAGGTCGGGAACCGGCGCCGCGCCGGGTTGCGCCGGAGCCTCCGGCAGGCGCAGCCAGCGCTCGCCCGGCCGCTCGGCAGGTGCAGGGCGCGCGGGCGCGCGCGCCGTGAGCAGGTGCAGGGTGTGCACGGTCGCTTTCGGGTCATCGGTGCGCAGCAGGTGCAACAGCATCAACGCCGCAAGCGACTGGCCCAGGACCAGCACCGCGATACGCCAAGGGCGTTGCCCTGCACCAGCTGTTCGAGCCTGCAGCACCAGGCGCAGGCTTGCGAGCAGCACGCCGAGTGCGAGCGCCACGGGCAGCCATTGCACGCTCGCCTCCAACGTGCTCATCGGCCGCGCTCGCGTTGCAGGGCATCGAGATAGGCGTTGCCTTGCGCAGTGGGGGCAGGGCGCGGCAATGGACGCGGAACTGCAGGTGCAAGCATCGGCCAAAGTGCGGCACGCAGCGCCTGCCTGCATGACCCGCAAGCGGGCTGTTGGCGCACCGCGTCCATGGCGGCGCGTGCGGCGAGTGTGTTGCCGCTGGCATCGTTGCGAGCCGTGAGCCATCGCGATGCAGCCTCCAGGGACGCGGCCGGCACCGGCATGCCATCGCGATCCCGGGCCAGCGACTGCCAGAGCGCATGCAACGGCGTGGCTTCGAGCGGCCTGGCCACCCACGCGGCGCCCCGCGACGCGAGCCCGTCGCGCTTGCCGCCGAGCCGGCGATCGAAGTCGATCGGCGCCTGTTCGCTGCCAATGCGGGGCAGGTAGATCCGGTCGGCCTGCTGGACCTGCTTGATGTAGCCAAGCGCCCGGTTTGCGAACGGCAACGCCTGCGCCGGCTCGCCCTGGCGCAGGTGCATCTCCGACTGCCACATCTCGCGCAGGGCGGCGCGCAGGGTGTCGCGGGTTTGCGGATCGAGCAGGGTCGCGGCTTCGGGCACGTCATGCACGTGGCTGATCTGTGCGAGGAGGGCGTCGGCATCGCTCTCGCCGGGCGCGTGCCCGGCGTCGTGGGCGTCATCGTGTTCTGGAGCGGTTTCTTCGCCTGCTTGGTCGGCAAGGTCGTCGCCGTTTTCCTCGACGTCATTGGTGGGCAGACGCGCGGGCTCGGCACCTTCCTCGCCAAGGAACTGCCCATAGCGCAGACGCAGCGCGTGCTGGTCGACCCCGATCGCATCCGAGCGTTGCACGAACGCTTCATCGGCCAGGCGCGGACGCTCGCGCAACAGTTTTTCCGCATCGATGATGATCTGGCGCTGGCTGCGGAAGTACGCGGGCAGGACGCGTTGCACCAGGCCATCCATGCCCTCGGCCAAGCGCACCGCCTCCGGCGGCCAGCGCAGGATCACGCTCGCGCTGCGCACCACGTGCGACTGCGGCTGGCGGGTGTCGCGCACGGTCAGCTGGACGATCACGTCGTTGCCCACGGTGAGTCCGCTGCGGGCCAGGTCGAACACATGGGAATAGGTCTTCGCGCGCGTTGTGCCGCGCCCCTGGAGGATGACGCTGCGCTCGGTCGATGCGATGTTTTCGCCGTCGCCGCTGGTCTGGATGATGCGCAATTCCGCGCGCGGGGCGATGGCATGGTCGTCGCTTGCCGAGAACACCAGCGGCCAGCGTGACTGGCCTGGCGCACGCAGGCTCAGGCTGCGCGCCGGTGTCGTGGCGCGGACCTGCGGCGGCTGGTCGCGGATCACGGCGATGCGATGCAGCGTGCGCTGCGCCGGGGGCAGCGCCGGCTCGGTGACGATGCGATACAGGCTTGCTTGTTCGATCCGCCGCGCGGCCTGCCAGGTGCCATCAACCAGGTCCAGCGCCACGCGCGGGCCCTGCTCGAACTGCAGCCATGCGCGGGTGGGCGCAACGGAGAAACGTAGCGCCCAGCGCAGGTCCGCGGATTGCGGGATTCGAAGGTCGGCACGCGCATGCGTTTGCGTCGGCAAGCCGGTATATGCGGGCGGTCGCACGTGGATGCGTACCGCGGCGAGCGCAGGCGATTGCACGCCAAGCGCGCGCGCCAGGGGAGCCGGCAGCTGGGTGCGCACGGCCTCCGGCAACGGCTGCTGCCACGTCCACAGGGCGCCCGCGCAGGCCAGTGCCGCCAGCAGGTTCCAGCCCAGCGGCGCCTTGGCAGGTCGTGGATAGAGTGCCTCCGTATCGAGCGCCTGCCAGCGCGACTGCAGGCGCGAGTGCTGCAACCTGGCCAGCGCCGACCCCGGGGTGTCCAGGCCCAGCAACAGGCCGGCGCTGTCCTCGAACAGCGGGTGTTCGTTGAGAAGACGTGCCAACCACGGCAGGTCGCGCGATCGCCATGCCGAAACCAGCCATGTGCAGCCCACGGCAATCCCGGCGACCAGTGCGAGCCAAGGCCAGCCAAGCTCGGCGTGGCGAAGGGCCAACCACAGGGCGAGTGCGGCCCATGGCAATACCAGGAGCAGCACGCGCAAGCCTGCTTCCCTTCGCGCCCGGGCGAGCGTCGCGGCATGCAGCTGTGCTGCGCTGCCCCTCATGTTTGGACCCGGCCAGGAGACGCAGCCAGCCAGCGCTCGATACCGAACACCAGGACGATCAGCCAGGCGAGCCACGTGCCCAAGGACTGCGGAGGCCGCATGGTTGCCGTGCGTGCTCCGCTCACCGGCGCATAGCCCTCAGCCGTGGTGCGCGACGCAATGTCCGGCGCTGCTTGCAACAGATCATGCAGCGCGAGCGGAAACCCGGGCTCCAACAGCGCTGGCAGGGATTGCGCGCTGAGCGGCGCCAGCAGGCGAACCCACGCGCCTTTGCCGGCCGGGACGCGCTGCGCGAGTGGAGTTCCGTCCTCGCCGCGCCACGCCACGGTTGCGTTGCCCCAGTCGATGGCATCCACATTGGCGTCGCTTGCCAGCAAGGCCACGCCGCCGGCGCGCACCCAGGCGACGGTCGCCGCCGGCACGGACGCGTTGGCGAGCCAGACAAGACGGGTGTCCGTGGCGGCAGGAGGCTGGTCGCCTGCAATTTCCCGCAATGGTTCGGATTTGGCAGGTGCCCGCGAGTGCGCGGACCACGCAGCCGCGGCTGCGCGCAGGTAAGGCAACGCGTCGCGGTGCGCCGCGTCCGCATGCACCAGCACGCGCTCGATGCGTGCGGGCGTGACGGGCCCGAACGCGGTGGTTGCAGGAGCGGGGATCCACTCGACCTTGCGTCGCAGCACGGGGCGCTCCGCGTCGGTGGCTTCGAACTGCGCCGGCACCAGCACTTTCACCGTGGCCTGCGCAGGCAGGGCGGCATCGAGCTCGCGCAGCAGGCTGCCGATGGAGGTTGTTGCGACGGGGGCTGGTTGTTCCAGCGTGGGGAAGCCGGGCGCCAGCCAGCGACGCTGTTCGTCCGCGCTCGCCGATGCTGGCGCGCGACCTGCATCGAGGGCGGGATGCACCAGCAGCCATGGGCGCGCCTCCGCTGATCCGAACCACACGGGCTGCGCCAGCCACAACGCCAGGAGTGCGATCAGCAGCAGGCGCAGGAGCAGCAGGAGCCATTCGTCGAGCCGGGGTCGCCGTCGTGGTCGCGCGCGCACGCTCAACCATCGCAGCGCGGCAAACTCCACGCGCGTCTGTTCGCTCTGCCGGACCAGGTGCAGCACGAGCGGCAGCGCCAGCGCGACCAGCGCCAGCAGGCCGGCAGGCAAGAGCAGGCCAAGGTTCACCGGCCGCGGCCCGGTTGCCCGAACAGGGACTGCATCGCGGCGTCCACGGGATCATCCGCGAACTGCGCCACCAACCGGATTCCCGATCGCGTGCAGCGTGCATGCAGGGCGGCACGCGCCTGCGCGAATCGTCGCAGGTAGTCGTCGCGCAGCGAATCGGCATCGCCCAGCAGGCGGGTGGAGGCTTCCGTGTCGACGAACAGGTGGCCACCGCGATAGGGGAAGTCGCGTTCGTCGGCCATCAGCAGCTGGACCATGCATACCTCGCGGCCGGCAATCGCGAGTTTCTCCGCCATCTCGACCGCAGCATCGTCGAAGCAGTCGCCGAGCAGCAGCACCAGGCTGCGCGGACCGAGCCGCTCCCACGCGGTGGCCATGCGCGAGGCGTCCGGCCAGCGTGCATCTGCCTGGATGGCGTCCATTGCCAGCAGGCAGCGATCACGATGGCGAGAGCCTGCGCCCGCCGGGATGGCGTGCTGCTGTTTTTGGTTGAACGCCAGCACGCCGAAGCGATCACCGCCCTGCAGGGCAACCTGCAACGCGCACGCAGCCACTTGCCTGGCGAGGTCGAGCCTGGAAAACGCTGGCCGCGCCTGGTCGGCTTGCCCCATCGATGCGCTCGCGTCCAATACGACCCACGCCACCAGCGGGCTTTCGCGCTCGGCTTCGCGCACGTAGTAGCGGTCGGAACGGGCGTACAACTTCCAGTCGACCTGGCGTGGATCGTCGCCGGGTTCGTAGGCGCGGTACTGCGAGAACTCGAGGCCACTGCCGCGCTGCAGGCTTGCATGGGCACCATGCCCGTGCGCACCCGCGCCGCGTCGCGTATGCAGCCGCAACGGCCGCAAGCGCGCCAGCACCTCGGGCGGGAGCGCGGCCAACGGCGTGCTCAGGGCGCGGGATGCTGGCGCAGCACCGCCGCGATGACATCGTCGGCGCTGATCCGTTCCGCTTCCGCCGCGAAGCTCAGCAGGATGCGATGGCGCATGACCGGCGCCGCCAGCGCGGCCACGTCCTCGCGGGTGGCGGCGAAGCGGCCATGCATCAGTGCCCGCGCCTTGGATGCGAGTACAAGCGATTGGCCCGCGCGCGGACCTGCGCCCCAACGCACCCAGTTGCGTACATCGTCGGAAGCGGCCTCGGCCGGACGTGTGCTGCGCACCAGGCGGTTGATCCAGGCCAGCAGGGCATCGCCGACATGGACATCGCGCACGTGGCGTTGCAGCCGCAGCAAGGCGGCGCCATCCAGGACCTGCGGCACCTGCGCCTCCGCGCTGCCGGTGGTGCGGGCGAGGATGGCATGCTCCTCCGCTTCGCTCGGATACGGCACTCGGATGTGCAGCAGGAAACGGTCCAGTTGCGCCTCCGGCAATGGGTAGGTGCCGGCCTGCTCCAGCGGGTTCTGCGTGGCCAGCACGAAAAACGGCGATGGCAGCGGATGGGTGATGCCGCCGTAGCTGACCGTATGTTCCTGCATGGCTTCCAGCAGCGCGGCCTGGGTCTTGGGCGGCGTGCGGTTGAGCTCGTCGGCCAGCAGCAGGTTGGTGAACACCGGTCCCTTCTGGAACTTGAACATGCGCCTGCCGGTGCCGTGGTCCTCTTCCAGGATCTCGGTGCCGATGATGTCGCTGGGCATCAGGTCCGGGGTGAACTGGATACGCCGGAACTGCAGGTCCAGCGCCTGCCCCAACGAACGCACCAGCAGCGTCTTGCCCAGGCCCGGAACGCCTTCCAGCAGGCAATGACCACCCGCCAGCAAACCGATGAGCAACTGTTCGACGACCTCCGCCTGCCCCACGATGGCCTGTCCGATGGCCTCGCGCAGTTGGCCGAGCGCCTGCACCTCGCGCTGGATGTCGGATTCGGTCAGGGCGGCGTCGGTCATGGCGAACGGCTCAATTGGTCAGGGCGTGGATGACGATGTTGACGGCGAAGCGGGTGTTGTCCTCGGCCAGGAAGCGCTTGTTGCGCCAGTCGTAGTCCCACTCGCAGCCGTAGTCCTTGTTGCTGTACAGCACGCAAAGGCGGCCGTCGATCTCGATGCCCTTCAGGTAATCGTGGACGATGTCGTCGCCCCAACCGTTGAGCTCCATGCCGGTTGCCGGCGGGCCGTCCTTGAAGGTGAAGAAGCTGCGGTACAACGCATGCGAACCGGGCAGCTTGCGCAAGGCCCCCGGCCCGAAGATCGCGGCCATCTGGCGTTCGAACGAGGTGGCGAACAGGCCGTCGATGTCGTGGTTGCAGTCATCCACGAACACGAAGCCACCATTTCGCACGTAGCGCTCGAAATTGCGGCGTTCGGCCGGGTTGAACTCCACCAGCTTGTGCCCGGCCAGGTAGCAGAACGGGGCGGCGAAGACCGCGGGGTCCGACAGCGCAACCACGCGCTCCTTCGGGTCCACACGCAGGCTGGTGTAATCGATCAGCGCGGTGATCACGTTGGCCGGCATGCGCTGGTCCACGTCCCAGTCGCCGGAGTCATATTTCAGCCGGGTGAACCAGAAATCGAAGGGGCCGGCAGCGGCTGCGGGCAGGGCGGCTGCGGCAAGGCTCCCCGCCAGCAGGCGCAGGGCCTGCCGGCGGTCGACGCCCACCCTCATGCCATCGGCGCGGCCGCGCTCACACCGCGTCCGACAGGGAGGTGAAGGTGAAATCGCGCAGCTTCATGGGCGGGATCATCATCGCCAGCGAGGATTCGTCGCCGGCCACGCGCATCGGCCTGCCAAGTTCCTCGATGTTTTTGAGCATGATCACCGGTGATTCGTTGAAGCGGAAATTCTTGATCGGGTACTTGATCTCGCCATTCTCGATGTAGAAGGTGCCGTCGCGGGTGAGCCCGGTCAGCAGCACGGTCTGCGGATCGACCAGGCGGATGTACCAGGTGCGGGTGACCAGCACGCCGCGCTGGGTGCCGCGCACCAGGTCCGCGGTGGACTTGGTGCCGCCGGCCATGATCAGGTTGCCGGGTCGGCCGACCGCACGCTTGCCCTGCTTCTGCGCCCAGAAGCGGGAGTAGGGCAGCGCCACCACCTTGCCCTTGTCCACGATGGGCCCGCGCTCGCGCGGCAAGCCCTGGCCGTCCCATGGCAGCACCGGTACGTCCTTGTCCCACGGGTCCGAATGGAAGGACACGCGCGGGTCGTACACCTGCTCCCCGAGCTTGTTGCCGCCGCCTTTCTTCGACAGGAAGCTGCGGCCCTCGTCCGCGGAACGTGCATCGAAGAAATTCATCATGAAGCTGATCAGGCCGGCTGCGGCGTGCGGCTCCAGGATCACCGTGTACTTGCCGGGTTCAAGCGCTTTCGCCTCGGCGGAGTCGCGCGCCTTGCGGATGGCAACGGCGATGTCGCGCTCGACCCGGAAATCGTCGACGTCGCGCAGGTTGCGTCCTACCCAGCCCGAGCCGCGCCCGTCTTCGGTGCGCACGGTGCAGGTGTAATCCATGCCCGCCGTCTGCTGGTAGCCGAAATTGCCCTTGCTGTTGGCGAACGCAGTGAAGCCGCGCGAATCCTCCAGGAAGCCGGCGGCGACCAGCGACTGGGCCTTGCTTGCCTTGATCGAATCGGACGCGACCTTCGCCCGCATTTCCGGGGTGATGCCTGCGGTGGAGGCGCTGAACGTGGGGCTCGCCTTGTACTCCTGTTTGGCGAGTGCCGGCATGAACTCGGGGTTCTCCGGTGCCAGCCTGGCCAGTTCCTCGGCGCGGCGCACGCAGCGTTCCAGCGATTCGTCGTCGAACTGGTTGACGGTGGCGGAGCCGCTGCGCTTGCCGAACGCGACGCTGACGCCGAGTTCCACGTCATCGACGATGCCCGACGTCGACACATCATTACGGGCGAAGCGGATGTTCCCGTTGGTGCTGCCATCCAGCGTCGCGTTGCACTCGTCTGCCACCGACATCTTCACCACTTTCTCGAGGATCGCGCGGGCCTCGGCTTCGGTCATCATGCTCATGTGCGGGTTCCTTGAGGATCAGCCGAGGTTGCGGGCGGTGTTGATGACATTCACGCCATTGAAGCGTGCCGTGGAAGAACCGTGCGAGACCGCCGACGACTGGCCCGGCTGGCCCTTGCCGTCGTTGAACGATCCGCCAAGCCGGTAGTCGCGCTTGTCGCAGACGGCGGCGCACGAGTTCCAGAATTCCGGCGTGCGGATCTGGTAGGCCACGTCCTCGATCGGGCCGGTCACCTTGCCGTCCTTGATCTCGTGGAACAGCTCGCCGCCGAACTGCGCGTTGTAGCGCTGCTGGTCGATGGAGAACGAGCCATTGCCGACGATATAGATGCCGTTCTCCACGTCCTTGACCATGTCGGCCACGCTGAGCGTCTTCGCGCCCGGCTGCAGCGATACGTTGGGCATGCGCTGGAACTGCACGCTGCTCCAGGAGTCGGCGTAACAGCTGCCGTGGGACTGGTCCAGACCGAGCATGTGCGCCTGGTCGCGAATCGACTGCAGGTCGACCAGCTTGCCGTCGCGGATGATGTCCCAGCGCCGGGTCTTGACCCCCTCGTCGTCGTAGCCGACAGCGCCCAGGCTGCCTGGCTCGGTCTTGTCGGCGGTGATGTTGACGATCGGGCTGCCGTACTGGAAGCGGTCCTTGACCTTGTCCAGGGTGACGAAGCTGGTGCCGGCGTAGTTGGCCTCGTAGCCGAGCACGCGGTCGAGTTCGGTCGGGTGGCCGACCGCTTCGTGGATGGTCAGCCAGGTGTGCGAGGGGTCCAGCACCAGGTCGTACTTGCCTGGCTTGACCGACCGCGCCTTCAGCTTCTCCCGCGCCTGCCTGGCCGCCGCCGCGGCATCTTCCAGCATGTCGTAGCTCTTGCCGTACACCACCACGCCGGAAGGCAGGGTGGTCTTGTCGGACGCGTTGCCATCGAGGTATTCGTAGCCGAGGCCCATCGGCGCGGAGAGGCCGTTGCGGTTGCGGAACTTGCCGCTGGCCTTGTCGATCACGGTCACCGACAGCGGCGCTGCGATGCGGTGGATGTCCTGGTCGATGTAGGAGCCATCGCTGGAGGCGAAGTATTTCTGTTCGTTGATGGCGAACACCGACGAGTTGACGAAATTCGCGCCGGCCTTCATCGCGGCGGCATTCACCGCCAGCAGCAGGTCCACCTTTTCCTTGACCGGAACCGCCATCGCGTTCTTGCGGATCGGTGCCTTCCAGCTGGTTTCGCCCACCCCTTTGACGGGTGCAAGTCGCACTGGCTCGCTGCGAATCCCGGCGTTGGCCTTGGCCAGCGCGGTGGCCTGGCGCGCGGCATTGGCGACTGCGTCGCGGGTCAGGCTGCTGGTGGCGGCAAAGCCCCACGCGCCGCCGGCGATCACCCGCACGCCGATGCCGGTGGATTCGGTATTGACCACGCCGGTCACCTTGTCTTCGCGGGTGGCGACGAACTGGCGCAGGTAGCGGCCGATGCGCACATCGCAGTAGGTGGCGCCGGCTTCCCGCGCCGCCTGCAGTGCTACATCCGCCAAACCCTTCTTGAATGGGATATCCAGCGTACTGAGCAGGGTTTCGGCAGGCACCGCATGGCCTTGCAGCGGTAGCAGCATGCAGGCCATGCCAGCACTGGTGGCCTTCAGGAAATCTCGTCTTTGCATCGCAACACTCCGGCAGGGCCGGTGCGCGAGGCGGACCGGTAGGTGGAGGAACCTGTCGCAATGTGCGGGGACGCCGGCGTGGGCGTCAAGTGACCTTCGGGCTAGACGTCCATGCGCCCGAACTTGCCCGCGTTGAAATCGGCGATCGCCTGGCGGATCTCCGGCTCGCTGTTCATCACGAATGGTCCGTACCCCACCACTGGCTCGTCGATGGGTTCCCCGGCGAGCAACAGCAGCTTGGCGTCGCTGTTGGCCTCGATGCGCACGCCGCTGCCTTCGGTCGACAGGGTGGCGAGCTGTGCCTCGCGCAGGACCGCCTCGCCATTGACCTGCACGGTGCCAGCCAGCACCACCACCTGCACGGTCCAGCCCTCTGTCTGCGGCAAGTCGATGGCATAGCCAGCCTGCAGGCGCACGTCCCAGACGTTGATCGGGCTGAAGGTGCGTGCGGGGCCGGCGTGGCCTTCGTAGCTGCCTGCGATCACGCGCAAGCTGCCTGCGCCGTCGGCAAGGTCCACCGCCGGGATCTGTGCGTCGAGGATGCCCTGGTAGCCAGGCGCGGCCATCTTGTCCCTGGCCGGCAGGTTGACCCACAGCTGCACCATCTCGAACGGCCCGCCGCGCCTGGCGTAGTCGCTGGAGTGGAACTCCTCGTGCAGGATGCCGCTACCCGCGGTCATCCACTGCACATCACCCGGGCCGATCACCCCGCCGTTGCCGGTGGAGTCGCGATGCTCGACTTCACCGGCATAGACGATCGTGACCGTCTCGAACCCGCGATGCGGGTGCTGGCCGACGCCGCGGCGTCGCGCGGTAGGCTCGAAGCGGACAGGCGCCGCGTAATCCAGCATCAGGAACGGGCTGCGCTGGGCCACGCCGGGTCCGCTGTAGCCGAACATGCCGTGCACGGGAAAGCCGTCGCCAACCCAATGCCGGTCGGGGGCGCTGGTGATGCCGAGGATGGTTTTCATGCTGCTGCTCCGCGTCGCCGGCATGGTGCCGGGCCATGACGCTACTTTAGATTCATTACGCTGGTGGAAGCAGTGTGGCGATTAGTATCTAATTGTTCCACCCAAGGAACGATGGTGCCGCTCACTCGACCATTTCGATGAGGCGAAGGGCGCCGCGGCGCCCTCCAGCCTGCGCCGTCAGCGATTGCCGCCCTGCGGACCGCCACCACCGCCACGCGGGCCGCGGTTGCCACTACCCCCCGGACGAGGGCCGCGCGGGCCGTTGGCATTGAATGGGCGGTTGCCCCCCGGCTTGGGGCCGCCCGGTCGTCCACCCGGGCCGTTGCCGCCTGGACGCGAACCGCGCGGGCGCTCCGCATACGGGTTGAAGCCGCCGGGATTGGCATGGTCCGAGGGAAAGCTGGGGGCATTGCCGGGATGGCCGTATGGGCGAGGTGAGCGGGCAGGGCGTCCTTCGCCCGGGCCCGGTCCACCCTCACGGCGCGGACTGCGCTCGCCCGCCGGACCACCTGGGCCGCGATTGCCGCCGTAGGGAGAGGGCGGACGCGGGCCACCCGGGCGCGGACCGCCGGGGCCGCGCGCACCGGCCGGCCGCCCGCCAGCAGGCTTGGGCGCGTACGGTTTGCGCGGACCACGCGGGCCGTCCGGGTTGCGGTGGCCGCTGGGGCCGGTGTCGACCCCGTCCGGCACGTACCAGGTGCGCATCTCGGCGGAATTTTCGCCGCGCTGCTCGCCCGGGCGCAGGCGCTGGCCTTGCGGGCGCGGGCCCTTGGGTTTGAACGCCTTGTTGGCCTGGTTGGCCGCGGCTTCGCCGCTCACGGTCAGGCCGCCCGGCTTGCGCGGGCCGCCGCGACCACGGCCGCGGTCTTCGCGCACGTTGTCGAAGCGACGCAGTTCGCGGCCTTCGTCGGCGGTGCTGTGGCCGCCCACGTAGCCGGGCGAGCGCTCGCGTCCACCCACGTGCACGGTGGCCTTGGCCGCCTTGCGCTGGCCGAGCACCGGCATCAGGGTAAGCGCGGCCGGCGGGCCTTCCTCCAGGCCCAGTGAGGCGCGCAGGGCATCGACCTCGGCCTGTGGCAATTCCTGCGATTGCCCGCGCAGCAGCGGCTGCGGCAGGCGCACGTCGCCGTAACGCACCCGCTTCAGCCGCGAGACCTGGCAGCCTTGCGATTCCCACAGCCGACGCACTTCGCGGTTGCGGCCTTCCTTCAGCAGGACCCGGAACCAGTCATGGGAATCGGTTCCGCCAATGCGCTCGATCTCGTCGAACTTGGCCGGGCCGTCCTCGAGCGCCACACCGCGCGCCAGGCGGTCCATCAGCTTGTCGCTGACCGCGTCCTCGCCTTCAGGTGCACGCACGCGGCAGACATATTCGCGGGCGACCTCGAAGCTCGGGTGCATCATCGCGTTGGCCAGTTCTCCGTCGGTGGTCAGGAGCAGCAAGCCGGTGGTGTTGATGTCGAGGCGCCCGACCGCGATCCAGCGCGCGCCCTTCAGCGCAGGCAGCGAATCGAAGATGGTCGGCCGGCCCTCGGGATCCTCTCGCGTGGTCACTTCGCCTTCGGGCTTGTTGTACATCAGCACCCGCGGCGGGTCGGTCAGGGCGCTGGCGACAAAGGTCTTGCCGTCCAGCTCGATGCGGTCGCCGCCCTTGACGCTCAGGCCAACCGTCGCGGTTTCGCCATTGACCTTGATCAGGCCGTCGGCGATGCGCTGCTCCAGCGCGCGGCGC
>JAZKHR010000042.1:0-6383 GCA_040385305.1 Pseudomonadota bacterium
TTCATCATCCCCGGCCTGCTGATGCTGTCGCTGCTCAACGAGAGCATCTCCAACGCCTCGTTCGGCATCTACATGCCGAAGTGGGCCGGCACCATCTACGAGCTGCTGTCCGCGCCGGTGACGCCGCTGGAGATCGTGATCGGATACGTGGGCGCGGCGGCGACCAAGTCGATCCTGCTGGGCCTGTTGATCCTGCTCACCGCGCGCGCGTTCGTGCCATACGAGATCGCGCATCCGTTTTGGATGCTGTGCTTCCTGGTGCTCACCGCGGTCACATTCAGCCTGTTCGGCTTCATCATCGGGCTGTGGGCGGACGACTTCCAGAAACTCCAGGTGGTGCCGCTGATGATCGTGACCCCGCTGACCTTCCTGGGCGGCGCGTTCTACTCGATCAGCATGCTGCCGCCGGTGTGGCAGAAGATCACCCTGTTCAACCCGGTGGTGTACCTGATCAGCGGGTTCCGCTGGAGCTTCTACGGCATCGCCGATGTCAACGTGGGCGTCAGCGTGGCTGCGACGGTCGGCTTCCTGCTGCTGTGCATGGCGGCGGTGTGGTGGATCTTCCGCACCGGGTACAAGCTCAAGGCGTGATCCGGCGCTTGCATGATCGTTCGCATCCGCGCGTGCTCACGTGGGCAAACCAGCGCGCCGCGACAATGGGGGCCCGCCCTGACTGGGACCCTTCCGGCCCGTGAGACACGAACGCCTGCTGCCGCTGATCGTCGCGACCGCATTGTTCATCGAGAACATGGACTCCACCGCCATCGCGACCTCGCTGCCGGCGATCGCGCTGGACTTCGGAGTCGAGCCGGTGGCGCTCAAGCTGGCGCTGACCACCTACATGCTGGCACTGGCGGTGTTCATCCCGATCAGCGGCTGGGTGGCGGACCGTTTCGGCGCGCGCCCGACGTTCATGACCGCGATCGGCGTGTTCCTGCTCGGGTCGATCGGTTGCGCGATGTCGGATTCACTAGGCGCGCTGGTAGCCGCACGGTTCCTGCAGGGCGTGGGCGGCGCGATGATGGTGCCGGTGGGGCGCCTGGTCCTGCTGCGCAGCATCCCGAAGGCCCAACTGGTGCGAGCCCTGAGCTGGCTGACCGTCCCCGCCCTGCTCGGGCCGATGATGGGGCCACCGCTGGGCGGCCTGATCACCACGTATGGCAACTGGCGCTACATCTTCCTGATCAACATTCCGATGGGCCTGCTGGGCATCTACCTTGCGTGGCGGCACATCCCGCTGCTGCGCGGCGAGCCAAGGCCGCTGGACGTGCGCGGCTTCGCGCTGTCGGCAAGCGGACTGGCGCTGGCGATGTTCGGCTTCGCCAGCATGGGGCGGCACCTGGTCAGCACCGGGGTGGCCGTGGGTTGCGTGGTTGCGGGCATCGCCGGACTCGCCCTTTACGTCCTGCACGCGCAGCGTCACCCGCATCCGTTGATCGACCTTGGCCTGCTGAAACTGCCGACCTTCCGCATCGGCGTGGTGGGCGGCTCGCTGTTCCGCATCGGCATTGGCGCCACCCCGTTCCTGTTGCCGCTGATGCTGCAGCTGAGCTTCGGCCTGGATCCGTTGCAATCGGGCCTGATCACCTTCACCTCCGCCGCCGGCGCGATGTTCATGAAGACGCTGGCGGCGCGCATCCTGCGCCGCTTCGGCTTCCGCCCGGTGCTGGTCGCCAATGCGCTGGCGGCGTCGCTGCTGCTGTGCGGGTTCGGATTGTTCCGCGCTGACACGCCCTACCCGCTGCTGATCGGCGTGCTGCTGGCCAGTGGCTGCTTCCGTTCGCTGCAGTTCACCAGCCTCAACGCGATCACCTACGCCGAAGTCGAACCCGCGCGCATGGGCCAGGCCAGCAGCCTGGCCGGCATGGCCCAGCAGGTGGCGCTGGCGATCGGCGTCACCATCGGCGGCTATGCACTGACCATGGCCAGCGTGGCCACGGGGCAACCCATGGACGCGGCGATCAACTTCGGCTTCGCCTTCCTGACCGTGGGCCTGGTCTCGGCGAGTTCGGCGTGGATGATGCTGCGGCTGGCGCCGGACGCGGGCGCGGAGATGTCGGGCAAGGCGCAGCCGGGCGAGGAAGTCGTCGAGCCCAAGCCGGTGCAGCGTCCGGGTACTTGATCGCAGCCGGGCCAGGCGTCTTGCCTGTTGCGGGTACGATGAAGGTGGATGCCATCCGCTGCGGTTGCAGCAGCGTTCAACATGTTCGAAGGTTTAAACCACTCAAAGGGGAATCCCGCATGGACGCCATGAGCGAAGACCAGGCCCGCGAATTCATGCACGGCCTGCTGAGGACCATGGCCCAGGCGGGTGGTTCGGACCTCTTCATCGCCCATGATTTCCCGCCCAGCATGAAGTCGCACGGGCAGATGACGCCGCTGTCCGCGGAAAAGCTGACCGGTGAAGTCACCGCGCAACTGGCCCGCGCGATGATGAATGCCAAGCAGCGCGAGGAATTCGCGAGGGAGATGGAAAGCAACTTCGCCATCGCGCTGCCGGGGGTGTCCCGCTTCCGGGTCAATGTGTTCATGCAGCAGGGCTGTGTGGGCATGGTGCTGCGCACGATTGCCGCGGAGATCCCGGATTTCGACAAGCTGCGCCTGCCTGAAGTATTGCGCGACGTGGTGATGAACAAGCGCGGCTTGGTGTTGCTGGTGGGTGGGACCGGCTCGGGCAAGTCGACCTCGCTTGCCGCGATGATCGACCACCGCAACGCGACCTCGCAGGGCCACATCATCACCATCGAGGACCCGGTCGAGTACGCGCACGTCTCCAAGCAGTCGCTGGTCACCCATCGCGAAGTCGGGGTGGACACGCTGTCCTGGCACCACGCGCTGAAGAACACCTTGCGCCAGGCACCGGACGTGATCCTGGTGGGCGAGATCCGCGATGCCGAAACCATGGAGCACGCCATCGCGTTCTCGGAAACAGGCCACCTGTGCCTGTCCACCCTGCACGCCAACAGCGCGTCGCAGACGATGGAGCGGATCATCAACTTCTTCCCCGAGGAGCGCCGCACCCAGCTGCTGATGGACCTGTCCGCCAACCTGCGGGCGATCGTCTCGCAGCGGCTGGTGCGCACGCAGGATGGCAAGGGCCGGGTTGCCGCCATCGAGATCCTCCTGAATACCCCGACCATCGCCGAGAAGATCTTCAAGGGCGAGTTCCATGAACTGAAAGGGGTGATGAACAAGTCCCGCGAACTGGGCATGCGCACCTTCGACTGGGCCCTGTTCGAGCTCTACAACGAAGGCCTGATCGACTACGACGAGGCGATCCGCAACGCCGATTCAGCCAACGAGCTGCGCCTGAACATCAAGCTCAAGAGCCAACGCGGCGAGCCTGAAGTGGCCGCCGGCCTGTCGCTGACCCTGCACGATGCCCCCACGCCCGAGCAGGTGGAGGCGATCCGCCGCGAAGAGCTGCGCAAGCAGCAGGAGAAACGCGAGGAACTCGAGCTGGCGCGCATGCAGGCCGAAAAGCAGGCCAATCCCCGGCCATGACCTGCCCGGAGCTGGACGCCCTCAGTCCAGCAGGTGCCGTAGCGACGGCAGGTACTTGTCCGCGGACCCGGTATTCACAGCCACCACGCGCTCGCCGTGGTGCAGCAAGCCGCGGTCCAGCAGTTGCGGCAGGGCGGCCAGGCAAGCGGCGCCTTCCGGGCTGAAGCCGGCATTGGAGTCGCGCCAGAGGCGGGCGAATTCCGTGGCCATGTCGCTCTCTGACACCGCGACCGCTGCGCCGCCACTGGCACGGATGATCTCCAGTACGCGGAAGTGGCCGACGCCGCCCGGTACGTTCAAGCCGAACGCCAGCGTGTTGCCCGCTTCAATCGCGGTGGTGTCGAGCGCGCCGGATTCGAACGCGCGCACCAGCGGCGTGGTCACCGCGCTTTGCACGCACAGCATGCGCGGGCGGCGTGAATCGATCAGGCCCAGCGCCTCGAGTTCATTCCATGACTTCCACATGCCGAGCACGCCGGTGCCGCCGCCGGTGGGATAGATCACCGCGTCGGGCAGCGACCACTGCGTCTCGCCCGCCGCCGGTTCCGCAAGCTCCAGGCCCAGCGATTTCTTGCCCTCGATGCGCCAGCCCGGTTCCTGGAACGTGGCGACCGAGAAGTAGCCCTGCGGGATGTATCGGTCCTTCAGCAACTGCCCCGCCTCGCGGATCGTCGGGCCGACGAGTTCCAGCACCACGCGATCGGGATAGTCGCGGGCTGCCGCGGCAACGCCGTCGCGGATCGGCGCGGGCGTGTCGGGCGGCATCGCGACCACCACGGAGAGGCCGGCAGCCAGCGCATAGCGGGTCAACGAATCGCCGGCATTGCCCTGCGTCGGTACCGCCAGCCTGCTCAAGCCCAATCGCCGCGCCTGCGCCACCACCATCGCCATCCCGCGGTCCTTGAAGCTCTGCGTGGGATTGGCGCCATGGCCGGGGTGCGCGCGGCCTTCGTCCTTGACCTGCAGTGCCAGGCCCGCGGCCAGCGCCACCGGATGGAAAGCGTAATCAAGCAAGGGTGTTGCGCCCTCGCCGAGGCTGACGATATGCGCCGCGTCGCGCGGGTCGGTGATGTCCAGCGCAATCAACCCGCCGAAGCGCCACAGGTCGCGGCGACTGCGGTCATGCCACTGCGCATCGGGTTTCTCATGGGCGAGGCGCTCGAGGTCAAGCACCATTTCCACGGGCCGCCCGTCCGACGGATCCAGGTTCATCGGCAGGTCGGCGGGATACTCGATGCCGGAAGCGATGCCGCGCAGGCAGCGGACGTAGGACATGGCGGTGCTCCAATGTGCGAAGCCCCAGTGTGGCGCACTGGATGCGCACGGGTCACCCTGCACCTCTCCGGCGGCGAGGCGTCGCGTCCCTTGCCCTTGCCGCCTGAAAGGTTCTAACGTGCGCCGCTGACGCCGCTCACACCGCACCGGGATGTCTTGATGCGCTTGCTTCCCACGTTGGCCGCCGCCCTGCTCGCGATCTGCACCGCGTCCTGCAGCAGTGGCGCCGCCCTGCAACGCCCGGTTGCCAGCTGGAACGACGTGGTGGCCTTGCCTGCGCCCTCGGTGGGCCAGCGGATCGCGTATGGATCCGGCGCCAAGCAGTTCGGGGAGCTGCGCCTGCCCACGGGCCGCGGGCCGCATCCGGTGGTGGTCCTGCTGCACGGAGGTTGCTGGAGCGCGGAGTACGACCTCGACTACATGGGGCACCTGGCCGACCGGCTGGCTGCTGCAGGCATCGCCAGCTGGAACCTGGAATACCGCGGCATCGGCGACATCGGCGGCGCCTGGCCGGGGACCTTCGATGACGTCGCCACCGGCGCCGCGTACGTGCACACGCTGGCGCGGACATTCCCGCTGGACCTGCAGCGCATGGTGCTGGTGGGTCATTCCGCGGGCGGACAGCTGGCAACGTGGCTCGCGGCCGCGCATCATGTGGCGCCCTCGCACGCCCAACACGCCCTCGCACCGTTGCCAGTGCGCGGCGTGGTCACGCTGGCAGGCATCGTCGACCTGCGCGACTACGCCAGCGGCTCCGGCAGCTGCAACAAGGCCGTGCAGCCCCTGCTGGGCGGTTCGGCCCAGACTGTGCCGGAGCGTTATGCGGCCGCCAGCCCAAGCGCATTGCTGCCCATCGGCGTTCCCATGCGCATGCTGATCGGCGCGAAGGACCCTATCGTGACGGGCGAGCACAACGCGCGCTTCGCGGAGCAAGCGCGCCTGCAGGGCGATGACGTCGCACTTGAAGTGATCGAAGGTGCCGGTCATTTCGACCTGGTGATGCCGACGGGAACCGCAGCGAAGCGGGTGCAGCGCGCGATCAAGGACGCACTGCGCTCCCGCCGCAAGCACTGACACGCGGATTCCGCAACGCGCGCCGTGCGGCGAACACACCGGCGCGCCGCCCCTGATCCCGAGGCGCCTCCTTACTCGCTAGCGCAGCGCCGTGCCGCCACCGGATACCAGCAAGTGCGGAAATTCCCGCGGCTGCGAGCGCAGGTACTGCGGCGGCGCCACTACGCTGGCGCCCAGGTGCGCCGCAGCATGCCAGGGCCAGTGCGGGTTGTAGAGGATGCCGCGCGCCAGCGCGATCAGGTCCGCGTCGCCGTTGGCGAGGATGGCCTCGGCCTGGTCGAACTCGGTGATCAGGCCCACTGCCACCACCGGGATTCCCACCGCCTGCTTCACCGCGCGCGCCAGCGGCACCTGATACCCGGCGCCCACCGGGATGTCCTGCGCCGGATGCAGGCCGCCGCTGGAGACATGCACGCTACCGCAGCCACGCGCTTCCAGTGCCTGCGTGAACGCCACGGTCTGCTGGATATCCCAGCCGCCCGCGACCCAATCCGTCCCCGACACCCGCACGCTGACCGGCCGCTCGGCGG
>JAZKHR010000042.1:6483-15700 GCA_040385305.1 Pseudomonadota bacterium
CCGCCGTGCCACGGCAGGTCGGTGGATGCCTTGCGTCCTGCATGCGCGAGCTGGATGGCGACCGGCATCGACGACCAGCGGCGGATGCTGGTCAGCACGGACGCCATGGCCGCTTCGCTGGCGTCGTCCCACAGGCCGACGTCGGCATGGGAGATGCGCCCTTCCGGTAGCACCGCGGTCGCCTCGATGGTGAGCACAGCAGCGCCGGACAACGCCAGCTGCCCGAGGTGGATCAGATGCCAGTCGGTCATGCAGCCATCGACCGCCGAGTACTGGCACATCGGCGCGATGACGATGCGGTTGGCGAGGTGGAGCGCGCCGATCGACAGTGGCTCGAAGAGTCTGGAAGTACTCATGGGGCGCGGGTATCCGTGTTCGCTTCGAATGAAACCACATTCAGCCACACATGGGCCTCGACCCGCGCGCTCCCGCTCAAGCCTTCAGGCCCGCCACGATTTCCGGCACGTCGAGGCCGATCTCCAGCTGCACGCGCACGTACTCGCGCTCCTTGCGCGACAGCGCGCGTCCCACCTCGATGCGCACGTCTTCCGCCTGCAGGATGCGCATGATCCTGGGCAGTGCCGAGCCGATGGCGTCGGGGCCGTAGCCGGCTTCGCGCAGGGTTGCGCGGATCAAAGCTTCAACGTCCATGGATTGTCCGGATTAGGCTCAAGGCGTTTGCATTGTGCGCCATGCCCTGCGAACCCCGCCGATGCTTCGCTATAGTCACGGCCTGGGGCTCCCTGCCGGACCGTCATGTCGTTCATTACACCGCCGATCGGCTCAACGCCCGCGACCGTCGCCGACCGGTTCGCCTTTCTTGCCCAGGCCGGAGAGGCGCTGGCCTCGTCGCTTGATTACGAAGAGACGCTGCAGCAGGTTGCACGCCTGGCGGTGCCCGCGCTGGGCGATCTTTGCATTGTCGACGTGGTCGAGGATGACGGCGTGCGACGCGTCGGCCTGCAGCACGTGCTGCCGGAGAAACGCGTCCTGCTCGAAGCGCTGGCCCGCGAATATCCCCCCATGGTGGGCTCGCCCGCCCCGGCCGGGCGCGTGCTGGCGAGCGGCGTCACGGAACTGCTCGCGCATGTGGATCGCGACACGGTGCGTGCGCACACCGTGGAGACGCGACACGCAGAGATCATCGGCAAGATCGGCATCCGCTCCCACATCGCGGCGCCGATGATCGTGCGTGGCCGTACGCTGGGGGTGGTCAGCGTGGGGATCACCGAATCCGACCGCCAATACACGCAGGACGACGTGCTGGTCGTCGAAGAAGTGACGCGGCGCGCGGCGATGGCAGTGGAAAACGCCCGCCTCTACCGTGCGGCGCAGCGCGAGATCGAGCATCGGAGGCGCGTCGAGGAGCAGTTGAGGCTCTCCGAAGCGCGCTACCGCGGCATCCTCGAGCAATCGCCGATGTCCACCCAGATCATGTCCCCCGACGGCCGCACGGTCGCGGTCAACCAGGCGTGGGAGCAGCTGTGGGGGCTTTCGCTGGCTGACCTGGCCGACTACAGCGTGCTGGCCGATCCGCAGCTGGAAGAGGCAGGCATCGCTCCGCTGCTGCGGCGCGTCGCCAGCGGTGAGTCCGCCCAGCTCCCCACCATCCCCTATCAGCTTGATCAGACCCTGCCCGGCCGCAGCAGGCACGGGGCGGCCACGCGCTGGGTGAGCGCGCTTGCCTATCCGGTCCGCGATGGTGACGGGGCCGTGTGCGAGATGGTGCTCATCCACACCGACGTGACCGATTCGCGCGAGGCGCACGATCGGCTGCGGGAGAGCGACGAGCGCCTGCATCGCGCACTGGCCGGCGCACAAATGGTGGTCTGGGACTGGGACCTGGTGCGTGGCGGCATCGAGTGCTCGCAGAACGCGGTCGAGTTCTTCGGCCGGCATGTCGGCGATGCGGAGGCATTCCTCGCGGCGATCCATCCCGACGATCTCCCCGGCGTGCGCACCGCCTCGCAGGAGGCGATCGCACGCGGCCGCCCGCTGCTGATCGAGTATCGCCTGCGTGCCCCCGATGGCCAGGAGCGCTGGGTACAGAGCCGCGGTGAGGTGGAACGCAACGCGGAAGGCGCCGCGCTGCGCTTCCTCGGCGTCACCCTCGACATCACCGAGCGAAAGCAGGCGGAAGAGGTCATGCGCCTGCTTGCCGATGCCGGCCAGACGATGGGCGCGTCGCTCGACTACACCACCACGCTGCAGAGCCTCTCCAGGCTGGTCGTCCCGCGGCTGGCAGACTGGTATGCGGTGGATCTGGTGGCGGAGGACGGCTCGCTCCAACGCGTCTCGGTGCACCACCCGGACCCCGAGCGGGTCGAGCTCGCGGAACGCCTGTTCAAGCGCTACCCCCCGCAGCGGGGCACCCCGCACGGGGCGTGGCACGTGATTGATTCAGGTCATCCCGAATGGATGGAAACGATCGATGATGGGCTCCTCGAGCGCAGCGCGCAGGACGCTGAGCACCTGCAGATCCTGCGCGGCCTGCGGCTGCGCTCCTACATCTGCGTGCCCCTGGTCTCGCGCGATACGGTGATTGGCGCGATCACGCTGGTGTTCGCCGAGAGCGGGCGCCGCTATCGGGCGGAAGATGTCGAAATCGCCATGGACCTGGCCCGGCGCGCCGCAGTGGCGGTGGACAACGCACGCCTGTTCCGCCAGCTGCAGGACGAGCACCGGCGCAAGGACGAGTTCCTCGCCACGCTCGCGCACGAGTTGCGCAATCCCCTGGCGCCGATCCGCAATGGCCTGGCGGTGCTTGGGTCGACTCCGGACGAAGCCACGGCCGCCCGCATGCGCGCGATCATGGACCGCCAGCTGGGGCAGATGGTGCGGCTGATCGACGACCTGCTTGATTTGTCGCGCGTGACGCGCGGAGCCATCGACCTGCACCGCCAGCGGATCGGGATCGACACCGTGGTGGCCGCCGCCGTCGAAACCAGCCGCCCCCTGCTGGAGGCGGCCGGCGTGAGCTTTGCGACGCATCTCGACGCGCGGCCGGCATGGCTCGACGCGGACCCGACACGGCTGGCGCAGGTGTTGACCAACCTGCTCAACAACGCTGCCAAGTTCACCCCGCGCGGTGGGCGCATTGACATCCATGCCCGCGCTGAAGGCGGCGATTGCCTTGTCGAGGTCGTGGACACGGGCATCGGCATCTCCCCCGCGCGCCTGGAGCAGGTCTTCGAGATGTTCGCGCGCGGCCCCGATTCGGCTGATCAGGGTGGACTGGGCATCGGGCTGACCCTGGCCCGGCAACTCATCCAGCTGCATGGCGGGTCGCTGCGGGCGGAAAGCGCCGGCCCCGGCACGGGCAGCCGCTTCATCATCCGCCTGCCGATGTCTCCGCCAGAGGAGTCAACACCCGAAGCCTCCAGCCCGCCTGATGCAACCCGCCCGCGCCGGCACCGGGTGCTGGTGGTCGATGACAACCTCGATGCGGCCGAAACCCTGGCCACCCTGCTTCGCCTGGATGGCCATGACGTGCACACCGCCGGCACGGCCGCGGAAGCGCTTGCGGTCGCCGCCGCAAACCCGCCCGAGCTCGCCTTCCTGGACATCGGATTACCCGACGTGAGTGGCCACGTGCTGGCTGTGCGCCTGCGCGCACTGCCCGGCTCCGCGACTACGCGGCTGGTCGCGCTGACCGGGTGGGGCCGGGACGAGGACCGGGCACGGGCCCGTGAGGCCGGGTTCGACGACCACCTCACCAAGCCCGTCGAAGCCGCGGCGGTACTCGCCCAGCTTGCCCAGCTGGACGCCGATTGATCCGACGGCGGCGGCGTAACCCTCTCAGCAAAGCCACTCGTGACGGCAGTTCGGCCCGACACGCCGAGGCGCTTTGACCATCAATGTGGGCGCAAAAGCCTGAGCAGTGTGCGCGTGGCGGATCGTACCCGCCACGCGCCGGCTCGCTTACTTCGTCAACATCACCCGACGCATCTGGTATTCGCCGTTGATTTCGCGCATGGCTGGATAGTTCTTCACCAATGCGGCATTTTCTGCCTCGCGCCTCGGTCCCCATTCCTTCATGAAGGCTTCGTAGCGGGCCTTGGACGGGGCCAGGCTGGCATCGTTCTTGAACTTGGTCACCAACAGTACGTTGAAGTCGCCGCTCAACGGCAGGTCGCTGGTATAGACGAAGTAGTCTTCGATGTGCCCCAGCTTCTTTGCAACCTCCTGCGACTGCGCCCAGCCTTTCTGCAGGCCTTCCAGGTAATGGTTGACCATGTTCGCGTTGACCTTGACCGTGGAGATGTGCCACACCTCGTCGCTGATGCCGTAGTCCTGGTAAGGCTTCAGCTGCGCAAATGCGGATGAGGCGGACATGAGTGCAAAGAACATGACAAACAGTCGAAGTTTCAACATGTTGGCTCCCCCTAATGACCGCCAGGATGGCGACCTTCTCGAACTTCCAAGCCGAATGGACGAAGGGCGACCTTTGCGTCAATGGGCCCGCAACTGCCAGTTGTGAGCCGTGAGCGTCAGTTGACCAGCGTCAGCGATTGATGGTCACGGGGCCACCACCGTTCGACACAAGCGGTTCAACGCCCTGTTGCGCCGGGACCGGCCACGGCTCCGGATTGATGCGGTTCAAGCAGGCTCAGGGCTTCTTCAGATCCCTCACGCCATCGGCAACGTCAACCCCTGTTCCCGCGCACAGTCCTTCGCAACTGCATATCCCGCATCCGCATGCCGCATCACCCCGGTTGCCGGGTCGTTCCACAGCACCCGTGCAATCCGCTTGTCGGCTTCCGGGGTGCCATCACACACGATCACCACGCCGCTGTGCTGCGAATAGCCCATGCCGACGCCACCGCCGTGGTGCAGGCTGACCCACGTTGCGCCACCGGCGACGTTCAACATCGCGTTGAGCAGCGGCCAGTCGCTGACCGCGTCGCTACCGTCCTGCATGGCTTCGGTTTCGCGGTTGGGTGAGGCAACGCTCCCGCTGTCGAGGTGGTCGCGGCCGATCACCACCGGCGCGCTGAGTTCGCCATTGCGCACCATCTCGTTGAAGGCCAGGCCCAGCTTGTCGCGCAGGCCCAGGCCGACCCAGCAGATGCGCGCGGGCAGCCCCTGGAAGCTGATGCGTTCACGCGCCATGTCCAGCCAGCGGTGCAGGTGGGCGTCCTCCGGGATCAGTTCCTTGACCTTGGCATCGGTCTTGTAGATGTCTTCCGGATCGCCACTGAGCGCGACCCAGCGGAACGGGCCGATACCGCGGCAGAACAGTGGCCGCACGTAGGCGGGGACGAAGCCGGGGAAATCGAACGCGTTCGTGCAACCGACATCGAACGCCATCTGCCGGATGTTGTTGCCGTAGTCGACGGTGGGAATGCCGGCGGCATGGAAGGCCAGCATCGCCTCCACGTGCACGCGCATGGACTGCTTGGCGGCGTCGCGCACGGCATCGGGATTGGACTTCTGTTCGGCCAACCACTGTTCGACAGTCCAGCCGATCGGCAGGTAACCGTGCACCGGGTCGTGCGCGCTGGTCTGGTCGGTCACGCAGTCCGGGCGTACGCCGCGGCGGACGAGTTCGGGCAGGATCTCGGCGGCGTTGCCGAGCAGTGCGATGGACTTCGGGATGCCGGCGCTTGTGTATTTCTCGATGCGCGCGAGTGCGTCATCGAGATCGTCCGCCTGCTCATCCACATAGCGCGTCTTCAAGCGGAAATCGATGCTGGTCTGCCGGCATTCGATGTTGAGGCTGCTCATTCCCGCCAGCGAGGCAGCCAGCGGTTGCGCGCCGCCCATGCCGCCCAGCCCGGCGGTGAGCAGCCACTTGCCGGTGAGGTCGCCGCCGTAGTGCTGGCGGCCCATCTCCACGAACGTTTCATACGTGCCCTGCACGATGCCCTGGCTGCCGATGTAGATCCAGCTGCCGGCGGTCATCTGGCCGTACATCATCAAGCCCTTCTTATCGAGCTCGTTGAAGTGCTCCCAGGTGGCCCAGTGCGGCACCAGGTTGGAGTTGGCGATCAGCACGCGCGGCGCATCCACATGGGTGGGGAATACGCCGACCGGCTTGCCGGATTGCACCAGCAGGGTTTGATCGTCGCCGAGCGTCTTCAGGGTTTCGAGGATCTTGTCGTAGCAGTCCCAGTCGCGGGCTGCGCGGCCGATACCGCCGTACACCACGAGCTCGGCGGGGTTCTCGGCAACCTCTGCGTCCAGGTTGTTCTGCAGCATGCGGAACGGCGCTTCGGTCAGCCACGACCTGCAGGTGAGCGTGTTGCCGCGCGGCGCGCGGATGCGGCGTGACGGGTCATTGCGCGGGTCGGACATGCGGCGAGCTCAAGGAAACCTGACAGGCCGCGATTATCCCACCGCAAGCGCCGAAGCCGTTCAAGGGCGCCGGCTACCCCGCCACGAACGCGAAGAGCCACGACGCGTTGGTAACATCGGCGGCATGACCCGATTCCCGTTCGCGGCGCTCGCCGCCCTGCTCCTTTCCACGTTGTCCGGCTGTGCCAGCCTGCGCGCAGACAGGAACCCACACCCTCCCGTGTTGCTGGTTTCCATCGATGGCCTGGGCGCCGGCCAATTCGACCCGGAGCGGATGCCGAACCTGGCTCGCATCGCGCGCGAAGGGGCACGCGCCGCGGCGATGGTCCCTTCCTACCCCACGCTGACCTTTCCCAACCACTATTCGATCGTCACCGGATTGCATCCCGACCGCCACGGCATTGTCCACAACACCATGCGCGACGCCGCGCTCGGCGGCTTCTGGCTGTCCAACCCCGAGGCGGTGGGCGACGGCCGCTGGTGGAGCGGAACGCCGGTGTGGGTCGCCGCCGAACGCATGGGCCTTCCCACCGCAGCATTCTTCTGGCCGGGTACGGAAGCCGCCATCGACCGCGTGCGGCCAACCCGCTGGCGCGCGTACGAAGACGGGATCCCCTTGCAGACACGGGTGGATACGGTGCTCGGCTGGCTGTCGGAGCCGGCAGCGACGCGACCGCGATTCATGACGCTGTACTTCGAGCAGGTCGACGAGGCCGCGCATGCGCATGGGCCGCATTCGGCCGAGGCGCACGCCGAGCAGCGCAAGGTGGATGCGGCGCTCGGCCGGCTGCTCGACGGCATGGATGCGCGCGGGCTGGGGGGCGCGGTCAACCTCGTGGTGGTGTCCGACCATGGCCTGGCGGAGGTGCCGCCGGGCAATACGGTCATCATCGAGGACATGGTCGATCCCGCCGACGTGGAGCTGGTCACCGCAGGCCAGGTGGTGGGCTTCACCGCCAAGCCCGGCCGCGAGGCCGCGGCGGAACGCGCGCTGATCGGCCGCCATGCGCATTACCAGTGCTGGCGCAAGGGCGACCTGCCTGCGCGCTGGCACTACGGCGCGCATCCTCGGGTGCCGTCGATCATCTGCCAGATGGACGAAGGCTGGGATGCGGTCAAGCGCGAGCGGCTGGCCGAGCAGCCTCGCACGAGCATGCGCGGCTCGCACGGGTTCGATCCGGCCAATGCCTCGATGCACGCGGTGTTCTTCGCCCGCGGTCCAGCGTTCCGCACCGGTGCCATGCTGCCCGCGATCGCCTCCGTCGATGTTTACCCGCTGCTGATGCGCCTGCTTGGCCTCCAGGCGGCGCCCAACGACGGCAACCTGGCGCCGCTGCTGCCGGCATTGCGGGACCGTGCCGAATGATCGTGTGCCGGCGCATCGACAGCCCGGTCGGCCCGCTGATGCTCGCCGCCGACCGTGACGGCCTGCGCTACATCGAATTCCGCGAGAACCGCCACCCGGCGGACCACGCCGATTGGCACGGCGGCGACAGCCCGATGCTGCAGGCGGCGGAAGCGCAACTCGGCGAGTACTTTGCCGGCACGCGCAAGGTGTTTGACCTGCCGCTGGCGCCACGCGGCACCGACTTCCAGATGACCGTCTGGCGCGCACTGGCGCACATCCCGTTCGGCGCCACCAGCAGCTACGCGCAGCTCGCGCAGCGCATCGGCAGCCCGAGCGCGATCCGCGCAGTCGGCGCCGCGAATGGCCGCAACCCGCTGCCGATCGTGCTGCCCTGCCACCGGGTCATCGGAACCGATGGTGCGATGGTCGGCTTTGGCGGCGGCGTTGCGGTGAAGGAATTCCTGTTGCGGCTGGAAGGCGCAATGCCCGAGGCGCCGCGCGGGTTGTTCTGATCGGAGCCGGATTCCGTGCGTGCCGGCAGCGGTGGCGCCGAAGGCGCGCCCTACCCAAGCAGGGCTTTCATCGCGGTGCGGTGACGCGATGCGATGGCGTCGCGGTCGCGGTGGCGCCCGTCTTCGACCACGCGCACGCCGGCGACTTCGACATCACGCACCAACGGACGGTTGCCGCTGAAGATCCAGCGGTCGACCACGTCGCCCGTGTGCGCACCGGCGAGGATTGCCGAATCGGCATCCAGCGCGATGCGGTCCTGGTCGGTGAACCCGGTGCTGCGCGCCGCGCTGTCGAGCGCGCCCTGCAGCAAGGTCTCGCCGACGCTGGGTGTGTGCGCGGCGACGGCGATGTTGCGCTGGCGGGTGACCAGGCGTTGGCCGTATTCCAGCCAGCGGAATTCCTCCACCGGCGAGACCGACGCGTGCGAATCGGACCCGATGCCCCAGCGGCCGCCGGCATCGAGATAGTCGCGCAGCGGAAACAGGCCATCGCCGAGGTTCGCTTCAGTCGTGGGGCAGATCGCCACCGTGGCGCCGCTGGTGGCGATGCCCTGCACCTCCGCGGCATCCAGGTGGGTGGCGTGGACCAGCGTCCAGCCTGCATCGACATCGGCGTTGTCGAGCAGCCATTGCACGGGCCGCGCGCCACGCACGGCGATGCACTCCTCCACCTCCGCCTGCTGTTCGGCAACGTGGACATGGATGCGCGCGTCCGGCGGCAATGCGGCAAGCACCGCGCGCATGGCGTCCGGCGGCACCGCGCGCAGGCTGTGCAGCGCGCACCCGATGCGAACCGTTGCGCCCTCGTGCACGCGCAGGGCATCGAACAGGCGCAGCCAGCTTTCCACGTCGTGGCCGAAGCGCCGTTGATGCTCGCCGAGCGGGCGCCCGTCGAAACCACCACGCATGTACAACACGGGCAGCAAGGTGATGCGGATGCCTGTGTCCCGCGCAGCCGCAAGCAGGGCCTGCGACATCGCATCGCTTTCGGCATAGGGCCTGCCATCCGGCGCGTGGTGCAGGTAATGGAATTCGCAGACGCTGGTGTAGCCGGCCTCCA
>JAZKHR010000043.1:0-16924 GCA_040385305.1 Pseudomonadota bacterium
GGGTGGTGGTGAAGCTGAAGTACGCGTCCGTCCAGTGACGGACGTCGAGCACCGTCTCGGTGCCGAAGGGGGAAGCCATGCGCTGCGCAGGTTGCGGATTCTTCGCGCATTTTACGCGAGGCGCCGGCTCACGGCTTTGCCGGCGGCGCGGTCAAGCGCAGCAAGCGACCAGCGTCCTCGTCGGTCAGCACGTACACGCTGCCGTCAGCCGCCACCCGCACGTCGCGGATGCGCTGGCCCAGGTCCGCCAGCAGGCGTTCCTCGGCGACGATGCGGTTGCCCTCCAGTTTCAAGCGAATCAGATTGCGCTCTGCAAGCGCGCCCAGGAACAGGCTGTCATTCCAGGGGTGGCTGGGCATACCGGTGAGGAAGGCCATGCCCGACAGGCCGGGCGATTTTTCCCACACGTGATAAGGCTGCTCCATGCCCGGCGCGCTCTTGCCCACGGCCTCGGGAATGGGAAGTCCCGAGTAGTTGATGCCATGGGTGATCACCGGCCAGCCGTAGTTCTTGCCGGCTTCGGGCAGGTTGATCTCGTCGCCGCCGCGCGGGCCGTGCTCGTTTTGCCAAAGCGTCCCGGTGCGCGGATCGGTGGCCATGCCCTGCATGTTGCGATGGCCGTAGCTGAAGATTTCCGGGCGCACCCCGGCGCGGCCGACGAATGGGTTGTCGGCTGGAATGCTGCCATCCAGATTGAGCCTCACCAGCTTGCCCTGCAGCTTGTCCAGCTGCTGCGACAACTCCCGCTCCTGGCGCTCCCCCTGGCTGATGAAGACGTGGCCGCCCCCGTTGCCGTCCACGCCGTGGAAGGCGATGCGCGAACCAAAATGCGCGCCGCCCTTCAGCTTGGGTGCCTGCCGGTACACCACCCGCACGTCGCTGAGCGCGTCCGGCCCCAGCGTGGCGGTGGCCACCGCAGTGCCGGCGGTGTCGGCCTCGCCGGGTTCGGCAAAACTCAGCCAGATCCGCCTGTTGCTGGCGTAGCCCGGGTCCAGGACCACATCCAGCAGGCCACCCTGGCCCTCGGCGAAGACAGTGGGTACGCCCGCAAGGGGCGCCGACAGGGCGCCATCCGCGGCAATCCGGCGGAGCCGGCCGGGGCGCTCGGTCACCAGGAAGCCGCCTTCCGGCAACAGGGCCACGGACCACGGATGCGCGAGCCCGCTGGCGACCGTTTCGATGCGCATGCCCGAGTCAGCAACCTGCGTCGGGGCTGGCGCTGCAGCCGCAGGGCTGCCTGATTCAGCCGGCTGCGCGCATGCAGTCATTGCCAGCGCCATCGCGATGCACAACGCCAATCGGTGTGTATGGCCCATCTTCGTTTCTCCTTTGAAAGTGGATGATCAGCGGTAACCGGCAGCCTGCAACTCGAACAGCTCAGCATAACGCCCGCCCTGCGCCATCAGTTGCGCATGGGTGCCGCTGGCTTCCACCTTGCCGTCGGCCAGCACCAGGATGCGGTCGGCCATGCGCACGCTGCTGAAGCGGTGGCTGATCAGGACCGCGGTCTTGTTGTCGGACAGTTCCTTGAACCGTTCGAAGACCTCGAACTCGCTGCGCGCGTCCAGCGCGGCGGTGGGTTCGTCAAGGATCATCACCTGCGCGTCGCGCATGTAGGCGCGGGCGATCGCGATCTTCTGCCATTGCCCGCCGGACAGGTCCACGCCGTCCTTGAAGCGGCGCCCGATGACCTGGTCGTAGCCCCTGGCCAGCGTGGCGACGACCTCGTCGGCCATGCCGCGCCGCGCCGCCTCCTCGATGCGGGCGCGGTCGCCCATCGCCTCGATCTGGCCCATCGCGATGTTTTCCGCAGCAGTCAGGTGGTAGCGCACGAAGTCCTGGAAGATCACGCCGATGTTTGCGCGGAGGTCGTCGAGGTCGTAATCCCTGAGGTCGCGCCCGTCGAGCAGGATGCGGCCCTCGTCCGGGTCGTACAGGCGCGCCAGCAATTTCACCAGCGTGGTCTTGCCGGCCCCGTTTTCGCCTACCAGCGCCAGCACCTCGCCGGCATGCAGCGCAAAGCTCAGGCCGCGCAAGGCCCAGCTGTCGGCGCCCTCATAGCGGAAACCGACGTTGTCGAACACGAAGCCGCTGCGTATCGGGTCCGGCACGGGCAATGCCCCCGGGACGCTGCGGATTTCGGACTGGATCTGGAAGAACGAGTACAGGTCATCCAGGTACAGCGCCTGGCTCGCGACCTGGGAGAAGCCGGTGAGCAGGCTTTCCAGCAGCTGGCGCAGGCGGCGGAAGCTGCCGGCCAGGAAGGTCAGGTCGCCGATCGTGAAGTCGCCGCGCACGGTGCGCCAGGCAATGTAAGCGTAGGCGACGTAGTAGCCCAGCGTGCCAAGCGCGGCCAACAGGGTGCCCCAGACCGCGCGCCTGCCTGCCAGCTTGCGGTTGGCCTCGAAGAACTTCTGCGAGAGCGTGCGGAAGCGCTCGATGAAGAAGCGGTTGAGGTTGAAGATCTTGACCTCTTTCGCGGTCTCCACGCTCGCGCCCATCTGCCGCAGGTATTCCAGCTGCCGGCGTTCCGGGGTCCACTGGAAATTGAGCGAATAGTTGAGCGCGTTGAAGTGCGATTCGCCGACGAAGGCCGGGATCAGGGCCACCAGCAACAGCACCATCAGCCATGGCGCATAGGCCAGCAGTCCCACCGCGAAGCTGACCACGGTGATCATGTCCTGGGCCTGGCCGAACAGCTGGCCCATCAGGCTCATGCGCCCCATGGTCTGGCGACGGGCGCGGTCCAGCTTGTCCTGCAGGTCGGCGTCCTCGAAATCCTCGAGGTCCAGCGTGGCCGCATGCTCCATCAGGCGGACGCTGGTGGCATTGGTGAACTGCTCCGACAGCACCGTGTCCACGTAGCTCACCGCACGCCCGAGCAGGTCGGAGCCGATCGCCAGCCCCAGCTCGATGCCCAGCAGCACGATCAGGTGGTTGAGCTGGCCGGATTCCCAGGCCGGGCGCAGGCGCTCCGGCACGTCGAGCGCGATTAGCCGGATCGCCTCGTCGATGATCAGCTTGCCGACATACAGCGTAGCGACTGGCAGGAACGCGCGGATCAGGCGCAGGCCGATGGCGGCGATGGTCAGTGGCTTGCTGGTGCCCCAGATCTCGCGCAGGAAGGGCGGCACGTTGCGCATCGCGCCGAAGCGTTCGCGGAAGTTGAGCTGGGCTTGCGGCAGGGGTGGGGGCATCGGCTGAGTCTGTGCAATTCCAGGTACGGTTCAGGTGAATGCAGCAACCGCGTAAAATAGCCGCTTCCTTCCCCAGCTGCCGCCATGACCAGCCAGTTCCCGGGTTCGCGCGTGCCTGTCTCGATCAGGCAGGAAGACCTGATCCAGTCCGTCGCCGACGCCCTCCAGTACATCAGTTATTACCACCCGGTGGACTACATCAGGAGCCTCGCCGCTGCGCATGAGCGGGAGCAATCTGCTGCAGCGAAGGACGCCATCGCCCAGATCCTGATCAACTCGCGGATGTGCGCCGAGGGCCACCGGCCGATCTGCCAGGACACCGGCATCGTCACCGTGTTCCTCGAGATCGGCATGGACGTGCGCTGGGACGACGCCAGCATGGGCGTGGAGGACATGGTCCACGAAGGCGTGCGCCGTGCCTACAACCATCCGGACAACAAGTTGCGCGCGAGCGTGCTGGCCGACCCCGCGGGCAAGCGCATCAATACCCGGGACAACACGCCGGGAGTGGTCAACGTCAAGGTGGTGCCGGGCAATACGGTGGATGTGATCGTGGCGGCCAAGGGTGGCGGCTCCGAGGCGAAGTCCAAGTTCGCGATGCTCAATCCGTCCGATTCCATCGTCGATTGGGTGCTGAAGACGGTGCCGACCATGGGCGCCGGCTGGTGCCCGCCCGGCATGCTCGGGATCGGCATCGGCGGCACCGCCGAGAAGGCGATGCTGCTGGCGAAAGAGTCGCTGATGGAACCCATCGACATCACCGAATTGCAGGCGCGCGGAGCAACCAATCGCGCGGAGGAGTTGCGCCTTGAGTTGTACGACAAGGTCAATGCACTCGGCATCGGCGCGCAGGGCCTGGGCGGACTGACCACGGTGCTCGACATCAAGGTCAAGGAATATCCGACCCACGCCGCCAACCTGCCGGTGGCGATGATCCCGAACTGCGCCGCCACGCGCCACGCGCATTTCACACTGGACGGCAGCGGCCCGGTGATGCTGGATCCGCCATCGCTGGAAGACTGGCCGACCCTGACCTACAACCCGCAAAACGCGCGACGCGTGGATCTGGACTCCATCAGCAGGGCAGACGTGGCCTCGTGGAAGCCGGGCGAAGTGCTGCTGCTCAATGGCAAGCTGCTGACCGGCCGCGACGCCGCGCACAAACGCATGGTGGAGATGCTCGATCGCGGAGAACCGTTGCCGTTCGACCTGCGCGGGCGATTCATCTATTACGTGGGTCCAGTGGATCCTGTGCGCGATGAAGTGGTAGGCCCCGCCGGCCCGACCACGGCCACGCGCATGGACAAGTTCACCGAGCAGGTACTGGCGGAAACCGGATTGCTGGGCATGGTTGGCAAGGCCGAGCGCGGCCCCGTGGCCATCGAGGCGATCCGCAAGCATGGCTCGGCCTACCTGATGGCGGTCGGCGGCGCGGCCTACCTGGTTTCGAAGGCAATCAAGGCGTCGAACGTGGTCGCCTTCGCCGACCTGGGCATGGAGGCGATCTACGAATTCACCGTGCAGGACATGCCGGTCACGGTCGCGGTGGATTCGAACGGCACATCCGTGCACGAGACCGGGCCGCGCGAGTGGCGGGCCCGGATTGCGGATGCGACGCCAGGCGGCATTCCGCTGGTGCTGGCATGAGCAACACCCGGATCAAGGCCGGGCCAGGTTTCCGCATCTGCTTCGACGACGAGCCTGGTTACCTGCGCGCCTTCGTGTTCGACGGCACCGACTCGCAGGAAGTGTCGATCGCGGTGTGGAAGATGATCGGCGCGGAATGCGGGGAGCTGAGGGCTACGCGGTTGCTGGTGCTCGAAGACCTGCGTTCAACCGTGGACGTACCCGACATCGAGGCGGTGGTGGATTCCCTGGCTGACGCAGGGTTGAAAGACGTGCGCACGGCGTTCGTCGAATTGCGCGAGGATATCCAGGGCAGCGAATTGGCCGAGATCCTGTGCAGCGAGCGCGGCATGGTCATTCGCATCTTCTCGAACGAGACCGAAGCGCGGCGCTGGCTGGTTTACGGCAACTGATCGGCGCCGGACGGCGCTTGCCGGGTCAGCAGGTCGCCGCCGTCTTCCTGGTGGCGAGCCTGCCCAACCTGCGCATCCAGCCCGTGGTCCACCGAGGTGTCACGGGGGAGGTCTGTTTCATGGACCTCGTTGACGGAGCCGTCGGTACGCAGCAAGACGACCTTTTGCACAGACTCGGGTGGAGTGATGCCTGCTTCGCGCAGTGCCTTGCGCACCTGCCGCATGGCTTCGCTGCGGGTGCGCGCGAGGTCGTTGCGGGTCTGGTCGATCCAGCCGCTGAACTGCAGGCTGGCGCCGTCGTCGGACAGGCTGCGGATCAGGGCCGATGGCGCCGGGTCGGGCAGCACGCCCTCCAGCGAGCCCAGCGTGGCGACGCCGATGTCCATCGCGCGATGCCATGAGGCCTGTCCGTCCACCCCGGTTTCGAATTCGAAACGGCGTTTCGGGTTGCGGCTGTAGTTCAGCAGCACCGACTTGAACACCAGAGCGTTCGGCAGTTGCAGGTGGTTGCCGTCCGCGGTCATCAGCACGGTGACGCGCGAGGTCAGCGCCACCACCTTGCCCTCGTGGCTGTCCACCCGCACCGAATCGCCGGGCGAGAACGGCTGGCGCAGGCTGAGCAGGATGCCGGCGACATAGTTCTCGGCGATGTCCTTGAAGGCAAAGCCCAACACAAGGCCGAGGACACCGGCCGAACCCAGCACGGCGCCCACCAGGGAAGTTGCGCCGAGCAGGTCCAGCGCCACCAGCACTCCTGCCAGCACGATCACGAACTTCACGATGTTGCGCAGCAGGCCATCCATGTACGGGTTGCTGCGGCTGAGCCGGGTGACCACGCGCATCCGGCGGCTGATGAAACCCCCCAGCCATAGCGCGAGCAGCACGATGAAGATCGCGACCAGCAGCAACGGCGCGCTGGCGACCAGCTTGACCAGCTTGGCCTGGACCTGGTCCAGGGCGAGCAGGAAGCGCCCGGCGAGGTCGGTGGCCTCCGGCGCGGGAATCACAACTGCGATTTGAGCGGCAGGATGAACTTCTCGAACATCTTGTCCTTGACCGGGCGTTCCCTCCACATCCGGTACGTGTATTGCACGGTCTGCTTGAGGTCGGCCTCGAACACCTCGGTCATGCGCGCGGCGAACGCGGCTCCGTACACATTGAGGCTGGCCTCGTCATTGAGCTGGAACGAACGTACGTCGAAATTGGTGGAGCCCACCGAGGTCATCTCGCCGTCCACGATCAACAGCTTGTTGTGCATCATCGTGGGCTGGTACTCGTGGATCTCCACGCCCCCGAGCAACAATTCTCCCCAGTGCGCCTTGGACGCCAGGCGCACGGTCTCCGAGTCGATGTGCTTGCCGGGCAGGATCACCCGCACCTTGACGCCGCGGTGGCGGGCTGCCAGCAGTGCCTTCATGATCAACTCGTCGGGGACGAAATATGCCGCTTCGAGGTCGATGCTGCGTTCCGCCGCGGCGATCGACATCAGGTACATCAGGTGCATGCTTTCACTGCCGCCGGCGGGTGACGCCACGAACATGTGCGCGTCCAGGTCGCCCACGCGCTGCAGCGGCGGGAAGTAGTCTTCGCCATTGAGCACCACGCCGGTGGTCTTGATCCAGTTGTCATTGAACGCGGCCTGCACCTGCGCCACCACCGGTCCCTCGATGCGGAAGTGCAGGTCGCGCCAGTGATCGGGATCCTGGGCATTCCCGTCCCACTGGTCGGCAATGCCGACGCCGCCGGTGAACGCGACCTTGCCATCCACGACGAGCAGCTTGCGGTGGGTGCGGTTGTTGAGGCGGCCGAGGTTGTACCACTTGAGTGGCCGGTACTGCTGGACATCGACGCCTGCGTCCTTCATCGCCTGCAGCATCTCACTGTCCATCTTGATGCTGCCGGCCCAGTCGATCATCACCTTGACCGCGACTCCCGCGCGCGCACGCTCTTCGAGCGCGGCGGCGAACTTCTTGCCGACTTCGCCGGACCAGTAGATGTAGGTCTCGAAGGTGACGGTCTTCTGTGCTCCCTGGATTGCCTCCAGCATGGCGGGGAAGATCTCTTTGCCGTTCTGAAGGTCGGCGATCTTGTTGCCGGGAATGATCCCCGGACCCAGCAGCACGCCCATCTCGCGTCGGAACTGCGGGTCGGACACCGGGTAGCGGTGCTCGATCTTGCGCTCCAGGCTCTTTTCGGATGTCTTGAAGTTGGTGGCCACGACGACCAGCAGCAACGTCGCAAGGGCCGTGATGGCAATGGTCCAGTACATGCGTTTGCGGCTCCAGCGTAAGGGCATTGGTTCGATCCGGGTCAGTCGCGGCGGTTAGGCTGGAGGATGGTCGTTCAGCATCGTGTGAAATCTTTTCACAACCACCAAGCCAGGGCGAACAGACCGAGCATCGCGAATGCCAGCCCGATCTTGAGGACAACACCGAACAGGATTCCCATCCAGGTACCCAATCCTATCCTCGCTGCATCCCCCAGATGTTGCGCGCCCAGGCTGCGCCGATGCAGCAGTTCGCCCGCAAGTGCGCCCGCGAATGGCCCGAGCAGCAGGCCCAGCGGGCCCAGCAGCAGTCCCAAAACGGTTCCGAGCATGGCGCCGATGATGGCCTTGCGGCTTGCGCCCACGCGCTTGGCGCCCAGCGCAGTAGCCCACAGGTCGATGCCCAGGGAAAGTGCGGTCAGGAGCCCCAGCAACACGAGCATCGGGATGCCGACCTGCTGGAAATCGCCTGCCCACGCCGCCACCAGCATGCCGCCGAACACCAGGGGCAGCCCCGGCAGTGCCGGCAGCACGGTGCCGATCAGGCCGATCACGATCATTGCGATCGCAAGGAGATAGTAAAGCGCGTCCTGGTCCATGATGTTCCGGTGCGGGGCAGTCGCCGCATTCTGCCGGACTTGCGCAGCCACGACGACGATGGGCCGCATCTGCGGCCCATCGGGTGACACTACCAGCCCGTAACTCGGTGGATCAGCGGGCGTAGGCGCGTCCGTTCTGTACCCGCACGTAGGAGCCAACCCGGATGCTGCCGAGGTCGTCCTGCATGGCAACGGTCTCCCGGCCGTCCTGCATGCGCACGAAGATGTTGTAGCCGGTCCCCGCGCGGTTCTGGATGGCGTTGCCGACCACGGCACCGCCAACGGCACCGGCGACGGTCGCCGTGTTGGTGCGGCCTTCGCTGTCGGTACGGTTCTTGGCGACTTCACGCGCCGCGACCGCGCCGATCAAACCGCCCACCACAGCACCGGTTGCATTCGGTGCCCGGCTGCCCACGCCGGTCTCGATGCGCGTCACCGTACCGCAGTCATAACAGGCGGACGTGGGGCCGGCGGAGGTGCCGTAACCGTTGTTCCCGTAGTAGCCAGGCGCGGTACTTGCGCAACCGGTGGCAATGACGCCCGTCAACAGGCTAGCGGCGATCAGGCGAAGGTGTGGGGCGCGAATGTTCATGGTCGTCCTTAGTGTCGGGGAAGGGAGCCGGGGCATCTCGCCCACGACGCACGCACACTAGGGCAACAAGGATGAACCGGGGGTCGCTGGCAATGCGACATGCCAGCTAGGCTCAGAGGGCGTTCATCCATGTGCAAGCGGCATGAAAGCGAACGGCCCGCAGTGCGGGCCGTCCGGGTCATGCCGTGTTGCGTCGATCAGTTCTGGCTTGGCGTGTTCTCGGCGAAGTACTCGTGGCTGTCTGCGTTCCTGAGGGCGCCATCAGGATCGGTGGATGCCAGGTTCTTGGCGCCAGTCTGGCCGTAGACAACATCGTCGGTGTTGGCGACGACATCGAAGTGACTCATTTCGTGGACCAGGGTACCGGCGCGGGAATCGGTGCCGGTGTTCGGCGCGCTCCAGAATGCGCGGCAGACGAAGATCTCGTACGGCTTGGTCGGATACACGTAGGCGTAGTAACTCTGGTTGCAGCCACAGTTGATCTTGATCTGGCCGCCGCTCTGGTCCATTGCGCTGTCGATCGAAACGAAATGCTGACTGGCGGTGGCGTAACGACTTGCGGTGTAAGCGCCAAACCAGGTGGTGTAGCGTGGGCCCTGCGTTCCTGCCGCGAGGTAGCCCTTCGCATTCTCCGCATAGCCGCGCGCCGAACCCACTGCCGTCAGCAGCTGGCTGGTCTGGGTGGCGTCGCAGCCGACAAAGGTGACGCCGCCTGATTGGGTGCCACTGCCCGGTTTGCCCTTGCCCTTGGTCGGATCTGGCAACTTGCCGCTGGCATACATGCGTAGCGGCGCGCTCTGCAAGGTCAACGGAAGGCCGCGCGGAGTCTTGAGCATGCTGCCGTCGGAAAGCGAGGCGTGCTGCATGGCGGAAGCGAGGGTCACGGTGTAGGTGCCGCTCTTGCGCATGTCATACGCATTGGAGAGCTGCACGACGCTGCGATAGCTCTCGCCGGGGCGCAGGATGGCAAAGTCGGACGCAGTGGGCAGGCCGCGCTTGATCATCGGGCCTTCGTAGGCAACCGGCTGGCCGTCGCGGCTGACCTTGAACAACTTGGCTTCGAGCTCGCCCAACGGCAACTGGTAGCGCGGTACCCGCGCAATCTTGTTGCTGGTATTGGTCAGGACCACTTCCACTCCGCCATTGGCGGCGAACATGCTGACGCGCAGCGGATTGGTGCGGGTGACCGGTGCGGCCGCTGTGGCCGCAGCGATGGCCCCGGCCAGCACGGTGGTGCCGGCAATGGCACAAGCAAGCGAAGCTTTCATTCAAATCCCCGGGATTGAAGTAAGGAAACAGGGTCCGCGCGCGGCGGATGTCCGACCATAACCGTGAATCGGTTCGCCAGCATGTTGCGCTGCAACACCAGCGGCCTTTGCGCACGAGGCCGTCTCCCGACCCTCTCCGCGCAGCAAGGCAAGCTCAACCGCGGAAGTCCTGGTGGCAGCCCTTGCAGGACTCCCCGATGCTCTTCATCGCGGCACCGACGCCTTCGCAGGTGAGTGGCGGATTGGCGACCACCTTGTCCATGGTGGCGCGCATGGCGGTGCTGGCTGCACTGAACCGCTGGTCTTCGCGCAACTCGGGAAACGCGGCATCGATGTCAGTGGAGGTCATCCGCAGCGCCTGCAGGTGCGGCAGGACGTCGGTGGCGTTGCAGCGGTTCTGCTCCATGTCCGCCTTCAGTTGGCCCATGTGCCATTGCTGCACGTGCATCAGCGCATCGGGAAATGGATCCCGGCGCTGGTCCAGGGCGCGCATGACCATCACCGTGGCGATGGCGCCGAGCACCAGGCCCAGCAGCAACAGGAACAGGTAGCGGCCGGCGTTTGACGGGCGGCGGTTAGGGTCGGTCGAGGACATGGCGGCTCCGCTGGAGGGATTCGAGGCGATCTTGGCACACTACGCGCGGCCGCAAAGTTCACCAACCCATGTGGTGGCCGCCGTTGATGTCGAGGTTGGAGCCGGTGATCCAGCTGGCCTGTTCATCGGCAAGGAAGCCGACGCCGTAGGCGATCTCCTCCGGCGTGCCGAGGCGCCCGGTGGGAATGTCGGCGACGATCTTGGCGCGCACCTCTTCCGGCACTGCCATCACCATGTCGGTGGCGATGTAGCCGGGTGAGATGGTGTTCACGGTCACCCCGTTGCGGGCGTTCTCGCGCGCCAGGGAAATGGTGAAGCCGTGCATGCCGGCCTTGGCCGCGGCGTAGTTGGCCTGGCCGTACTGGCCCTTGAGCCCGTTGATCGAACTGATCTGGATGACCCGGCCCCATTTGCGCTCGCGCATGCCCTCGATTACCGGGCGGGTCACGTTGAACACCGAGTTGAGGTTGGTGTTGATGACGTCGGACCACTGGTCCGCCTTCATCCGGTGGAAGGTGCCATCGCGGGTGATGCCGGCGTTGTTGACCAGGATCTCCACCGGTCCGAGCATGCCCTCGAGTTCGCGCACCATCGCCTCGGCCTCGGTGGGCGAGGTGACGTCGCCCTTGACCAGCGCGACCTCGTAGCCTTCGGCCCGCATCTTTTCCTGCCACGGACGCGCGCGTTCCTCGCTGCGGTAGTTGGTGGCGACCTTGTGGCCCATGTCGGCGAGGCGCTTGACGATGGCCGTGCCGATGCCGCCTGTACCGCCAGTCACGAGGGCAACCCTGGATGTCATGCATGTCTCCTGTCGCGCCACGGCGCCGGTAAGTGTTGTCCGATTCTAGTCACGACGTGTTGCACCGGTGTTGTGCACTGCGGCGGATAGCCGGGTGGCGAGCGTTGGCACCTGCTCGATCCGGAAGGCGTGGATGCCAGCGGCGAGGAACCCGTCGACCCCGTGCCGGGATCCGGGCGGCAGGGGCGTCTGGCCCAGGCAGCGCCACAGTGCCTGCAGGGTTTCGAGCGGCGAGGCCAGGTCGACGGGCAGGGCAGCGTCGGACTTCGAGAGTTTCCTGTCGTCCGCGCCGAGCAGCAGCGGCAGGTGCGCGTAGCGCGGTGTCGGCAAGCCCAGTGCCTGCTGCAGCAGGATCTGCCGCGGGGTGGAGTCGAGCAGGTCGGCGCCGCGCACCACATCGGTGACGTCCTGGGCGGCATCATCCACCACCACGGCCAGCTGATAGGCCCACAAGCCGTCGGCGCGCAGCAGCACGACATCCCCGGCAACGAGGTCCACGCGCTGCACGACGCGCCCGTGCACCAGGTCATCGAACGCGATCTCGGTGCCATCCGCTACCCGCAGGCGGATGGCAGGATCCGGACGCGGCGCGGTAGCCACGCAGCGACGGTGGACGCCGCCGGTGGCGGCAAGGTCGGCGCGGCTGCAATGGCATTCGAAGGCGAGGCCGCGCGCCAGCAGGCGATTGAGCGCATCGCGATAGGCGTCCGCGCGCTGGCTCTGGTATGTGATGCCGCCGTCATGGCGCAATCCGAACGCGGCCAGGGCGGCCAGTTGCGCCTCGACCGCGCCCGCGACTTCGCGCGGTGGGTCGATATCCTCGATGCGCAGCAACCACTGCCCGCCGGACTGGCGCGCCAGCAACCAGCTACCCAGTGCCGCCAGCATCGAGCCGGCGTGTAGCGGCCCGGTCGGCGAGGGCGCGAAACGGCCACGGTAGCTCGGGGAGGGCGCGTGCATCGGGTTGCCTTGTCGCGGCGGCGAAGCGTCCTCAGCTGAAGTCGTAGTTCATGTCCGGGCCGGCCGCGGCCAGGAAATCGCCCTGTACGAAGTCCACGCCAGCAGAGAACAGCAGGGTCATGCTGGTCGCGTCCTGCACGCGGTCGGCGATGGTGCGGATGCCGAGGCCGCGGGTCTGGCTGGCGATGTCGCGCACGCGCTTTTGCGACTCCGCACTCTTGGCCAGGTCTTCCATGAATTGCGGGTCGATCTTGAGGTAGGCAGGCTCGAAGTGCTGCAGCAGCTGCAGCGAATTCAGGCCTGCCCCGAAACGTTCCAGGGCGATGCGGGCGCCGAAGCCTGCCATCGCGCTGGCGAATTCCTGCGCCGCACGAAGGTTGGTGAACACCTTGGCTTCGGGCATGGCAAGCGCCAGCAGTTCGCCTGGTACTTCTGCGGAAGCGAGGTGTGCGGCGATGAAGCTGGCCATGGCCTGGTCCTGCAAGGCGGCCTGCGACAGCGACAACAACATGGCGGTGCGCTTGCCGGCCTTGAGGCGCTGGCCGATCAGGGCGATCGCCTTGGCCACCGCCCAGCGGTCGATATCCCCGAGCAGGCCGTGCTCTTCCGCAATGGGGAGATAGGTGTCGGCTTCGACCGGTTCTCCGTCGCTGCCCTGCATGCGCAGGAACATTTCGTACATCTCGCTGCCGTCGCCCTGCAGGGCGATCACCGGCTGGAAGTCGAGGCGGAAACCGTCGTTGTCCAGCGCTTCGCGGATGCGCGCGACCCAGGCTTCGATGCGCTCCGCCTCGGCTCGGTCCACCGCGCCCGGATCGTAGAGTTCGACCCGGTTGCCGCCGACCCCGATCGCCGCGCCCACGCCATGGCTGGCCTTGGCCAGGACCTGGCTGGTGCTGGCGATCTTCTCGCCGATCTGCACGCCGCCGATGCTGACGGTCGCATTGAGCGAGTGCAGGCCGACTTCCAGCACGTGTTCGGCAAAGGCCGCGCGGATGCGTTCCGACAGCTGGCTGGTCGCCATGTGGTCGCTGTCGCGCACCAGCACCGCCAGCTGGTGTTCGCCGAAGCGGGAGGTCAGTGCGCCATCCGAGGAGCCGTCCAGGCGTTGTGCCATCGCCGCCATCAGGTCGTCCGCCGCATCCAGGCCGATCACGTCGAGCAGTTCGGCGAAATGATCCGGTTCGATCAGCAGCAAGCCATGCGCGCGGCCCTGCGAGGCGGCCTCGCCGACGGCGGCATCCAGCGCGGCCAGGAAGGTCGCGCGGTTGAGCAGGCCGGTGGCCTGGTCGCGTTGCCTGAGCTCCTCGACCTGGCGGGCGAGTTCCGGATCCTGGCCTGCCGCCTGGCGCCGGAAGATCACCTGCTGGCAGGGCTCGCCCTCGTACTGGGCGGCGGTGAATTCCATCACCGCGGGGAAGTCGCGGCCTTCGATGTCGCGCGCGGTCAACTCGTAGCGCGGCGGCGGGGCCTCGCCCTTGGAGAGGCGCTTGAGCAGTTGCTTGAAGTCGTCGACATGCTGCGGCGCGACCAGGTCGAGCAGGGACATGCCCTCGATGTCCTCGAACTCTTCGTAACCGAACATCTCCAGGTACGCCGGGTTGGCGCGGATGTGCATGCCTTCGTGGATGTAGGCGATCGGCTCGCGCGATGAATCGATCAGCGCGTCGCAGCGCCGCTCGGTTTCACGCACCTGCGCCTCCAGCTGACGCTGCGAGCGGCGTGCGTCCAGGTCGTCCCAGGCAGTGCGGATCGCGCCCAGCAGTTGTTGTGGGCGCCCACGCAGGGCAACCCCGTGCGCACCCAGTGACTGCAACGCGTCGAGGACTTCGTCATTGACCCCGTCCAGCACGGCCAGCAAGGGGACGTCGCGACCGCTGCCGCCGACCACCATCGCCACTTCGTTGAAGGGCAGGCTGCGGCAGGCGTGCTCGGCCAGGACCAGATCCACCTGCTGCTGGGCCAGCTGGCTGGCGAGCTCGTCCAGCGATTCCGGGCGTAGCGGGCGCACGGCGATGCCGGCGTTGCGCAGGCCGCTGACGATGGCCTCGGCCTCGTTGACCTGGTCGTCGATCAGCATCAATCGCAGTGCGGTGTCCTTACCGATGGCCATGCGGGCTGGGGGGCTCGAACTCGGGGATGAAAGCAGGCTACATCATTCCGCGGGCGGGCTGCTGTGACCGACTGCCGCGAGCGGCGTCTTGCCTGGCTGTCCGGCGATCTCTCGCACCAGCTTCGGCACCAGGTAGCCGGGCAGGCGTGCGGCCAGGGCGGCGTGCAAGTCCAGGGCCGTGGCGTCGTCGACTTCGAAATGGGCGGCCCCGGCGACGCGGTCCAGCTGGTGCAGGTAGTAGGGCAGCACACCGGCTGCGTAGCCGCGCTCGCACAGGTCGGCCAAGGCATCAACCGTATCGTTGACCCCGCGCAGCAGCACGGCCTGGTTGAGCAACGTGACGCCGGCATGGCGCAGCGCCGCCAGCGCGGCATCGACCGAGGCATCGAATTCGTTCGCATGGTTGGCGTGGATCACGGCGGCCACCGGCCACGGCAGGCTGCGTATCCATGCCAGCAGGCTTGCGTCCACCCGCTCCGGCAGCACCACCGGCAGCCGGGTGTGGATGCGCAGGCGACGGATGTGGGGGACGCCGAGCAGCATGTCGGTCAGTTCCGCCAGCTTGTGGTCGGCCAGCGACAACGGGTCCCCGCCAGACAGGATCACTTCGTGGATGGAGGCGTCGGCGCGCAGGATCGCGAGCGCCTCGGTCCAGCCGGCGGCAGCGGCGGTGTCTTCGGCATAAGGGTAGTGGCGGCGGAAGCAGTAGCGGCAATGCACCGCGCAACTGCCGGTCGCGATCAGCAGGGCGCGCCCGTTGTATTTGTGGATGACGCCGCCGCCGCGCCGCGCATCGGCATCGCCGACCGCGTCGAGGGCGAAGCCGGGCACGATGCGGTCCTCGTCGAGCACCGGCAATACCTGCCGCAGCAGGGGATCGTGCGGGTCGCCATGGCGCATGCGAGCGACGAAGCCACGCGGTACCCGCAGCGGGAAGTGCCCGTTCGAAGCAGGCGCCGAGGTGGTGCTGGAGAGGGTGGCTGCCAGCGCGTCGAGGCCCAGCATGCCGAGCAGTTCGCGTGGATCGCGCACCGCTGCCCGCCACGCGTGCCGCCAGTCGGCCGCAGCGGCCACGGGAAACGGGCTGGCCGGCTGTAAGGAGTTGGGCCCTGCGGGTATCATGGCGGCTTGAATCCGGTACCGTTCCGGCGGTCCCGGAACCACGACCACGGATTTTAAACCCTAACCATCAGCCGCCCATGGGTGGCGCCAAGGAGCACCCATGGCCAGCTTGGGCATGAACGACGTCAAGACCGGTCAGAAGATCCTGATCAACAACGATCCCTGCGTGATCACCGAGACCGAATACGTCAAGCCCGGCAAGGGCCAGGCATTCACCCGCATCAAGTACCGCTTCATCCGTTCCGGGCGCGTGGTCGAGTTGACGATGAAGGCCACCGACAGCCTGGAAGTCGCCGACGTAGTCGATACCGATATGCAGTTCCTGTACGCCGACGGCGAGCACTGGCACTTCATGAACCCTGAGTCGTTCGAGCAGGTGCAGTCCGACAAGGCCGGCATGGGCGGCGCCGAGAAGTGGCTGAAGGGCGAGGAACAATGCGTGGTGACGCTGTGGAACGGCAGCCCGATCATGGTCACCCCGCCGAACTTCGTTGAACTGAAGATCACCGAGACCGATCCCGGTGTGCGCGGCGACACCTCTGGCGGTGGCGGCAAACCGGCCACGCTGGAAACCGGAGCCGTGGTGCGGGTGCCACTGTTCGTCGGCCAGGAGGAGATCGTCAAGGTCGATACCCGCAGCGGCGAATACGTCAGCCGGGTCAAGTAAGCACATGACAGGCGGCGCCCGGGAAGCCTGCGACGTCCTCATCGAAGCCGGCTGGGTGGTGCCGGTGGTGCCGCACGGCGTGGTCCTCGCCGACCACGCTGTCGCCATTTCCGCGGGCCGGATCATGGCGGTGTTGCCGGTCGCGGAGGCGCGCATGCGCTTCGATGCAGCCGAGACGGTGCAACGACCCGACGCCGCGCTGATCCCCGGCCTGGTCAACGCCCATACCCACAACCCGATGACCCTGTTGCGGGGCATTGCCGATGACATGCCGCTCAAGGTCTGGCTGCAGGAGCACATCTGGCCGGTGGAAGCCGCGGTCATCGGCCCGGACTTCGTGGCCGACGGCGTCACGTTGGCCATCGCCGAGATGCTGCGCGGTGGCACCACCTGCTGCAACGAGAACTACTTTTTCCCGGACGTGCAGGCGGCGACCTACCGCAAGCATGGCTTCCGCGCCCGCGTGGGCCTGCCGGTGATCGATTTCCCCACGGCCTGGGCCAGCAGCGACGACGAGTATTTCTCCCGCGCCGGCGACGTGCATGACCAGTGGCGCGATGATGCGCTGGTCGCCACCGCGTTCGCACCGCATGCGCCTTACACGGTCAACGATGCCAACTTCGAACGGGTGCGCATGCTGGCTGACCAGCTGGACATCCCGGTCCACCTGCACCTGCACGAGACCGCGCAGGAAGTGCAGCAGTCGA
>JAZKHR010000044.1:0-2873 GCA_040385305.1 Pseudomonadota bacterium
AGATGAACAACAACTGGTGGTGCGAGACCATCCGCGCCACCAACCCCTGCGGCGAACAGCCGCTGCCGCCTTACGGCGCCTGCCTGCTGGGCTCGGTCAACCTGACCAAGTTCGTGCGCAATCCCTTCACCGAACAGGCCACGTTCGACTGGGAGGAATACAAGGAAGTGGTGCGCGTGTTCACCCGCATGCTGGACAACGTGGTCGAGGTCAACGGCCTGCCGCTCCAGCAGCAGCGCGACGAGATCGTGCGCAAGCGCCGCCACGGCATGGGCTTCCTGGGCCTTGGCAGCACCGTGACCATGCTGCGGATGAAGTACGGCAGCAAGGAGTCCTGCGAATTCACCGAGCGCATCGCCCGCGACATGGCGGTGGCCGGCTGGGAAATGGGCCTGGCGCTGGCGAAGGAGAAGGGCGCCGCGCCGATCATGGAAGAGCGCTTCGAGGTCACCGCCGAGATGCTGCGCAAGCGCCCGGAAATGGTGAAGGACGGCTGGAAGCTCGGCCAGGAAATCGAAGGCAAGACCCTGCATGCGAAGTACTCGCGCTACATGCAGCGCGTGGCCGAAGTGGCGCCTGAGTTGGTGGAGGAACTGGCCGAAGTGGGTTCGCGCTTCACCCACCACAGCTCCATCGCGCCCACCGGCACCATCTCGCTGTCCCTGGCCAACAACGCCAGCAACGGCATCGAGCCCTCGTTCGCGCACCACTACAGCCGCAACGTGATCCGCGAAGGCAAGAAGTCCAAGGAAAAGGTGGACGTGTGGTCGTTCGAGCTGCTGGCCTACCGCGAACTGGTCAACGCGAAGGCGATGCCGTTCGCCGAGGACGCCGCCGGCAAGCTGCCTGACTACTTCATCAGCGCCGACGACATCAGCCCGAAGGAGCACGTGGACGTGCAGGCCGCGGCGCAGAAGTGGGTCGACAGCTCGATCTCCAAGACCGCCAACGTCCCCACGGATTACCCGTACGAGGACTTCAAGGACATCTACCGCTACGCCCACGAGCAGGGCTTGAAGGGTTGCACCACGTTCCGCTTCAACCCCGCCGCGTTCCAGGGCGTGCTGGTCAAGGAAGCGGACCTGGAGAACACCACCTACCGCTTCGAGCTGGAGGACGGCAGCGTGGTCGAGGTCAAGGGCAATGAGCAGATCGAGTACGACGGCGAGATGCATACCGCGGCCAATCTGTTCGATGCGTTGAAAGAGGGTTACTACGGAAAATTCTAGGAATGCTCGCGGCAAGTTTTGCGTGCAGTCCCCTCACGCTGCACGCACGGCGCTTGCGGGTATAGGATCGCGCTGTTGTACCCAACCAACCAACGCCCATCGCAGGAGGGGCTCATGAGCAACGGAAATGGAGTGACGGCAACACTGTCCAACGCGGCTGAAACCGTGAAGGACGCCGCGGCCAGTGTCGGCAGCACCATCGCCTCCACCGCGGAAGGCGCGGTGAAGTCGGTCAAGAAGGCGGCGAAGAAGGCCGGCAAGGCTGTGAGCAATGCCGCCACCAATGCCAAGAAGGCGGTGAGCAAGTCAACGGCAAACGCGCGCAAGGCGGTCAAGAAGACCACCACCAAGGCCAAGAAGTCGTTGGCCGAAGCCAGCGCCGATGCCAAGAAGGAAGCCGCCGCACTGAAGCGCAAGGGCGTGGGCAAGAAGGCCACCGCCAAGAAGGCGACCAAGAAGGCTGCGAAGAAAGCCACTGCCAAGAAGGCCACGGTGAAGAAGGCCGTCAAGAAGGTCGCGAAGAAGGCGACCGCCAAGAAGGCAGCGGTCAAGAAGTCCGCCAAGAAAGTCGCAAGGAAAGCCACGGCCAAGAAGGCCGCGGTGAAGAAGGCGGTCAAGAAGGTCGCCAAGAAAGCCACGGCCAAGAAAGCCGCGGTAAAGAAGTCGATGAAGAAGGCGCCTGCCAAGAAGGCTGCGCCCAAGAAGGCAGTCAAGAAGGCCCCGGCCAGGAAGACCGCCAAGAAAGCCGCCAAGAAAAAGTAAGCAGCGCGCGTGACCCGCGCCCGGCGGTTCGCCGCCGGGCCGGGATATCCCAACGCAGCACGCCACCACCCAGCACCGGAACCCGCAATGGCCGTCAGGATCGATCAGAAAATCAAGGGCTACGCCGTCCTCACCCCCGAGGACAAGGCCAAGGAAGCGACCAAGGCCGAATCGGTCAAGCGCGAACAGGTCGAAGCCGAGCTCCGGGCCGCCGAGAAGCGCGGCGCCGACGTGATCCAGATGCACGAGCGCATCGAGCGCCCGGAAGTGCTGGTGGGCTCCACCTACAAGATCAAGTCGCCGCTGGTGGAGCACGCCATGTACGTGACCATCAACGACATCGTGCTCAATGCCGGCAACGAGCACGAACACCGCCGCCCGTTCGAGGTGTTCATCAATTCCAAGTCGATGGACCATTTCCAGTGGATCGTCGCGCTGACCCGCATCATGTCCGCCGTGTTCCGCAAGGGTGGCGACGTCACCTTCCTGGTGGACGAGATGAAGGCCGTGTTCGACCCCAAGGGCGGCTACTTCAAGGCCGGTGGCGTGTACATGCCGTCGCTGGTGGCCGAGCTGGGCATGATCATCGAGGACCACCTGAAGTCCATCGGCATGATGCACGACCCCGAGATGAGCGAGCACCAGCGCACCCTCATCGCCGAGAAGCGCCGCGCCTACGAAACCCAGACGCGCTCAAAAAAAAACGCTGACGTAAGCGCAACTCCGTCGCCCGAAGACCGCACCGAGGACATCGAGGTCACCGGTGACGGCGCCAGCTTCCCGCCCACCGCGACGATGTGCCACAAGTGCAGCACCAAGGCACTCGTGCTGATGGATGGGTGTGCTACTTGCTTGAATTGTGGGTATAGCAAGTGCGGGTGA
>JAZKHR010000044.1:2973-14133 GCA_040385305.1 Pseudomonadota bacterium
GCCTTCGAAGCATGCTTGTGCGCGTACATGGCCGCGTCGCCTTCGGCTAGCATCTCCTTGATCGTCGGATGCCGCAAAGAGTCGAAGGCGACTGTGCCGACGCTGTACCCGATCTCGTAGCCGCGTTTGGCGTCGGCGTTGCGCGCGTCAACCAGTTCGCGCAAACGCCGGAGCGCGGCCTCCGATTCGCCGGGGTTGGAGTCGGTCAGCACCGCAACGAACTCGTCGCCGCCGAGACGGCCGATGACGTCGCTGTCACGAAAGGCATTGCGCAGCAGCTCGGCAAACGTGGTGAGGGCAATGTCGCCCTCCGCGTGCCCGAACCTGTCATTGACCTGCTTGAAACCATCCAGGTCGAAGAACAGCAACGTCGCAGGCTTGTCCATGCGCTTGCAGACATTGAGCGCATGCTGCGCCAGCGACTCGAAACCGCGACGGTTGGACAGCATGGTCAGCTCGTCCATCGTCGCCAACTGGACGGCGGCCAGCTCCTGCTCGGCCATGCGCGCCAGATCGCGCAGCAGTTCGCGGTCATCGGCACTCAGGCTGCGCGGCTCGACATCGATCAGGCACAACGTGCCCAACTTGCTCCCATTGGGGACGCTCAGTGGACAACCGGCGTAGAAGCGGATGTTGGGCGCGCCGGTCACGAGCGGGTTGTCGTGGAAGCGCTCATCGGCCAGCGTGTCAGGGATCGTCAGGATCTCGTCACCCAGGATCGCGTGGCCGCAAAACGAGATATCGCGCGAGGTCTCGCGCACGGGAAGGCCCAGGCAGGACTTGAACCACTGGCGATCGGCGTCCACCAGGCTGACCAGCGCGATGGGCACCCCGAACAACCGCTTGGCCAAGCGAGTCAACCGGTCGAAGCGTTCTTCCGGCGACGAATCCAGGATATTAAGCGAGCGCAACGTATCGATTCGTGTGGACTCATCCGCGGGCAGGGCGGGGGTAAGCATGGTGAGCACCAATGTCCGTAAGGGAAGACCGGGATTTCGGTATCCCGGCCCAATGAAGGGGGCCAAATCGATCCGACGCCTGAAAGGAGATAGAGGCGAAAGAAAAACAGGGCTTGGAGTCGATGTATGACTACGGCAAATTCAGGTCCTTCGCTCCTGAAAAATCAAGTCTGGTCCTTGTTTTACTCCTGTTTTGCCCAAGAGCAAGAACGGGGTGAGAAGGGGTCAGCTTGCCTCCCTGGGAACGGGTTCTGGTCCGCTTCCCGGCAGGCGGTCATGTCCGGCCTTTCGCATTTCCTGGGAAGCAGAACTTCCACCTTTGCTCGCTCTCAAGAGCAACCGCCGTCCGAGGCATGACGCCAGCTCAACGTGCCCGCTCGTAGGCTGCGCCAACACTGGGCCTTGCACCACACCATGGAGCTCACCATGAAGACAGTCGCCCTCTTGCTTGCCGTCGCCGCGCTTGCCGCCTGCTCCGATCGCCAGCCCGCTGCGGACATAGCTGCACCAGCACAAGCCACCGCCGCGGCCGCGACGACACCGGCCGAACCTGCGCCCGCACCTGCCGCAGACGATGCGGCCCCCACTCCCATGCCCACCACGCCCGCTACGCCTGCGGACACTGCCAAGGTGGAAGCCGACTACCTGGGCCGCTGGACCGGGGTGGAAGGGATGTATCTGGTGGTGGCATCGAAGCCGGGTGGAGGCGTGACCCTGGACATGCAGTGGGATCTCGACAACAAGGGCGTGTTCGATGGCGCGGTCACCGTCGAGGGCCTGCGCTTCCTGCGCAAGGGCGTGGCGGAGAGCGCCGTGCACACGAACGGCGACGCCACGGGACTGAAGAACCTGGCCGGCAAGCGCGATTGCCTGACGGTCAAGCCGGGCGAGGGCTACTGCCGGGATTGAGGCTGGATCGCATCGCGCTGGGCCGCGGCGCCCCGGCTAAACTGCACGCCACGTCATCAACAAGCCCACAAGGAAACCCGCATGGCATTCACCACCACTGCCTCTGGCCTGCAGTTCGAAGACACCGTCGCCGGCACCGGCGCGGAAGCGCAGCCTGGCCGCAACGTCACCGTGCATTACACCGGCTGGCTGTTCGAGAACGGCGAGCAGGGCGAGAAGTTCGATTCGAGCAAGGATCGCGGCGAGCCGTTCATCTTCCCGCTCGGTGGCGGCATGGTCATCAAGGGCTGGGACGAAGGCGTGCAGGGCATGAAGGAAGGCGGCCAGCGCACGCTGATCATCCCGGCGAGCCTGGGCTACGGCGCGCGCGGGGCAGGTGGCGTCATTCCGCCGAATGCCACGCTGAAGTTCGACGTCGAACTGCTGGGGGCTTGAGGTCCATGTTCAACCACATCATGGTCGGCAGCAACGACATCGCGCGTGCCGAGCAGTTCTACAACGCCGTGCTCGGCGTGCTGGGCGCGGGTGGCCCGCTCAAGAGCCGCGCGTCCAGCGGGCACATGCGGCTGTTCTATCGCCATGACGGCAATACCTTCGGCGTCTGCGAGCCGATCGACGGCGAGGCCGCTACCTGTGCCAATGGGGCGACGATCGGCTTCAAGTGCAGTTCGCCCGAACAGGCGAAGGAATTCCATGACGTGGCGGTCGCCGCCGGCGGCACGTCGATAGAAGATCCGCCGGGCCTGCGCAACGGTGACCTGGGCCAGCTTTACCTTGCTTACGTTCGCGACCCGGACGGCAACAAGCTGTGTGCGATCCATCGGCCCAAGTAGTTCGGGACGCGGAATCGGAAAGCGGGGGTCAGCCCCGGTGCGTGCCCGTGTCCGGTAGCTTCAGTGCCGGGAACTGCGCAGTCATGCGCACGCCCGGCATCATCCCCCAGCGGATGCCAATGCGGCGCAAGCGCGCTTGCACCGCTTCAATCGATCCGGGTGGCGCGGCGGCCAGGATGGCGTCATGACGCTCGGCCCACGCACTTGCCAGAACGAACACGTTGCGGGCGCGCGCCTGCAGGCGCGGCATGTCCGACTCGAGGGCCGCGAGTTCGACTTCAAGTTGCGCCTCCATTGTGAAAGGGTGCTGCATCCTGTTGTCCAGTTCGCAGTGAAGTAGCTGGCTACATTCCTCCGCGTGGGGTGGAGCGCACGTGATGGATCCGGGCGTCACTGCGGAAGGTGAAACGGGTTCAGACCAAATTTGCGTTTTGTCAGGCAGGAAGGCCGGGACGCCTGCGCCCGAGCAGCGCGACGCGTTGCGGGGGGTGCCGAAGGCCTTCGTAGCGCGCACAGCGCTTGACTTGCCCGTGCTGGAAGCGAGTGTCGCGCATGACGGCCATGACCTGACCTCGCACAACGGCGCCGGGATTTCACCGGCGACAACGGGTGACAACGGGCGACATCGTGCGGAGCGCACCGACGCAGTCGAAGAGGTAATCGAAGGCGCGATTCACGGGCCAAAAACAAAAACCCCGGACGTTTCCGCCCGGGGTTCCTGGTGCCGCTTGCGCGGCGCAATCGTCGAGTGGAACTTACTCGGCCATCACTTCTTCGGCCTGCAGGCCCTTCTGGCCCTGCGCAACCTTGAACGACACCTTCTGGCCTTCCTGCAGCGACTTGAAGCCGTCGCCCTGGATGGAACGGAAGTGGACGAACAGGTCATCGCCGCTCTGCGGGGTGATGAAGCCGAAGCCCTTGGCGTCGTTGAACCACTTGACGGTGCCGGTTTGACGATCAGACATTTGTGTTACTCCTTGGAACAATTGGGAAGCACGAGCCGCGCTGGGCGGTGCCGTGACTGTCTCGAGCAAGGGGTAACGCGAAGCGATGGAGCGGATCGTCTGGAGAGGCCGGCTTCGGCCCTGGAACCTGGTGATCTACCGCATCGGAGCCACGGTGTACCGTGATCCCGCTTTGAACAGTGCAGCCACCCTACAGCACTTTTGGCCGGGCGTGAATAGGAGAGTTGGTTCCGTTAATCTGGGAGGATCCTGAATCACTGCCCTGGAGATCCCCCCGATGCGCACTTTCCGCCTCCTGGCCGCCCTCGCGGTCGCCGCCTTTCCGCTGCTCGCAGCCGCGCAGCAGGACCTCTCCAAGGTCGAGATCAAGACCACCCCCCTGCGCGACGGGACCCACATGCTCACCGGGGCCGGGGGCAACATCGTGGCCAGCGCCGGCAGCGATGGCGTGTTCATCATCGATGACCAGTTCGCGCCGCTGGCCGGCAAGATCCGCGCGGCGGTGGCCAAGCTCAGCGACAAGCCGGTCCGTTTCGTGGTCAACACCCATTGGCATGGCGACCACACCGGTGGAAACGAGGAAATGGGCAAGGCGGGGGCCGTGATCGTGGCGCACGGCAACGTCCGCAAGCGCATGAGCGCCGGCCAGCTCCTGCTTGGCAACATGGTGCCCCCCGCATCCGGCGCGGCCTTGCCGGTGGTGACGTTCACCGCTGACCTCACCCTGCACCTCAACGGGGACGAGGTGAAGGTGCAGCACGTCGAGCACGCGCATACCGATGGCGACGCGCTGGTGAAGTTCGAACGCGCCAACGTATTGCACATGGGCGACGTGTACTTCAACGGGCTGTATCCGTTCATCGATGCCGGGTCAGGCGGCAGCATCGGAGGCCTGCTGGCGGCGATCGACACCGGGCTTGCGCTGAGTGATGCAGAGACCCTGGTGGTACCCGGCCACGGCCCGGTCAGCAACCGCACGGAATTGGCCGCCTACGGCGCCATGCTCAAGGGATTCCGCGATCGCATCGCGGCGATGAAAGCGGAAGGCAAGTCCCTAGCCCAGGTGATCGCTGCCAAGCCGACGGCGTCCACCGATGAAGCCTTGGGCAAGGCGTTCATCAAGCCGCAGCAGCTCGTCACCTTCATCTACGAGACCCTGTAACCCGAGCGATGCAACGCGCCTGCGCGGAGCAGGCGCGCTGCGAAGCACGGGTTAGCGCAGGCGCAGGCGGGCCGCCACCGCGCAGTGGTCGCTCAGCGCGTCTCCGGCATACGTCCGTTCCTCGAAACCGACCAGGTCCGTGGCCGCGCGGCGGTCGAGCACGATGAAGTCGATGAAGTCGCGGTAGCGGGGATTGCAGCGCGCGGATTGGTCGCCGGATGCGCGCGCGAGGTCCGCGTTGGCGGGCGAGGCATCGTCCCAGTCGTCCCAGATCGCGTCACCGGGCATGCCCAGGCGGCGGTTGAAATCGCCGAGCACCGCGAAGCGGACGCCTTCGGCCGCGCGGCCGTCGATCCAGCCCTCCAGCACCGGGACCTGCTGGAACAGCACCGGGCAAGCGTCATTGCGGTCGCCGGAGCTGCAGCCGGATTTCAGGTGCACCGACAGCAGCCGGACCGGCCTGCCTCCCGGTGGCCGGACGATCACATCGACCCCGGAGCGCAGGTCGGGGTTGCCGACCTGGAGCTCAGTGACATCCGGTTGCCGATCGAAGGCGATGCCGTTGCGGACCGCGAAGCCGGTGCGCTGGGCATTGATCGTCCGTCCCGCGCCCGCGCTGCCCCCGCACTCGCCACTGCGGCCGGTGCCGCTGCGCTCCTCGATCACCACGGTGTACCGCGCGGGATCGAACACCCGCTGCGCCGCGGCCTTCGATTCCACTTCCTGCAGCGCGATCACGTCTGCGCCCAGCGCGTCCGCGTAGCCGCGCATGGCCGCGTAATCCGCGTCGCTGCGCGGGCGGCACCCCGAGCCGTTGCGCTCGGCGAGATGCTCCATGTTCCAGGCCGCCAGCTTGAGGGTCGCCTCCCGGGGGCGCTCGGCATCGCGCTCCGGGAATGGCATGCAGGCGCTTGCCAGCAGGCAGGCCGTGGCGATGAGGGCAACGTTCTTCATGGGTTTAGTAGAGCATCGGCGGGATGTGGCCTGCCAGTCCCGATGCGTCGTTTGGATGAGCCCTGCCGATGACGTTCCGGACCGCGCACGGCTCAGTGCGCGCGGAAGAAGGTTGAGAACGCCTCCGCCGTACGTTCGATGCCGTCATCGTCCACGTCGAGGTGGGTGACCAGCCGCACCGTCGGCAGGTAGCCGATGCTGATGCGGATGCCGGCCTCGCGCAGGTGGGCGTCGAGCGCGCGCAGGCGGTCGGCAGGCACGTTGATGAACACCATGTTGGTGTGTTGCCCCAGCAGCTCGATGCCGCCGATCGCGCGCAGCCGTTGCGCGAGCCGCTCGGCGCGCGCATGGTCTTCGGCCAGCCGCGCCACGTGGTGGTCAAGAGCGTGCAGGCCTGCCGCCGCCACGATGCCTGCTTGCCGCCAGCCGCCGCCGCAGACCTTGCGCCAGCGGCGCGCCTTGTCGATCAGGGCGTGCGAGCCGACCAGCACCGATCCCACCGGCGCCCCCAGCCCCTTGGACAGGCAGACCGAGACCGTGTCGAAATACCGCGCGATCTCGCGGGCCGGCACCGCGCTGGCCACGACTGCATTGAAGAAGCGCGCGCCGTCCAGGTGCATGCCGAGGCCATGCTCGCGCGCCAGATCGTGGGCATCGCGCAGGTAGTCCAGCGGCAACGGCTGGCCGTGCCAGGTGTTCTCGAGCGCCACCAGGCGGGTGCGCGCGAAGTGCGGGTCGATGGGCTTGATCGCGGCGCGGACGCGCTCCAGCGGCAGCGAGCCGTCCTCGGCCTGGACGATGGGTTGCGGCTGGATCGAGCCGAGCACCGCCGCGCCGCCGCCTTCGTACTTGTAGGCATGTGCTTCCATGCCCACCACGTACTCGTCGCCGCGCTCGCAATGGGCGAGCAACGCCAGCAGGTTGGACTGGGTGCCGGTGGGTACGAACAGGCCGGCATCGAACCCCAGTTCTGCCGCCAGACGCGCCTGCAATGCGTTGACCGTGGGGTCCTCGCCGTAGACGTCGTCGCCGACCGGCGCCTCGAGCATCGCGGCACGCATCGCCGCGGTGGGTTGGGTCACCGTGTCGCTGCGCAAGTCGATCACGTTCGTCGTCATTGGTCGCTCCAGCCGCCCCCTGCAAACTCCCATCGTCGCAGATGCGGGTGTGGAATCGTGGCGAAGACTGGTTGGATCGGTGCCACGCGTGCGCAGAGGTAGCCGGCGCCCAAGGGTCCGCGTCCTGTCGCGAAACACAGTGCGGGTAGACTGCCGGACGCCTCCCCGGCCAGCGTGCCGATCACGCGGTTGCCGCCTTTGACTAGTTTCGTTTCCTTCCACTGCAGGCTCGTGGTCGCGTTGGCATTGCTTGCGGCCAATGCTGCGTCCGCGTCAGAAGCCGCTTGCGAGCGCGCCTTGCTGGAAGAACTCGGCTGGCGCTTCCTTGCCGCTGACGCTGCGCAGCCGCGCATCGACGCCGGCACGCCATGCGAGCGCACCAGCATTGCCGACGCGCAGGCGAGGGGGGGCTTGCGCGTGGAAGTGCCGGCTGACGCCAGTTCGGCGACGATCGACGCGCTCCACCGCGAGCTGCTCGCGCATCCCGCGACCACCTGCGCCTATGCGTTCAAGCTGGGCGATGCCACCCGGCGCGCGGTCGACAGGCTCGCCGCAAACCCCGGTTATCGGTTTTCCGGACTGCAGGCCGGGTGGATCGGGTTCGGCCTCTTCGGCGGCGCTGCGCGCGATGGCTGGCGGCCGATCGCCGGATTCGGCCGCGGCTACGTGCCGCGCGACCGCAACTCGGGCGCGATCAACGCCTTTTACAGCGGCAACGTGCGAGCGGAATGTGGCGTGGGACGGCAGGTGGCGCAGTTGGCCGCGCAAGCGGAGCTGTACGGGCCGGATGGGTTCGATGCCGCGTTTGCACCGGAAGAAATCGCCATCGGCACCTGGCATGTGCTCAACCGCAGCGGCGGCATCCTGCAAGGCGCGGCCGCCGGCGAAATGACGCGTGACGGGTTGGCGCGCAAGGCATCGGCGCTGGGCCGGCAGGCGTTCATGGGCGTGCCGGGCTACATCGAGCACGTGTTCGCGCGCGACACGCTGGATGACATCAACAACCAGGCCGAGAACTTCGTGGTGTACGACGTGGATGCGCAGGCCGCGAGCGCCCTGCGTGCGCGGGGCGGTTTCGCCGAACACAACGCGATGGCGGAAGACCTCTGGCGCCTGTCGCAGTCCATGCCGCGGCAGGGCAGCCGCTATTTCGAACGACTGCTTGTCGAGCGCGAACCGGCGCTGCGCACGCAGCTCGACCCGACGCAAGCCGCCACCCTTGCCAGGCTCGACGCCATCGTCGCCGATCCGTTTTTCAGCGGTTTCCGTATCTACGTGCACCGCCACGGGGTGACGCCGATCGCCTACCACTTCGTGCGGCTGCTCGACCGCAACCCGCGCACGCCGTTCCGCGCTGCGCTGGCGTTGCACAACGTGCACACCACGCTGATGCAGCGCTGGTTCGAACATCGGCTGCTTGGCTGTGGGCGACGGCGGGGCCCCGGTGCGATCGGCGAGTCGCAAGCGGTAGCGCCAACCGCGCGAGCTGCACGCAGGGACTAGACGTCCACGTCATCGTCGCGGCGCGAGCCGGGGCGATGCGAAACATCCTGTCCGACGGGCAAGGCGTGCTGGCCCGCGGCGCCGTGGACCTCGACCCGGTTGCGACCACTGTCCTTGGCCACGTAGCACATGCTGTCGGCGAGCTCGATGAGGTCATCGACCGACCGCTCGCCATCGTTGAATTCGACCAGGCCGATGCTGGTGCCGATCTGGTACTCGCCGCCATCCCAGGCGAAGGCGAAGCCAATCACCGCATTGCGGATCTTCTCGGCCACGCTGGCGGCGTCCTCGGGCGTGCAGTTCTCCAGCAGCACCGCGAATTCATCGCCGCCCAGGCGCGCCACCGTGTCGTGCTCGCGCAACTGCTTGCTGAGCAGCACGGCCAGCTGGCGCAGCAGTTCATCGCCGGCCAGGTGCCCGGCGCCGTCGTTGACGGCCTTGAACTGGTCGAGGTCCAGGTAGAGCAGCGCATTGCCGGTGCCGAATTCGCGCGCATGTCCGATGGCGCGCTCCAGCTGCGCCTGGAACGCGCGCCGGTTGTGCAGTCCGGTCAGGGGGTCGTGGTTGGCGTGGTAGGCAAGCTCACGCGCCAGCTTGGTCGACGCGGTCACGTTGCGGAAAGTGACCACGGTGCCCAGCAGACGCTTGTCGCGGCCATGCACGGCCGCCACCGAGCCATCCACCAGGATCACGTGGCCATCGCGGCGCACCAGCGACACGATCGCATCCGGGTCGCTGCAGAAGCCTTCGTGCAGCAGGTCCATGGGTCGGCCCTGGTGGTCGGTGAACTTGACCACGTTGGCCAGCTGGCGCCCCAGGCACGCGTCCTCCTTGCACCCGATCAGGTGCGACGCGACCGGGTTCAGGCAGGTCACCCGGCCCTGCGTGTCGACGATGGCGATGCCGTCGGCTATGGCGCACAGGGCGCTGTGATTGCGCTCGTGCGACTCCTGGCAGGCCAGCAGTTCGGTCTGGAGGCTCGCGACCTCCGACTGGAGCTGCTCGATGCGCCGCTCCGTCGCAGTTGCAGGGTCGTATGGAGCGTTAGGAGTCTGCGGCGTGGTCATTTTCGGGATCATGCCGGAGCCATCGGCAACCGGAGGTGAGTTACGCCCTCGCGCTGCGGAAGGAATCCCTGCGCCGCGCCGCTAGTCGAGCACCTGCTCCAGTGGCCACAAGTCGCGGGCCTCGCGCGGGCGCACCACCCTGGCAATCTCGCGGCCGTCGCGCAGGAGCACCAATGTCGGCCACAGCCTGACCACGAAGGCACGCCCGAGTGGACGGCCGCGGCCATCTTCGACACGCAGGTGATCGATCGAGGGTCTCGCTTGGCACCAGGCATCCACCACTGCGCGTGCCGCCGTGCAGTGGCCGCACCAATCGGTGCCGAAATCAAGCAGCAGCAGTCCGCGCTGGGCCTCGACCGCCGCGGGGTCGGGAGCGCTGGGTTGATAGGACGGATCGCGCGTGGCCATGGAAAGTTCGAGGCTCTGCCTTGGGACGCTCAGGGGCGCTCACCGTGCACCGTGCGGTCAATCAGCAACAACTGGTTGCGGATCCTGGACAGCAGCTCCGCCGGATCCACCGGTTTGCTCATGTAATGCTCGGCGCCGCTTTCGAGGCCGATGATCCTGGCCCCGCGTCCATCCTGCGCGGACAGCATGATGATGGGAATGGTGGCGGTGGCGGGGTCTGCCTTCAGCATCGATGCCAAGGCGAAGCCATCGATCTCGGGCATGTTCACATCGGTCAGCAGCAGATCCGGCGGATTGGCCAGGATCTCTGCCAGGGCCTCGCGTCCGTTGCTGGCGATGCGGGTGACGTAGCCGGCATCGTCCAGCAGGTTGGCGATCATGCCCGCCAGCTCCGGTTGGTCATCGACGATCAGGATGTGGTGGGCCATGTGGATCTCCCATGCAGCGTCCACCGCATCCTCCAGCGCGGCGGGAGACGCCGGCGTGAACGGGCGTCCGGCTGTCAGCGCGTGTGTTGCAGGAAGAAACGCAGCATCTCCGCCGAAGCGTCGGGTCCTTGCGGATCGGTGTAGCTGCCGCTGGTGCTGCCACCCATCCAGGCGTGGCCGCCGCCGTGCACGAGCCAGTCTTCGATCAGTACCTTTCCGGACGCGTCGCGGTATTCGGTGCGCAGGTAGCCGCGGCCGCCGCTGGCGGTGCCGGCCTGCTGCGAAGTCTCCAGCACCTCCGCGGGAACGCTACCCGTCGCCTGGGCCACGATCAATGCGCCATTGGCAAGCGACACGGTGGTGTCGCGGTCGCCATGGAAGACGATGGTGGGCACGCGCCTGTGCGCAGCGGCAGGCGGCGCGCCACGTCGTGCTTGCGCACCTGACTTCATCGCCGCAAGGGCGGAGCCCACGTCATGCGCCGCGGCGTAGGGCAGGCCGGAATGCGCGCCGACCGCGGCGTACAGCTCGGGATAGGTGCGGCCAAGCACCACCGCCATCGCCGCGCCCGCCGACAGCCCGGCCACATAGACGCGTGAGCGATCCGCGCGCACGTCCGCCAGCAGCTGTTCGGTCATGCCCGCGATCAATGCCGGTTCGCCTGACCCACGCGACTGGTCCTGCGGGCGGAACCAGTTCCAGCATTTCGAGCCGTTGGCATTCGCCGACTGAGCGGGATAGGCCACCAGCAGGCCATGCTGGTCGGCCAGGGCGTTCATGCGGGTGCCGGCGGCGAAGTCGTCCGGCGACTGGGTGCAGCCGTGCAACATCACCAGCAGGGGATACGTGCGCGC
>JAZKHR010000044.1:14233-16536 GCA_040385305.1 Pseudomonadota bacterium
GGTCCGCGCAGGCCTGCACGGGCAAGTGCATCGTCGATGACTGCGGCAACGCCGCCGGCCTTGGTATCGCCGCGTTGCAGGCCTGCGGAAGCCAATGCATCGTTGATGACGCGAGTGACACGCTCGTCGAGCGCGTTGGCCGGTGTCGCTACGGAGGGCTGCTTCACGCGTGCAAGCAGGCGATCAATGAAAGTCATGGGTGGCGTCCTGGTAGGCACCAGCTTGCGGCAGCTGAATTGCTGCACCGCAACATCCGTACTTTGCCAGTGCAGGGTGAGCGCCGGATGAGGGAAGGCCCGTTGGCTTGAGCGCCGTGGCTTGGGTGTCAGCGACGCGAGCGCTTGGCCAGGCGCGCCTGATTGCGGACTGCGGTCGATTTCGCCGGGGCGAGTGCGGCATTGCCGATGCCCAGCAACAGCCCCGCGCCTTCCATCCAGAAGTTCATCCAGCCGGTCGGCGTAAAAGCCGACGGACGCGCGGCAAGTTGCAGCATGCGGGCCGGCAGCATGGCCATTTCAGAGCTTGCGGCCAGCAGGCCAGCGTTGCCGGCGTCGAGCTTTTCCGACGACATGCGCTGCGCCTCGGCGAGGTGCCAGGGCGACATGGCCGTGGCCGGGTTGGAGAACGCCAGCATGCGCGCCGCGATCACGCTCGCCGATGCAGTGCCCGTGGCCGTGAGCAATGTGGCCGCGGCGCGGGCCTGGCGGCTTTGGCGGGATGGCATCGATGACTCCGGGTGGAAACAGGGGACGCGCAACGTGCGCGTTGCGGGATGAACCACGCGTGCAGCAGGCGGCACACGCGTAGCCGCGGGCATCACGCGCGGCTTCCTAGACTTCCCGCAACGGATGCGCCCCGCGTGGCGCACCGACCCCACGAACCAAGGAGACAGAGAATGGACAGGATTCCCGCCGATACGATGGTGGTGGTGGCCGATGGCACGGGCGCGCGCATTTTCCGCAATGCCGGCAGCGACGGCACTTTGTCGCTCAAGCAGACCGAGACGTTGACCCCGCAAAACGTGGACGATGATGGCCCTTCCGGCTCCGCGCCGTCCGAGCAGTCCCCGCAGCAGACCGACGAGGCGACGTTCGCCAAGCAGCTCGCCAACCGGCTCAACCACGGCGCGCTGACCAATGCCTACGCGCACCTGGTGCTGGTGGCCGACCCGCAGACGCTGGGCCAGATGCGTCCGCAGCTGCACAAGGAAACCCTGCAGCGCATGCACGGCGAGCTGGCCAAGACCCTGACCAACTCGCCGCTGCAGGACATCGAACGCTCGCTCTCCTGAGCCGGGCGCGCCGCCATGTTGCCGATGCAGGACATCGAGTGCCCGTATTGCGGGGAGACGATCAGCCTGGTGCTGGATGCCAGCGCGGGCGCCCAGCGCTACATCGAGGATTGCCAGGTCTGTTGCCGGCCGATCACGGTGGACATGGACGTGGACGCGGATGGGGACCCTTTGGTCCGCGTACAGTCGGAAGAGGACGCCTGACCCAACCGCAGCTGGGCATCCGCGGTGCGAGGCTTCAAGACATGGCGCTTGCGGCCTCGAACGGCAACGCGGTGGCACCGGAACTGACGATTGCGGACTCGGCCGCATCGAGCACCTCCTTGTCGCCATCCACCACCACCAGGATGCGCCCGGCCTGGATCTCGTCCTCGAACTTGACCCGAATCGGGTCCGGCAGCGAGGCGCCCACCAGCGCCGAGGACCAGGTCCCGATCATCGCCCCTGCCAGGCCGACCGCAGCCGCGCCCGCCAGGGTCAGGCCCACCGGCGGCACCACCACCGCCACCAGACCCGCCAGCAAGCCTGCAGCGCCGCCATAGCCAGCGCCGCGCACCGCGGCCGGCATCATGTCGGTATCGGCCTGCTTGCGGGCGTCCGGAATTGATTCCAGCTCGATATCGGAGCGCGCGACCAACAGCAGGTCGTTGTCGTTGATGCCGGCTGCGCGCGCCGCTGCCATTGCGGCCCTGGCGCCGGCAAGGTCCGGCGTGCTGAATACGTGACGAGTTTTCATGGTGATCTCCTGGTGGCATCCAGCCTTGCGCTGGTTTCGTGATGCATGCGTGATTGCGAGCGATGCGACGCAGTCGCTTGGTCAATCGATTGCGTGGGCGCCAACGAAAACGGGCAGCCGAAGCCGCCCGTTCCCGTCACGCGAGGATGATTGCGATTACTTCGGCATCAATACGCCGTCGATCACGTGCACCACGCCATTGCTCTGGCGCACGTCGGCAGTGGTGACCTTGGCGGTGCCGCCCTTGGTGTCATGCAGCATCACGCCGCCGGCACC
>JAZKHR010000045.1:0-3152 GCA_040385305.1 Pseudomonadota bacterium
GTCTGCGGATCGTAATCCCTGAAGTAGTTGTAATGTATTGGCCTTGACGCCAGTTTGTCGTAGACGCAGGCTTTTCCCTATACGCTTCAACGACTTGCGCGCGCCCGCGCTGGCATTTCCCCCTGCATTCGTAAATTTTTTGTATACGCGTATTCTGGGCTGCAAACGGTCGCGCTGCAAGGCGCAGTTTTGCGGGCGCGGCCGCGCAGCGGCCGCCGGGGTGGCAGGTGGCGGTGTGTTTGACGTTGCGGTTGTGTGGACTGGGGCCGTGTGACGGCAGCGCGCGGCTGCAAGCGAGGAACGAGCGCGCACTGTAACCCTGGCCAGAGCCATGCGCCTCAAGGCGCACATGCCGGCTTGGCAGACCCGCAGGGGCGCAAGACATAACGCCTATTCTGTCAACCCGAAGGGCGCGCAGCGGTCGACCCAAGGAACGGAGCAGAGCGTAGTGAACGGGGCGATTTGACAGAATGCCGCGTTATGTTAAAGCGGACGCGCAGCGGCCGATTTACCCCGCAGGGGCTGTGCTTTTGCGTTGCCGTTTTCCAACTGACGGCGTAGCGCGGCAGCAAGCGACGCAGGAGCGCGCTGTGTTGGCCAAGCTAGATCCAAGCGTGGCCGTTGCCTTCCGCGTCGCGGCTGGCAGTACCGCGCAGCGGCTGGATAGTCTTTCCAGTGCCGAGGCCGCTAAGGCCGATGCCACCACGGATATCCAACCCGCTCGTAGTAGGCCTGCGCCATCAAACGCTCGTCCGAGCCGTTGCTGCTGTAGCCATCAAGGCGCGGCGCGCTGGCCCAGCTCTCGATCCCGCACAGGTCGGCGATGAAGCCGGTCAGCACCGTCTCCGGCGTGACCCCATCCTCCCGGCACAGCTCCAGGAACTCGTCCGGCAGACTCAAACTGATCTTGCGGCATTGGCGTGGCATGACGCCTCCTCGGTATGGTTGATGGTCAGTCCAGCTGATCCTGCTTTGCTTCGGCCTCCAGCGCGTCCAGGAGCGCGTTGGCGCCGCCACCCCTGTCCGTGCCTACCGCATCGGCGCCAGGCCCGCCAGCACGCTCTAATCGTGCGGGATGGGTCAACGCATGCACCGCCTTTAGTTTGCCGATGGCGACATGCGTGTAAATCTGCGTGGTCGACAGTTCCGAGTGTCCGAGGATCGCCTGGATATATCTGATGTCCGCCCCGTTCTCGAGCATGTGGGTCGCCATCGCATGACGGAAGGCGTGACAGCCGCCGCTGGTAAAGCCGGCATAGCGCATGTGCAGCTTCACCATGTCCGACAGCCGGTTGTTCTCGAACGGCTCGCCGTAATCGGTCACGAACAAGGTCCGCTGATCCAGCGTCAGTGCAAACAGCGGCCGCACCTCCTGCACATACCGCGCCACCCATGCGCAGGCCCGGGCGCCGATCGGCACCAGGCGATCACGCCGGCCTTTCCCCTGACGCACCATTAAGGTCCCGCGCTCGGTGTCGACGTCGTACAAGGAGAGGCCGATCATCTCGGCTCGACGGATGCCGGTGCTGTACAAGGTTTCCAGCATGGCCCGGTTGCGCACTCCCGAGGGCGTATCGACATCGGCCTGATTGAGCACCGCCTCGATCTCGGCCACGCTCATCAGGTGGCGAGGCAGCTGCCGCGGCGGCTTAGGCAGCACCAGGTCCGACGCCGGGTTGTGCAGGATGTGGTTCTCGCGCGCGCACCACTTGAAGAAGGCCACGATGGGCATCAGCCGCGTAGCCTGCGTGTTGAACGACAGCGGCGCCCCGTTGGCCTTGCGGTAATGGTAAAGGTGGCCCTGGTAACGCTGCAGGATCGGACGCGTAATGTCCTGCGGCCGGGTCAGCCCCCGTTCGTCGCACCACAGGATGAAGCCGTCCAGCGCGCGCCGGCGGATCTGCGCGGTCGACTCGGCCAGGCCGCTCGTCACGGTCCACTCCAGAAACGCCTTCTGGTATGAGCGCATCAGGTTGCCGGCCGCCGGATCGGTCACCCGCTCACGCACCGGTTGCGCCGGCTTGGCGCGCAGCTTGCGCTGCTTCTGCCTGATTCCCAGTTCACCCTTGCGCGCCATGGCTAGCCCGCCGATACCGCCGCAGCGGCTAAGGAGAGATGCGGGTACGATACGATTTTAGCGTCTGCGCTTAGGGGGTGCGTTTTCCGATCCGCCCCGTCCGATTCGCCTATAGGCCCCGTGGTCACTGGCTCGCCAGTCGATTCGACACACCGTAACGGCACCGAATCACCCCCGTGATGGGGCCGGGATGATCCCGTGAACTGGCCTGCTTGCCCCCGTGAACTCGTAATCGTAGTGTTGCTTTTCAGCGCATCCACCCCGATCAGGCCGACCACGAACGGCGCGCCGTTGTCACCCGAACCATCGTAAAGCAGCTCATATTCGAACGACTGGCCGCGCGTCCCTCGATGCACCAGCACGTATTCCAGCGCGATCAGGCGCTCGACATGGATGCAGCACTGCGTATCCGACAGGCTCGTCAACCGTCGCACATCGCTGCGCGTGAACCGCACGTCGGAGCGGCGCAGCTGGCGTTCCTGCGTAACGCCCTCGATCCAGCCATGCAGCGCCGCCAGCACGCGCCGAGTCTGCGGCGGCAGCTCGTCCAGGCTGCGCCCCAGCACCTCATGCGCCAAGCGGTTGGCCGCCTCGATGTCGGCCAGCATCACCTCGATGTATTCGATGCTCTGGCCAGCCACGGTGGCGCTTTTGACCTGCCTTTGAAACTGGTGCAGCAAGGCGATGGTGTCGATCAAGGTCAGATACTTCTCATGGTCGCGGCGCGTCCTCGTGCGATCGTCCAGGAACGTCAGCTGGTCGGCGTACGGGTTGACCACAGCCAGCTTCTTGAGCAGCCGCTGGGCGTTGCGGTGCAGGTCAAGGATACGCTGCTTCTGCTCCTTTTTTACCAGTCCATGCAAGGTGCGCTTTTCACGCTGCAGGCGGTGGATCGCCCGCGTCTGCTCCCGGTCCTCATCCACCGTGAGCACGAGGCAGCGGTTCATCAGCTCTTCATCGATGTCGATGGCCGTCGTCGTCAGGAACATCATCACCGGCCCCTCGACCCGGTATTCCTGGGTCACCAGGTTGCCGGTCTTGGGATCGGCGCCGGTGGTGGCGATCGTCAGCTCGC
>JAZKHR010000046.1:0-2692 GCA_040385305.1 Pseudomonadota bacterium
TCGCCGGCGTCGACGAAGCAGGCCGCGGGCCGCTGGCAGGTCCGGTGTGCGTTGCAGCCGTGGTGCTGGACGCCGCGCGTCCACGCATCAATGGCCTCGATGACTCCAAGCGTTTGTCGCCATCCCGGCGCGAAGCGTTGTCCACCCGCATCCGTGAACGCGCACTCGCGTGGAAGATCGTATTCGTGGATGTCGATGTCATCGACCGCATTAATATCTTCCAGGCCACCATGACCGGCATGCGCGAGGCATTGCAGGCCGTGGCGCACGTCGCGGACGTCGCCAGGATCGACGGCAACCACTTGCCGAGCGCCCTCCCCTGCCCGGCCGAGGCCTGGATCGGCGGGGATGCGCGCGACCGCGCGATCATGGCGGCATCGATCATCGCCAAGGTCGCGCGCGATGCCCGCATGCGCGAGCTGCACGAGCAATTCCCGCAATACGGCTTCGATCGGCACAAGGGGTATGCATGCGCCGCGCACCTCGAGGCATTGCGGACCCACGGCCCGTGCCCACACCACCGCCGCAGCTATGCCCCGGTGCGCGCATCGATGCAAACGGCGTGCCAAGGCGACCTCTGGAACGGGTGACTTCCTGCCTCCCCGCTTCCGGCACATGACGCACGAGCTGCGAGCGCGCAAGGTAGGCCTGCATCGCAACGATGCGGCGCGTGCACGAGCCGGCCGACGCCGGCGCGCAGCCTCCCCCGCCTGTCGGCCCAGCGAGGTGACCCATGTCCATGCAAGCCCTAGCGCCCGCGGACGGCCCATTGCCCTGGAACGATCGTCCCGGCCCAGCCAGTCGCGACCGCATCGGCGGCGTGCACCTCGAGGCCGCTGCCGTCGCCAGGTTCGACCGCCTGCTGCACGACATCCATCCCCGCGCGCGCCACGTCGATGCCGACCGCATCGCCACGTTGGGCCGCTGGCTGCAGGAACTGCCGCCGGACCAGGCGCGCGCGGTGCTCGATGAACGCCTGTCCCGCATCGAACGCCTGCGCAGCATGTTCGACGACCCCGACTGGGACCGCCGCGACGCAGCGTGCCAGCGCGTGCGCAAGCTGCTTGCCTACCTTGACCAGGATCGTGACCTGATTCCCGACGCGATCCCGCTGTTGGGGTTGCTTGACGATGTGATCCTGCTGGAGCTCGCGTGGCCGGCGGTGGCTACCGAGGCCGAGGATTACCTCGATTTCTGCCGCTACCGCAGCGCCGAGCGACCGCAGGGCAAGGGCGAGGAGCGGCGCAAAGCCTGGGTGCGAGACCGCCTCCTGGCCCTTGCGCTGTTCCAGCAACATGCGCGGGTGCGCGCACGTCGGTATGCGGCCGGGGGCGGTCCCGCGCGCCCGTTCCGGGTCGCCTGAACGGGCGGCCCTGCGCCGAGGGCCCAGGCCGACTGTCAAGCCTTGCCGCCGCCCCGGTGCGGGCCTACCCTGCGGGTTGATTACGCGGTGCCCTGATGTCTGCCCGTTTCGCCCACCTGCACCTGCACAGCGAGTATTCGCTGCACGACTCGACGATCCGCATCCCGGAGCTCGTTCGCGCTTGCGTGGAACGCGGTCTGCCGGCAGTGGCGATCACCGACCAGAACAACCTGTTCGCCCTGGTCAAGTTCTACAAGGAAGCGGAGAAGGTCGGCATCAAGCCGATCGCAGGCGCCGACGTGCTGGTGGCCGATGGCACGGCCGCGCCCAGCCGGCTGACCCTGCTTTGCCGGGACCGCGATGGCTACCTCAGCCTGTCGCAGCTGCTGACCCGCGCGTGGATGGAAGGCCAGCGCCACGATGGCGTGGTCGCGCGGCCGCCGTGGTTGCAGGCGAATGCCGGGTTGTTCGCCCTCGCCGGTCCGCAGTCGGAAGCGGGGCAGCTGTTCGCATCGGGCCGCTTCGATCTCGCCGAGCAGGCGCTGGCGGACCTGCAGGCCAGCTTCGGCGAGCGCCTGCACCTGGAACTGGTGCGCACCGGGCGCGCCGGCGAGGACGCGTTCAATGCATTCGCGCTGGATGTATCGGCGCGGCGCGGCATCCCGGTGATCGCCAGCAATGACGTGCGCTTCCTCGATGCAGAGGGCTTCAATGCGCACGAAGCGCGGGTGTGCATTTCCAGCGGCCGCGTGCTGGACGACGCGCGCCGCCCGCGCGACTTCAGCGCCGAGCAGTACCTGAAGACGCCGGAGCAGATGGCGGAACAGTTCGAAGACGTTCCGGACGCCCTCGATAACAGCGTGGCGCTCGCCCGGCGCTGCAACCTCGAACTGCGCCTTGGTACCTATTACCTGCCCGCGTTCCCGGTGCCGGACGACGAGACCCTGGACAGCTGGATCCGCAGCGAGGCGCGACGCGGCCTGGCCAGGCGTCTCGATGCCCACCCGCCATCGCCCGAGCACGGCCGCTCGCCCTACGAACACCGCCTGGAAACCGAGCTCGACGTCATCGTCGGCATGGGTTTCCCCGGCTACTTCCTGATCGTCGCGGACTTCATCAACTGGGCCAAGCAGCACGGCATCCCGGTCGGTCCGGGCCGCGGTTCCGGCGCCGGCTCGCTGGTGGCGTGGGCGCTGGGCATCACCGACCTCGACCCGCTGCCCTATGACCTTCTGTTCGAGCGCTTCCTGAATCCGGAACGCGTGTCGATGCCCGACTTCGACATCGACTTCTGCATGGACCGCCGCGACGAGGTGATTGACTACGTCG
>JAZKHR010000047.1:0-14871 GCA_040385305.1 Pseudomonadota bacterium
TCCATGCCCGGCGACCCCATCGGCATGCCGGGCAGCACCAGCCCCTTGGCGTCCGGCTTGTCCGCCAGCAGCCGCCTGACATCCGCCGCCGGCACATGGCCTTCGATGAAGTAGCCGCCTACCTCCGCGGTATGGCAGGACCCCTTGCCATAGGGCACGCCGAGGCGCTCCTTGACCGGGTTCAGGTTGTCCGCATTGCGTACTTCTACAGCGAAGCCGGCCGCGCGCATGTGGTCGACCCACAGCCCGCAACACCCGCAACTCTCGCTCTTGTGGACGATCATGCTCGGTGCAGTTGCGTCGGCAGCCGCGGTGGACGGCGCTGGCGGTTGCGGGGCGGCTGCGGCGCTTGCTTCCGCGGCAGTCACCGGGCTGGCGGACGGTGCGGCCACCGCCGGCGTCGCGGCGGTGGCATCCGGCGTGCGTGCGCATGCCGTCATCGCCGTCAACGAGCCGAACATTGCAGTGGTGATCAGGAGGGTCTTGATGTGCATGGGACGTGCCTCACTTTGTTTTCTTGGGTCGAGATGACCAATGGATGTGGGCGATGCGCCAGTCGGCGCCGGCTTTCCTGAGCACCATGGTCTCGGTGCTCAGCAGGGTCAGCGGTTTGCCGTCCTTGCTGGCATGCAGTTCGCTCTCGCTGCCGACCCAGGCCAGCTCGCCCGACGTGCGCGCCGTGCGGCGATTGAGCTGATGGTGGCTGCCCTTGAGGAACTTGGCGTCGCTGATCGCGTGATGACCGAGGTACTCGGCACGGCTGCTTTCGGCGCCGCCAGTCTCCAGGATCAGGACGTCCTCCCCAAGCAGCGCTTCCACCGTCTTCAGGTCACCGGCGGCCAGCGCCTTGCCGAAACGCTCCACCACCGCGACGGCTGGGCGTGCATTGACCGGAATGTCCAGTGCAGGAGCCATCGCGCCAGCCTGCGCATGATGCGCGTGCGCCGCGGGATTGGTCTTCGCCTGGGCAGCAGCATCCATCAGCGCACCCGATGCGACGGCGGCAACAAGGAACATTGCGGTTGATTTCATTGAGATGGCTCCATGGGATCAGTGTTGATGGTCGTGTCCGTCTGCCGACTTGCCGGGTTTCCGCTGCGTCGGTGGCGCCGGGTGCGATTCGACCGTGCCATCCGCATGCCGGTGTTCCACCATGTTGGACGCTGCGGCGCCCGCCGGGTTGCCCGACTCGGCAGCATGATGATCTTCCGCCACACCTTCGGCATGATCATGGGGTTCGGTTTCCCCGCCGCCGTGATCGTGGCCGCCGCTGCTGTCCACCAGAGACTGGTATCGCGCCGCGTCCATGCGCGGCAATTCCTGCAAGAACGCGACCATGTTCCAGATGTACTCGTCCTGCATGCTCGTGCCCCAGGCCGGCATGCCGGAGGCCTTGATGCCGTGCTTGATCACCCAGAATGCTTCGGCTGCATGCACCGTGCCCTGGGTGAGGTTGGGCGGCGCGGGATACAGGCCGCGGCTCAACTCGGTGCCCTGCATGCCGGGCGCCAGGTGGCACCCCATGCACATCGCGTTGTAGTTGCCGGACCCTTGGATGATGCGCGCCGGGTCCTTCAGGTCGGGCACCTGCAGCTTGCTCGCACGCGCCTGGATGGAGCGTTCGCGCACGCTCTGCATCAACGCGTGGACAGGGCGGGTGTGCGGGTCGTCGGCGCCCACGTTATAGACCCCCGACCAGACGAATGCGGCGGCGCTGAGCAGTGCGGCGCCCGATAGCACGCCCAGGACGAACACGGTGTTGCGTGTCACCAACGGCATGTCACCCCTCATCAGAACCACACCCGCACGCCGGCTACCACGCGGGTGTCGCCGCCCGCATCGTGGCCCGCTGCGCGCCGCATGTCGGCGGTGGTGCCGAACGCGCGGCCATATTCGAAGCCGATGTAGGGCGCGAACTGGCGGGTGATCTCGTAGCGCAGGCGTGCGCCCGCCTCAACAGTGGACAGGCCCGCGCCGACCATCGCCAGCGGGTCGTCCTTGCCGTGCGCATTGGCTTCCGCCCGCCACTGCAGGATCAGCCGATTGGTCAGCAGGGTGTCGTACTCGGCTTCGACACGCAGTGCGGTGCGTCCGCCCTGCCCGATGTAGGCGGTGGCAGACACCTCGAACTTGTACGGCGCCAGCCCCTGCACGCCGAACGCCGCCCAGGTGCGAGACGGCCCCTCGCCGACATCCTGTCGGACGCCGGCCAGCACGTCCCACCAGGCTCGCACACCGCGCCCGTACAGCACTTCCACGTCGCCGTGCTCGACGCGCCCATCCACGGCCTCGCCTTCGCTGCGCAGCCACAGCCGCTGGATGTCGCCACCGACCCAGGCCGTGGCTTCCCAGCCAAGCGCGGTGCCGTCATCGGCATCTGACACCTCCAGGCGATCCAGCAGCCAGTAGCTGTGGATGCTGGTCCCATGCGGGTGGTGCGCATGCACGACGGGGAAGCCGGCATCGCGGTCGGCCTGGGTCAAGGGTGGGATCGGCGCGACAGACGCGGACGGCGAATGATCCATTCCCTCCATCTTGGAGTGGTCCATTTTCGAGTGGTCCATGCCCTCCATCTTGGAGTGATCCATCTTCGAATGGTCCATGCCCTCCATCTTGGAATGGTCCATCGTCGAATGATCCACGGCGGCAGGCGTTGCAACTGACGCGGAGGTCTTGCGCGGCGGTTGACTGGCTTTCGCAGATGGCTTGGGCGTTGCCGCTGGCTTGGCCTTGGCAACGGGTCTTGTTGCCGGCTTCGCCACCGGCTTCGCGGGCGAAGGCTTTTTCTTGGTGCTCGTTGCTGCAGGCTTCGGTGGCGGCATGACGTGGCCCTCGTGTTGCGCGAGGGCGGGCATTGGCGCGGCCAGCACGAGGGAGATGGCGAGCGGAAGGATCAGGCGCATGACGTTCATTCCTCCACCCGCACTTCCCGGAACATGCCGGATTCCATGTGGAACAACATGTGGCAGTGGTAAGCCCATCGGCCCAGCGCATCGGCGCGCACGCGGTAGCTGCGCTTGCTGCCCGGCGGCATGTCCACCGTGTGCTTGCGCACCTGGAAACTACCTTCAGCGTCTTCCAGATCGCTCCACATGCCGTGCAGGTGGATAGGGTGGCTCATCATGGTGTCGTTGACCAGGACAATGCGCAGGCGCTCGCCATAGGTCATACGCAGGGGTTCGGCCTGGGCGAACTTCAGCCCGTCGAACGACCACGCGAATTTCTCCATGTGCCCAGTCAGGTGCAGCTCCACGGTGCGGCCCGGTTCGCGGCCGTCGGGATCGGCAAAAGTGCTCCTGAGGTCCGCATAGGTCAGGACGCGGCGGCCGTTGTCGCGCAGTCCGATGCCGGGGTCGTCCAGCTTCGGCGTGGGCGCCATGGTCTGCATGTCCACCAGCGGGTTGTTGGTCTCGCTGGCGGGGTGCGCCTGCATGCCGCCGGCGCCGTGGTCCATGCCTGACATCGCGCCCATGCCTGCGGCCATTGCATGGCCCGCGTGCGGATCGGCGGGAGCGGGGGGCGCGGATGCGCCCGGCATCACGTGTCCCGCGTGGGGGTCTGCCGCGGCAGCGGGCTTCGGCGCTTGCATCGCGGCCATGTCGTGGCCTGCGTGCATGTCGCCATGGCCCATGTCGGCCATGCTCATGATCGGCCGCGGATCCAGCGGCGGAATCGGCGCGCGCAAGCCTTCGCGTACGGCGAGGGTGCCGCTGACGTAGCCGGTGCGCGCGCTGTCCTGTGCAAACACGGTGTACGCATCCTGGCCCGAAGGTTGCACGATGACGTCGTAGGTTTCCGCCGCGCCGATGCGCAATTCGTCCACCGTGACCGGATGCACCGGCTGGCCGTCGGCGGCCACCACGGTCAGCTTGAGCCCGGGGATGCGCACGTCGAAGTAGGTCATCGCCGAGCCATTGATCAGCCGCAGCCGCACCTTGTCGCCGGGCGCGAACACACCGGTCCAGTTGCCCAGCGCGGTCGTGCCGTTGAGCAGATAGGTATAGGTCTGCCCGTTGACGTCCGACAGATCCGTGGGGGTCATGCGCATCTGTCCCCACATCTTGCGGTCGGCCACGGTGGCAGGCAGCCCCTGGCGCTCGGCATCGCGCATGAAATCGCCCACCGTGCGCTGGTAGAGGTTGTCGTGGCTGGCCATCTTCTTCAGCCGCGCGAACAGCTTGGCCGGATCCAGGTCGGTCCAGTCGGACAGCAACACCACATAGTCGCGATCGCTGGCGATGGGGTCGGGTCCCGCGGGGTCGATGACCAGCGCGCCGTACATGCCGCTCTGTTCCTGGAAGCCGGAATGGCTGTGGTACCAGTAAGTACCAGCCTGCTTGACGTCGAACTTGTACAGGTAGCTCTCGCCCGGGCGGATGCCGTCGAAGCTCATCCCCGGTACACCGTCCATGTTGGCGGGCAACAGGATGCCGTGCCAATGGATGGAGGTATCCGTCCCATGGATGGAGCCGCGCGGCAGGTTGTTGCGCACGCGCAGGGTGACCGTGGTGCCTTCCTTCCAGCGCAGCAGCGGGCCGGGCACGGTTCCGTTGATGGTGACCGCTGGCCGCGTGCGCCCGGTGTAGTTGACCAGCGTTTCGCCGATGCTCAGGTCGAATTCTGTGCCTCGCAGGACTGGCATCGACTGCGCTGCTTGCGCCCAGCCCGCATGGGGCCAGAGCCCCAGTCCGGCCACGGCGCCGCCTGCGGCCAGCCCCTGTACGAAACGACGCCGTGACGACATGGCGATGCCCTGCGGCGCGCCTGGATATTTGGAAGACATGACAACTCCACGTGATGCGGTGACAGCCTTGCATACAAGGCCTGTTCGGCATGGCGGCAGCGCGCGCATGCACGGCAATCAGCGCCAGAAGGCGCCCCGGCCAAACTAGCCGATGGGAGGTCGGATCGGGTGCGGCAATGCAGGCGGCGCAAGCGCAGCCGGAAAGCCGGTGACCACGTGCACTTGGACGCTGGACGCCGGCACGGACGAACGCTCAGGCAAGGTGGCCTGCGCCAATGCCATGCACGGGCACTCACATGCACCCGGCTGGCAGCCGGCCTCTCCGCAATCGGCCGGATGCGGGTTTGTTGGTGAATCGCGATGCCCCGAAGCCGCCAAGTTGTCAGGCTTGTCGGGAACGTGGTCGCACGCGCTTGGCGATGAGGAGGGGGCGACGGGAATTTCCGCCGCCGCAATGTGTGTCCCCAGCATGGCTGCGGGCATCGAGACCCCGGCCACGGCGTTGCCCATACCGGTGACGACCAGGCAAAGGACAAGGATCAGTCGCAGGGCGATTCCGCACATGGGTACAAGCGTACCTTGGGACGATGTAGCGAAGAGTGAACGCAGTGGTTCGGCTGGTGCAACAATCCAACCCAGACCCAAGTCAGCAGTTGCAGACAGTTTCCGGGCGTCGTATGGTTTTTGAACGGCACGCTCGCCGCACCCCGGAGGATCCCATGAAATACGGAAAGCTGCTCATTGGCGTGGCGCTGTTCGCCACCGCGTTCTCGGCGTGGGCCGCGGCTGGATGTCCGCTCGGCTGCTGCTGATCCCGACGCCCTCTCGAATAAAAAGCCCCGCCCCGGCGGGGCTTTTTGTTGCGGGCTCAGGCTGGCAACTGATCGGCAATCCCTTTCGATGATTGGTGCCTCACACGCGCAGCCTGTAAGCTCGCACATACCCATGCAACGAATCCGCCGCCACCGCAGTCTCCTCCACCATGCCCTGCTTCTGGTCATGGCGCTGGGCGTATTGCTGCAGCCGGTCCTCGGCGCGGTAGCTGATCTTCACGACGTCGAGCACACCGTCGCCGCGCAGTCCGAGCACAGGCATGCGCATCACGACGGTCATGATGATCCTGTCGGTGACGAGGACGCATCGGGTGACCCCGTCGGTGCTCACAACCTTCTGCACGATGCCGGGTTCGCAGCGTCGATGGCGCTCCTGGACATCTCCTTCCGGCTCGTGTCGCCCATGTCGCCCGGTGAGCCACCGACTTGCCTGCATGCATCAGGGCCGCCAATCGCGCCCATGACGCTTCCGTTCCGTCCGCCGATCGCCTGACCCGCCGCGGCCGCTTGCGCGGCCTGTTTCTGTTGCGTGTTGCCTGGGTCGATCTGTCGGAGGTTTTCCGTGAAATTGCGTTCCTTGCTGGTTCTGGCCGTGGCCGGAGCCTGCGGCATCCCCGTGTCGGGAAGCGCCGCCGAACCATTGCGCCTCGAGGAGGCCCTCAGACGGGCCTTGGCGTCCCATCCATCTGTCGCCGCCGAGATCGCGCAGTCACGCGCGGTCCAGGCCAAGGCAGACCGGGAGGCGCTTGCGACCCCTTACACCGTCGGCGGTGAGCTTGACAACATCGTCGGGACCGGCGCCCTCAGTGGCTTCAAATCCGCGGAAACCACCCTGCGTGTCGGCCGGGTGCTTGAGCTTGGAGGCAAACGCGCGGCCCGGCAGGCGCTCGGCAGCGCCGAAGTCGACCAGCAGCAGAACCAGGCCGAGGCGACGCGCGTTGCGGTAGCGAGCCGCACCGCCGCACGCTTCATCGAAGTCGTCGCCGACCAGCGTCGGCTGGCCTACGCCCAGCAAGGGGTCAAGCAGGCGGAGCGCACGCGCCGGGAAGTGGCTTCGTGGGTGGCGGCCGCGCGGAATCCGGAGTCCGACCTGCGGGCCGCGGAGATCGCGGTGGAAGATGCAGAGCTGAAGCGCGAGCACGCCGAGCACGAACTGGCCAGTGCCCGCACCAGCCTTGCGTCGAGCTGGGGGTCGTTCCAGCCCGACTTCGGGGAGGCCGTGGGGGAGTTCGACTCACTTCCCCCGGTCGAAACATTCCAGGCGCTCTCTGACCGCTTGCCCACGACACCCGAACAGCGCGCCAGCATGTTCGAGGCGCGCACCATCGAGGCGCGTCGCCGCGTCGCCCTTGCCGCCGCCAAGCCTGACATCACCGTCAACGTGGGTGTCCGTCGGCTTGAAGCGCTGGACGACCAGGGTCTGGTCATGTCGGTGCAGATGCCCTTGGGCAACCGCAAGCGTTCGGGCTTTTCGGTCGCCGAAGCCGATGCCCAGCTTGCCGCGCTCGAAGCACGACGCGATGCGACGCGGTACGAACGGCACCAGGAGCTGTTCGCGCGCTACCAGGAGCTGGGGCATGCGCGCCTGGAAGCCGAGACGCTGCGCGACACCATGATCCCGAAGGCCGAACAGGCGGTGGCGTTCAACCGGCGTGGTTTCGAGGCCGGCAACTTTTCCTATCTCACGCTTGCGCAGTCGCAGCGGACTGTTGCCGAGCTGCGCGAGCGCTCCACAGAGGCGCTTGCCCGTTACCACACCCTGCTGGTCGAGGTCGAACGCCTCACCGCCGCTGCCCAGGACGCCTCGCCATGATCCGCCTTGCATTCGCTCTGTCGCTCTCCATGCTCCTGACCGCTTGTGGCGGCGGCGATCCTGCCCGCAACACCGAGACCCATGGCGAGCCGGCTGTGACCTCCGGCGAGTACGAGCGCGGCCCGCACGGTGGGCGGATGCTGCGTGAAGGCGATTTCGCGATCGAGGTGACCATCTTTGAAACCAACGTCCCGCCGCAATACCGGCTGTACCCCTACCTCGACGGCAAGCCGCTGCCGCCGGCCAGCGTGCAACCCAGCGTCCGCCTCAAGCGCCTGGACGGCGAGGTCAACGACTTCACCTTCAAACCTGAAAACGACTACCTCACCGGCAGCGGCGAAGTCACCGAGCCGCACTCCTTCGATGTCGAGGTGACGGCGCGGCATGCAGGCAAAGCCCATCGCTGGGCCTATCCATCCCACGAGGGCCGCACCACGATCCCGGCAGCGGCGGCCTTGGCCTCCGGGGTGAAGGTTGAGGTGGCGGGCCCCGCCGTGGTTCGCAACACGGTGCGCCTGATGGGCACGGTGGCCTTGGACGAAAACCGCCATGCCGAGATCAAGGCGCGATTCCCGGGCATCGTGCGCGCCGTCCCGGTGCAACAGGGCCAGCGAGTGCGGCGGGGCCAGACCCTGGTCGTGGTGGAAGGCAACGAGAGCATGCGCAGCTACCCGGTGGTTGCGCCATTCGATGGCGTGGTTCTGTCGCGCGCCACAAACGTCGGCGACGTGGCGGGCAGCAATACCCTGGTGGAGCTGGCGAACCTGTCCCAGGTCTGGGTGGAGTTGCGCGCGATTGGCCCCGATGCCGAACGGCTCGCCGTTGGCCAGGAAGTCGACATTCGCTCAGCGACCGGCGATAGCAGGACCGGCGGCAAGATCCAGACCTTGTTGCCGCTGGCTTCGGGACAGAGCGTCGTTGCGCGCGCCACCATCGACAACGCGAACGGCCGCTGGCGTCCCGGCATGATGGTCGCTGCCGAAGTGACGACCGACGCGCGCGAGGTGCCGCTGGCCGTGAAGGAATCCGGCCTGCAGCGCTTCCGCGACTTCACCGTGGTCTTCGCGCAGGTGGGCGAAACGTACGAAGTGCGGATGCTGGAACTGGGGGAACGGGACGGGGAGTTCGCCGAGGTATTGGACGGACTCAAGCCCGGGACGCGCTATGTCGCCGAGCAGAGCTTCCTGATCAAGGCCGACGTCGAGAAGTCCGGCGCCAGCCACGACCACTGAGGGGATCGCCATGCTTGAACGCATCATTCGCGCGGCGATCGCACATCGCTGGCTGGTCCTGCTGCTGGTTCTGGGCGTGTCTGCGCTTGGCTTCTGGAGCTACGGGCGCCTGCCGATCGACGCGGTCCCCGACATCACCAATGTCCAGGTGCAGGTCAACTCCGAGGCACCGGGCTACTCGCCACTCGAAGCCGAGCAGCGCGTGACCTTCCCGGTCGAAACCGCGTTGGCCGGCATGGCGCGCCTGCAATACACGCGGTCCATCTCGCGCTATGGCCTGTCGCAGGTGACGGTCGTGTTCGAGGACGGCACGGACATCTACTTCGCCAGGCAGCAGGTCGCGGAGCGCTTGCAGGCGGCCTCCTCGCAGTTGCCGGAGGGGATCGAGCCCACGTTGGGCCCGGTGGCGACCGGGCTTGGCGAAATCTTCATGTACACGGTCGAGGCCGAGCCCGGCGCCACCCGCGAGGACGGCAAGCCGTGGACCCCCACTGACCTGCGCACGTTGCAGGACTGGGTGATTCGTCCACAGCTGCGCAACCTCAAGGGCGTGACCGAGGTCAATACCATCGGCGGCAACGTCCATCAATTCCATGTCACGCCGGACCCCGCCAGGTTGGTGGCGTACGGCCTCACCCTCGAAGACCTGCTGCGGGCCATCGAGCGCAACAACGCCAACACCGGCGCGGGTTACATCGAGCGTGGCGGGGAACAGAACCTGATCCGCATTCCCGGGCAGGTCGGCGACGAAGCGGGCTTGCGCGAGATCGTGGTGGCCATGCGCGACGGCCTGCCGCTACGCATCAGCGACGTCGCGCAGGTCGGCATCGGTTCCGAACTGAGGACGGGTGCGGCCACCAAGGACGGGCATGAGGTCGTGCTTGGCACCGTGTTCATGCTGATCGGCGAGAACAGCCGCGAAGTGGCCAGCCGCTCTGCCGCCCGCCTCAAGGAGATCGACGCCACGCTGCCGGACGGCGTCAGCGCGCGTGCCATCTACGACCGCACCCGCCTGGTCGACCGCAGCATCGCGACGGTGCGGAAGAACTTGCTGGAAGGCGCGTTGCTGGTGATCGTGGTGCTGTTCCTGTTGCTGGGGAACATCCGCGCGGCCCTGATCACGGCGGCGGTGATCCCTATCGCCATGCTCATGACGATCACCGGCATGGTCCAGAACCGGGTGTCGGCAAACCTGATGAGCCTGGGCGCACTCGACTTCGGCCTGATCGTCGACGGCGCGGTGATCATCGTGGAGAACTGCCTGCGTAGGTTCGGCGAGCGCCAGCACAGCCTGGGCCGGTTGCTGACCAGGGCGGAGCGCTTTGACCTCGCGGCGACCGCAAGCGCGGAGGTGATCAAGCCCAGCATGTTCGGCCTGTTCATCATCGCGGCGGTGTACCTGCCGATCTTTGCGTTGAGCGGGGTGGAAGGGAAGACCTTCCACCCGATGGCCATCACCGTGGTGATGGCGCTCGCCGCAGCCATGCTGCTGTCGCTGACCTTCGTGCCTGCCGCTGTCGCCCAGTTCGTGACCGGGAGGGTGGAGGAGAAGGAAACCCGCGTCATGCGGGCCATGAATCGCCTGTATGCGCCCCTGCTGGAAAAAGCGCTGGCACTGCGCCTGGTCGTGGTGGCAGCCGCTGGCGTGCTGGTGATCCTGTGCGGGATTTTGGCAACCCGGCTCGGCACCGAGTTCATCCCCAACCTGGACGAGGGCGACATTGCGCTGCACGCGCTGCGCATCCCGGGCACCAGCCTGACCCAGGCAGTGCGCATGCAGGAGCTGCTGGAGTCCCGGATCAAGGAGTTCCCCGAAGTCGACAAGGTGGTGGGCAAGCTGGGCACGGCGGAAGTTGCGACCGATCCGATGCCGCCCTCGGTCGCGGACACCTTCATCCTGCTCAAGGACCGCAAGGACTGGCCGGACCCACGCAAGCCGACCGCCACCTTCGTGGCCGAACTCGAGAGCGCCGTGCGCGCCATTCCCGGCAACAACTACGAGTTCACCCAGCCGGTGCAGATGCGCATGAACGAGCTGATCGCCGGAGTGCGTGCCGAAGTGGCGGTCAAGGTGTTCGGCGACGTCCTGGAGGAGCTATCCGGCGTGGGTGAGCAGATCGAGGCGCTTGCCGGCAGCATCCCGGGAGCCGCAGACGTCAAGCTGGAGCAGGTGACCGGCTTGCCGCTGATGGTGATCACGCCGGATCGCGCGGCGCTCGCGCGTTACGGACTGTCGGTCGCGGATATCCAGGAGACGGTGGCAGCGGCCATGGGTGGGGCCAATGCCGGACAGCTTTTCGATGGCGACCGCCGCTTCGACATCGTGGTGCGCCTGCCCGAGACGCAGCGGCAGGATCCCAAGGCGCTGGCCTCGCTGCCAATCGCCTTGCCGACGGGCTTTGGCAGTCCCGACGAGGCGTCGACCGAGCACTTGCCCGGCGTGGTGCCGCTGAGCGCGGTGGCGGCCATCGCGGTCGAGCTCGGGCCCAATCAGATCAGCCGCGAGAACGGCAAGCGGCGCGTCGTGGTGACGGCCAACGTACGCGGCCGCGACCTCGGATCTTTCGTCGAGGAGTTGCGGGCCAAGGTCGCGGACCAGGTCGAACTGCCGGCAGGCACCTGGGTCGAATACGGAGGCACGTTCGAGCAGCTCATCTCGGCGAGCCGACGCCTGAGCCTGGTGGTGCCGGTCGTGCTGGTGATGATCTTCGGCTTGTTGTTCATGGCGTTCGGATCCGCGAAGGATGCGGCGATCGTGTTCAGCGGAGTGCCGCTGGCGCTGACCGGCGGCGTGTTCGCACTGTGGCTGCGCGGGATACCGTTCTCGATCTCTGCAGGCGTCGGCTTCATCGCGCTGTCCGGCGTGGCGGTGCTCAATGGCCTGGTCATGATCACCTTCATCCGCCACCTGCGCGAGCAGGGCAGCCCGTTGCACGATGCCGTCGTCGAAGGTGCGTTGACACGCCTGCGCCCGGTGCTGATGACCGCACTGGTGGCCAGTCTCGGATTCGTGCCGATGGCGCTCAACGTGGGGACGGGTGCGGAAGTGCAGCGGCCGCTCGCAACCGTGGTGATCGGCGGGATCATCTCGTCCACGTTGCTCACGCTGCTGGTGCTTCCCGCGCTCTACCGGCTGATGCACCGCCGGGAACCACAAGGACTCCGGGCTGAAGGCACTGCGACCACGGAGGCAAGCCGCTGATGTCGCAGCCCTGCCAAGTCATTCTCACGAGGTAATCCCCGAATGCCAGATCGTCTCCAATCGCGAATGCCCGCCCTGTGGGGCGCATCGTCACCCGACCGACCCAAATTCCTGTTGATGTTGGCCGTGCTGCTGTTGGCCGCGGCCGGGGATGTGCTGGCCCACGCGGTAGCGGAGGGCGACAAGGGCTACATCCAGGAGATCTCCGGAGTCCACCTGATTCCTTTCATGTACCTGGGTGCCAAGCACATGGCCACCGGCTACGACCACATCCTGTTCCTGCTGGGCGTCATCTTCTTCCTGTACCGGATGAAGGACATCGCGTTGTACGTGACCCTGTTCGCCATCGGGCATTCGACGACGATGCTGCTCGGCGTGTACTTCGACATCGGCATCAACAGCTACCTGATCGACGCCATCATCGGCCTGTCGGTGGTCTACAAGGCGATGGATAACCTGGGCGCGTTCCAGCGCTGGTTTGGCGTCCAGCCCAATACCAAGGCGGCCACGCTGATCTTCGGCTTTTGCCACGGCTTCGGACTGTCGAGCAAGATCATCGACTACAACATTTCGCCCGATGGGCTGGTGCCCAACCTGCTGGCCTTCAATGTCGGCGTGGAGATCGGGCAACTGCTGGCGCTCGGCGCGATCCTGATCGTGATGGGCTTCTGGGGGCGGACCACCAGTTTCCGCCGCCATGCCTACACCGCCAACGTGGGCCTGATGTGCGCCGGCTTCGTGCTGGTCGGCTACCAGCTCACCGGCTATTCCGTTTCCTGACGTCCTGGAGCAACCCATGTACAACAACACCATTCCTGATGCCGCGGAGCTGCCGTCTGCGCGCAAGCTGCTGCGCTCCACCTTGATTGCGCTTGCGGTCGCAGGTGCCCTGCTGGTCACCGTCGTGCTGCCGGCCGAGTACGCGATCGATCCCACCGGCATCGGCCGCATGCTGGGCCTGACCCGGATGGGCGAGATCAAGGCCCAGCTCGCCAGGGAAGCCGCCGCGGACGTGCCGGCCGTCGCCAACCCGGACAGCCGCGTCGCTGCCTCCAAACCTCTACCCGTGCCTGTTGCCAGCGCTGCGGCCGCGAGCGTGGGTGCAGCGCAGGATGAAGCGACCGCTGCGCAGGCTTGGAAGGACGAGATGCGAGTCGTCCTCCAACCTGGCGTGGGGGCGGAAATCAAGCTCGTCATGAAGGCCGGCGCGAAGGCGGAATTCAGCTGGGCCGTGCAGGGCGGCACGGTCAATTTCGATACGCATGGCGATGGTGGCGGGCAGTCGATCAGTTACGAAAAAGGTCGCAGCGTGGCGGCCGACGACGGCGTGCTGGTTGCCGCGTTCGACGGCAATCACGGCTGGTTCTGGCGCAATCGCGGTGATGCCCCGGTGACCGTTGTCGTCCGTGTGCGCGGGGAGTACCAGGACATCAAGCGCCTCATCTGATACGCGATCGTTTCATCGTTCACTTTTCGCTGCTTCCAAATGCAGCGCCGTAGCGACACCGCACCGGGCACGCCCATGATCGCCATCCTTCGACACACGGCCTTCCGCCACCTGTTCACGGCCCAAGTCGTCGCCCTGATCGGGACCGGACTCGCCACGGTCGCGCTGGCACTGCTCGCGTACGACCTCGCGGGGGCGCGTGCAGGCGCGGTGCTGGGCACGGCACTGGCGATCAAGATGGTGGTCTATGTCGTGCTGGCGCCGGTGTCCGGCGCGGTCGTCCCAGGGCGCCTGCGCAAGAAGGTGCTGGTCGCGCTAGACCTGGTGCGCGCAGGCGTGGCGCTGGCGTTGCCGTTCGTCACGGAAATCTGGCAGGTCTACCTGTTGATTGCCCTGCTGCAGTCGGCCTCGGCCGGGTTCACCCCCTTGTTCCAATCGGTCATCCCGGAAATCCTGCCGCACGAGCGCGACTACACCCGCGCGTTGTCGCTGTCCCGGCTGGCCTACGACCTGGAAACCCTGTTGAGCCCGATGCTCGCTGCGGCGCTGCTGACGGTCATCAGCTTCCATGACTTGTTCATCGGGACGTCCGTCGGTTTCGTCCTGTCGGCGCTGCTGGTGATGGGTGCCACGTTTCCCGCCGCAACCACTGCGGCTGCAGGGCGGCCATTCGAGCGTGCCATGCGCGGCATGCGCATCTACCTGCAGACGCCACGCCTGCGCGGGCTGCTGGCTACCAACCTGGTTGCAGCCGCGGGCGGGGCCATGGTCTTCGTCAACACGGTGGTCATCGTGCGCAGCGCGCTGGGCGGCGCAGACCGCGAAGTGGCGTGGGCCCTGGCTGCGTTCGGCTCCGGTTCGATGCTGGTCGCGCTGGCGATTCCCCGGCTCCTTGACCGCTGGCCCGACCGTCGCCTCATGTTGGCTGCAGCGGGGATCATGGTGTCGGCGCTGGCGGCAGGCAGCGTGGCGTGGCAGCAGGGTGGTGTGGTGACGCTGCCGCTTCTGCTGGTGCTGTGGGGGATCATGGGCATGGCCTACGCCGGTCTGGTCACGCCCGGAGGGCGGCTGCTGCGCCGTTCCGCGAGTGCCGAGGACTTGCCCTTCCTCTTTGCCGCCCAGTTCTCGCTATCGCATGTCTGCTGGTTGCTGGCCTATCCGCTGGCCGGTTGGCTGGGCTCGCGGCACGGCCAGGGGAGTGCGCTGATCGCGCTGACCCTGCTGGCCATCATCGGCCTCATCGCCATGCTGGCGGCCTGGCCGGCCAATGACGCTGGGGAAGTGCGACACCGGCACGATGACCTTCCGTCAGGTCATCCGCACTGGCAGGAGCATGGTGGCCAGGCCGATGGTGCGCACTCGCATGTGCTGTACATCGACGAGCTGCACCAGCGCTGGCCGGGGTAGGGAGCCATCCACAGCGGCCGGCAAGGCGCAGGGTCGAACCTGGGGACACAAAAAAAGCCGTAACCCCCGTCTTGTTGGGAGTCACGGCCTTCGTTGGACTTGCTCGATCCACCTGTTGGTGGAGCGGAGGGGGATCGAACCCCTGACCTCCACGATGCGAACGTGGCGCTCTCCCAGCTGAGCTACCGCCCCA
>JAZKHR010000048.1:0-17841 GCA_040385305.1 Pseudomonadota bacterium
GGCACCACTTGAAAAACCCGCCGATGGCGGGTTTTTTTTTGCTGGCTTCATCGGGTCGGTGACCGCCAGTGCACGCTGGCGATGCGCCTCACTCTGGTGCGAAGTCAGTCTCCGGCAAGGCCAGGAACGCCCAGAACGGGACGTTCCTCGCCGCCCAGTCGTGCACGACCTCATCGAGCAGGTCGAGCAGGGTATCGAAGCTGGCTTCGTCGCCGTCGCGAAGGTCGGCGGCATCGTCGAACAGCAGCACGTAGCCTGTGGCGGGAAGCCAGGACAGGTCGCGCAGGCGGTCGCCGAGCGCGTCCCAGTTGCGGCCGCTGCCGGCGGGAAAGTCCAGCGCGGTAGCCAGGCGCAGCATCAGGGTGGGCTTACCGTCGCAGGCGCGCAGGTCGATGTGCCTGGCCAGCAGGCCCGCGTCGCGGGCTGCCATGTCCAGCGTGAGGACATCGTCCCCGGTGACGAAGTACACGCCGGCGCGGGCGGCATCGTCCAGGCCCAGTTCGAAACCAGACTCGCTCATGCGCGCACCTTCATCGCGCCGCGCCCGGAACGTCGAAGCGGCGGAAGCTGTCGTAGTGGTCGTCGGTGTAGAACCATTCCGATGGTGGTGCGCCGCCGGTGACGATGCGCCGAGCGCCGCGATGCTGGAGCCCGGGCGTGTCCACCGTGTATTCGCGATACCAACCGCGCGGCTGGCGCGGCAGGCGCCCTTCGCGGTTGCCGAACACGCCGCCATCCTGCCGATGCGCGAACGGGCCGCCGCGCTGGACCAGGGCAATGGTGTCGAAGGCCTCGGGCGGTAGGAAACCGGGCAATGCGGTGGGTTGCGGCGCTGTTGCCGGCCGGGAATGCGGCGCGTCTGCCTGCGCCGCCGGCGTCCCGGTCCCGGCCGATGGCGCCATGCCAGGCGAGGGGACGCTTTGAGACGTTCCCAGGAGCCACGCACCTGCGCACAGCACGGCGAGCAGCAACCACGGCCACCAGCGGCGCACCGGTCAGTCGCCGCGGATGTCGAACGGCGGATGCTCGTTCAGGCTGCCATCCGATTCCAGCACCGCGTATGTCTTGCGATCGGAATCGAACACGACGGGAATGGACGGCTGGAAAATCGGCCTGCGCACGAATTTCAGCTGCCAGCCGAATCGCTCGAGATCCGTCAGCGTTTCCAGCTGCGCGGCGTTGAGGTCGGTGCGGAGTTCGCGGCTGGGCCGCGCGAGCGTGGTGCGACGGTCCGTGTCTGGCATGCGGCTTCCCCTGCAGTTTCGAGGCCCAGGCCGCAGGATGGCTCCGGCGCCAGCGTCATGCAAGCCTCCCCTGCAGGCAAGTAGCGGAGGATCCGACGCTGCCGGATGCTCACGGCACGTGGTCGATCCGGAGCACCGGATAGCGGTTGGTATCCGCGTCCCACGCCGGGTGGCGGCGGTAAAAAAACTCAAGGCGCGCGTTCGGGCTGGCGGCGAACGCGGGGTCATTGCGCAGGCGTTGTTCGAATTCGGCCTTCAACGCGGGATCGCGGGCCAGCATCAGGCGCGCCTGTTCCTCGGCGACGTAATCTTCCATGTACTCCTTGCGCTCGAAGGCGTTGTTGAAATCGCCCCACGCGGCCATCGAATCGCCCGACTGCGGTTCCAGCATGGCCACCAGGAGGCGGGCCTTCGCCTGCGCGATCGGCACGAACAGCGCACCCACCGCAAGGTCGCTGGTCCTCGGCGTCCAGGCGCCGGCAAGCGCCACCCTCTGGTGGCCCTCCGTCGACCCCGGCGAGAACTGGACGTTGTCTGCCCGGAAGGCCTGGGTGGCAACGCCGCGCACGGGCGCGGCCAGGATCGTGTAGTCGATGCCGTGCACCAGCAACTGTCGCGACACCGTGGTGGCATGTTCCGCAGGCACGATGTAGCCGCCCTTGGGCGCGATGATCGTCGTGTTCGGCACGATCTCGTCGCGCAGCGGGATCTTCCAGACCTGCGGGGTGGCTTCGTCATAGCGGGTCATCAGCGCGCCGGAAATCTCCGAGGGCGTGCGCGTGTACGCATAGCCGAGGAAATCGATGCTGCGCACCCTGTCGGTGGCCTTGTAGTCCAGCGTGACCGGCTTTCCGCCCAGCGCCGCCGCACGGCGGTCGGCCTCGCGGGCCAGCGCCTGCCAGCGCCTGGCGTTGGTGGCGGTTAGTTGCAGCGCATTGAGCACGGTGTTGTAGGTGGCCTGCACGCGTTCCGGATAGGTACGCCAGGAATGGGTTTCGACCAGGATGGCGATGCGGTTGCGCAGCGGGAAATAGCCGGTGGAGAAGCGCGGGGTGCTGACGCCGTGCTCGAAGCCGGACGCCGGATCGTCGTCGCTGACGAAGCTCGGGTAGAACGCGACCGGATTGGACCCCTGCGCGGATAGCCTGGCGATGATCCCGTCGTTCAGCGCGTTGCCGGCTTCGCGCAGGCCTTCGTCACCCGAATTGGTGGGCTCGCCGGTGATCGAGATGTCGTGCTGGAACTTGGCGCCATCGGTCACGTGCAGGTCCAGCATGACCAGCGGGTCCCAGGCGTTGACCAGTTCCAGCATCGCGCGCATTTCCGGCGCATCGGCTTTCACGTAGTCCCGGTTGAGGTTGTAGCGCTGCGCGGTCACGCGGAAGCCCATTTGTTCCGGGCCGCGCTGGTTGGGACGGTTCCACGCACGGAAATTCTCGTGCCCGTCCACGTTGAACACGGGGACGAACAGGAACACCATCTTGCCCAGCAAGCCGGGATCCGCCTCTTCTTCCAGCAGGTTGCGCAGGAGCCGGAAGCCCGCGTCCTTGCCGTCGATCTCGCCCGCATGGATGCCGCCCTGGGCGAGCACCACCGGCAGGCCGCGCGACTTCGCCGTGCGCGGGTCGAGGGCGCCGCTGGTCGACACCGCCATCGCCTTCATCGGCCGGCCTTGCGGGCTGGTGCCGAAATCGAAGCAGCGCACCGCCTTCGGATACGCCTTGGCGAAACCGGCGCACAGCGCAATGACCTCGTCGTAGCGACCGGTCTGCTGAAAAGCGGAGCGTTCGGCCACGGTGGACAGCGGTGGTTCGGCCGCGACCGCGTCCAGCGAGCAGGCGAGCAGGGCAATGATCGGCAACACATGCTTGGACAACGGGTGCATCGGCAATCTCCATGGCGTTGGGCCGATGGTAGCGCGCCGTTGACACTGCGCCGGCGGGCCGGTGCGATGGCGCATGCGAAGATTGGCGTATCGCCTTCCCTCGGAGCCATGCATGTCCATGATCCTGTACTACGCGCCGGGTGCCGCCAGCCTGCTGGTGCATTGGCTGCTGATCGAGCTGGAGGCTCCGCACGACCTGCAGCTGGTGGATACCGCGGCGAAAGCACAGAAATCGCCCGAGTACCTGGCCCTGAATCCGAATGGCGTTGTGCCCACCCTTGTCATCGACGCCAAACCGCAGTACGAAGCGGCGGCGCTCGCGATGCTGCTGGCCGAGCGCTACCCGCAGTCCGGGCTTGCGCCCGCATTCGACGACCCGCGCCGGGCTGACTACCTGCAGTGGATGTTCAACCTCGCCAACATGGTGCAGCCGCTGTTCCGGCAGTGGTGGTATCCCGGCGAGCCGGCCGGCGAGGCGCGGCGCGATGCGGTACTGGCAGAGTGCGCCCCGCGCATCGAGGCGCAGTGGCAGCGCATCGACGACCACCTGGCTGCCCATGGTCCCCACTTGCTGGGTGACAGCTTGAGCGCCGCCGACTTCTACCTGGTCATGCTGATGCGCTGGTCGCGCAACATGCCGAAGCCGGCCACCGAGTGGCCGCACCTGGCGGGGCTGGCACGGCGAATGAAGGCGCTGCCGTCGTTCACTACCCTGTACCAGCGCGAGGGGCTGACCGAATGGGCCTGAGGACCGGATCGGTTAGGCTTCCACGACACACCCTTCCACCAACGCCAGCGAAGACCGACGCATGAGCCAACCCACCGTCGCAGACCCGAACGGTCGCCTGCCCCGGCAGATCCCCTACATCATCGGCAACGAAGCCTGCGAGCGCTTCAGCTTCTACGGGATGCGCAACATCCTGGTGCCGTTCCTGATCAGTTCCATCCTGCTGGGCTACCTGCCGCAGGGCCCGGACCGCGAAGGAGCCGCCAAGGACATCTTCCACACCTTCGTGATCGGCGTGTACTTCTTCCCGCTGCTGGGTGGGTGGCTGTCCGACCGTTACTTCGGCAAGTACAACACTGTCCTCTGGTTCTCGCTGATCTACTGCGCTGGCCATGCGTGCCTCGCCATGTTCGAGGACAGCGCCAAGGGCTTCTACACCGGCCTGTTCCTGATCGCGCTGGGCAGTGGCGGCATCAAGCCCCTCGTGGTCAGCTTCTGCGGCGACCAGTTCGACCAGACCAACAAGGACAAGGCCAAGCTGGTCTTCGACGCGTTCTACTGGATCATCAACTTCGGCTCGTTCTTCGCCTCGCTGTTCGCGCCGTTGCTGTTGCGCAACTACGGGCCCGCGGTGGCGTTCGGCGTGCCGGGCGTGCTGATGCTGATCGCCACCTTCATCTTCTGGCTGGGCCGCCACAAGTACGTCAACGTGCCACCGTCCAAGGCAGATCCGCATTCCTTCCTCAACGTGGTGCGCACCGCGCTGCGCGAGCGCCGGACGGGCGAGGGCAACGGCGGCACGATCATCGCGTGGGCCGGCATCAGCGTTGCGGTAGCCATGTTGGCCTTGTGGGCATTGAAGGCGGTGGGCGTGCCGCTGGCCGCGTGGCCGGATTCGTTCGGCTTCGTGATTACCGCCTGCCTGGCACTGGGCGTGCTGATCGCGTTCGGCGGGTGGGGTGCATCGTTGCAGCTGGAACGCGCGCGCGGCCGGCATCCGGATATCGCCGTGGATGGCGTGCGTGGCGTCTTGCGGATCCTGATCGTGTTCGCGCTGGTGACGCCATTTTGGTCGCTGTTCGACCAGAAGGCTTCGACCTGGATCATCCAGGGCAACGCCATGGTGGTGCCGCACGACCAGTGGTGGTGGCCCAGCTGGCTGGTCAAGGAAGCGGCGCAGATGCAGGCGCTGAACCCGCTGCTGGTGATGCTGCTGATCCCGTTCAACAACATCGTGCTTTACCCGGCCTTGCGGCGGATGGGCTTCCAGGTGACCGCGCTGAAACGAATGGGCTGGGGCATCGCGATATCGGGCGTGTCGTGGATCGTGGCCGGCCTGTTGCAGCTGTGGATCGATGGCGGCGCGCCGGTGTCGCTGGCATGGCAGAGCCTGCCGTACCTGCTGCTGACGCTCGGCGAGGTGCTGGTATCCGCCACCGCGCTGGAGTTCGCCTACAGCCAGGCGCCGCACGCGATGAAGGGCGTGATCATGGCGTTCTGGTACCTGACCAGCACCTTCGGCAGCCTGTGGGTGCTGCTGACCAATGCTGGCGTGCGCAACGATGGCTTCAAGGCATTCATTGCCCAGACCGGGCTGAGCGAGCCGGCGTTCCTGATGTTCTTCTTCGCCGGGTTCGCGTTCGTGGCGGCGCTGGCCTTTGCCGCCTACGCGCGAACCTATCCGATGCAGGACAACTACCGTGTGGCGTGACGTGGCGAGGGCGGGTCGATGACGTTTTCGGTCATCTTGGTCATCGTCGCCGTCACCGTGCTGGTGTCCTGGCGTGCGTTCAACGACCGCGCGCTGATGGACAGGCTGATCCTGTGGCCGCCCGCGGTGGAGCGGCGCAAGCAATACGACCGCCTGCTGGGGCATGGTTTCATCCACGCCGACTGGATGCACCTGCTGTTCAACATGATCACCCTGTACTCGTTCGGCGGCGCGGTGGAGCGCATCTTCGCGGAGTGGATCGGCATTCCCGGATTCGTGCTGTTCTACCTGTCGGCGATCGTGGTCGCGATCCTGCCCACCTACCTGCGCCATCGCAACGATGCGAACTATCGGAGCCTGGGCGCGTCTGGCGGGGTGGCGGCGGTGCTGTTCGCCTTCATCCTGTTCGATCCCTGGTCGAAGCTGATCATCTTCCCGATCCCGGTGCCGATCCCCGCGATCCTCTTCGCCGTGCTCTACGTGGGTTACAGCATCTGGATGGACCGCCGTGGCGGCGACAACGTCAACCACAGCGCGCACCTGTGGGGTGCGGCGTACGGCGTGCTGTTCACCCTGCTGCTGGAGCCGCGGGTCTTCACGCATTTCACCCAGACCTTGCTGCAACCTGCCGCGAACTGAGCAGGAGCACGACCATGCATCATGTGCAGCACGCGGCAGCCGAGCATCGTTTCAAGATGGACGTGGACGGCACGCAGGGGTACGTCGAGTACGAAGAGGCCAACGGCGTGATGACCATCACCCACACCATCGTGCCCGCCGCGATCGGTGGGCGCGGGATTGCGGGCCAACTGGTGCAGGCCGCGCTGGACCACGCCCGCGGCGCGGGGCTGAAAGTCGTGCCGAGCTGTTCCTACGCCGACGACTGGATGCGCAAGCACCCGGAGTACCAAGACCTCCGTGCCTGAAGGCGCAGCGCGGGCGCGTAGAATGCGCGCCATGCGCCTGAACCGACACATCGCCGACAGCGGCCACTGCTCCCGCCGCGAGGCTGACCGCCTGATCGCGGAAGGCCGGATCACGGTCAACGGGATCCGCGCGCGCATCGGGTCGGAGGTGGGCGAGGGCGACGAGGTTCGCATCGACGGTAATCCGCTGGCGCCGCGGGTGGCGGCGAAGGGCCAGCGCCGGCATGTCTACATCGCGCTGAACAAGCCGGTCGGGATCACCTGCACCACCGAGACCAGCGTCAAGGGCAACATCGTCGAGTTGATCGACCACGAGCAGCGCATCTTCCCGATCGGGCGCCTGGACAAGGAGTCGGAGGGACTGATCCTGCTGACCAGCAACGGCGACATCGTCAACCGCATCCTGCGCGCCGAACACAAGCTGGAGAAGGAATACCTGGTCGCAGTGAACCACCCGGTGACCGACGAATTCCTGCGCGCGATGGCGCGGGGTGGCGTGCCGATCCACGGCGAGCCCACGCTGCCATGCAAGACCAGCAAGCTGGCACGGTTCGGCTTCCGGATCGTGCTGGTGCAGGGATTGAACCGGCAAATCCGCCTGATGGCAGCGCATTTCGGGTTCCGGGTGAAGCAACTGCTGCGGGCCCGGATCGGCAACGTCAAGCTGGGCCACCTCAAGCCTGGGCAGTGGCGAAACCTCACCGATGCCGAGCTGCGCGGGCTGCTTCCGGATCACGCGGACTGGTGAGCAACGGCCGCCGCAGACGCCCTGGCGGAGCGCGAAAAAAATATTGCCGGCCATTCACACTTGCGCCAGAAAACAGGTTATTGTGCGCCCACTGTTTCAAGCGGGATCACGGTACATCGTGACCCGATGCGGTAGATCCATGTGATCCGCTACATCGTGTGCGTTACCCCTTGCTCGACAGTCGCGACCCAGCACCGGCAACCCCGGCAGGTCGTGTCACCATTTCACACTGTTTCAGGAGTAACACAACATGTCGGATCGTCAGACTGGTACCGTCAAGTGGTTCAACGACGCCAAGGGCTTCGGCTTCATCACCCCGGAAAGCGGCCCGGACGTCTTCGTCCACTTCCGCTCGATCCAGGGCACCGGCTTCAAGTCCCTGCAGGAAGGCCAGAAGGTCTCCTTCAAGGTCGTGCAGGGCCAGAAGGGCCTGCAGGCCGACGAAGTGCAGGCGGAGTAATTCGCCTGGCGCTCGCGCCAAGAAAGCCCGGCCTCGGCCGGGTTTTTTTTTCCTTGCAATGCGGCTGGATCACGCACTCTTCAACGGCCGCTCGCTAGCCTGCTCCGCGTTGTCGCACAACACGGCTTTCTTGATTGCATTTGCGCTCCATGACCAATTCCATTCCCCGCATCGCCGTTGGCGTGCTCGCCGCCGCACTGTTGGCCGGTTGCCAGCGCGATGCCGCGCCGCCGTCTTCGCAAGCCCAGGCTCCGCAAGCCGCTAATACCGTTCCGGCCGCACCGGTTGCGCTGGAGGACGTGGTCGAGACCAGGTCCGACTACATCATCGGGATCACCTACCCGAAATCCGCTGCCGCCCACCCTGGCTTGGCCCAGGCGCTGCAGGCTTACGCCAACGCCGCGCGTAGCAAACTCATGCAGGCGGTGGCGGGGCTCAAGGGTGTGAAGCCAAGCGCGCCGTACGACCTCAGCCTGCAATTCACCGGACTGCTGGACACGCCCGCCCTCGTGGTGGTGGCTGCAGACGGCAGCAGCTACACCGGAGGCGCCCATGGCAACCCGCTGGTGGCGCGCTTCGTCTGGCTGCCCCCGCAAAAGCGCATGTTGACCGCTGAGGCACTGGTGCCGGACAAGGCCGGATGGCAGGCGATTTCCGATGCCAGCCGCGAGCAGCTGATGACCTTGCTCTCGCAGCGGCTGGATGGCGATGACCTGGCGCCGGCGGACTACGCCGGGCAGTTGCAGTCTGGCAGCAAGGCGATTGCCGACGGCACCGCACCGGATGCCAGCAATTTTTCCGAGTTCGAGCCGGTGGTGGATGCGGATGGACGCATCCGCGCGCTGCGCTTCGTGTTCCCGCCGTACCAGGTGGGCTCGTATTCCGACGGCACGCGCACCGTGGATATCCCGGCTGCCACCCTGCTGCCGGTGGTCGACCCGCAATACCGCTCGCTGTTCCGCGGCGGCTGATCCCCCGCCCCGTCGCAGGGGCTGAGACCCGGCACCGGCATGCTCCAGCCATGCAGGGCGGATGCCACCAGATTCGGTTGGATTTCACCCCCGCGCCGGGTGCCGTGCAGCCGGCGCGGGCGGATAATCACGGCATGATTGCGCACCCCGCGCTCGCCAGCTTCCATCCTGCCGTCGCGGGCTGGTTCGAGGGCAGCTTCGCGGCGCCGACCCCGGCGCAGGCCGCGGCCTGGCCCGCCATCGCCGGCGGCCGCGACACGCTGGTGGCAGCGCCCACCGGCTCCGGCAAGACGCTCACCGCGTTCCTCACCGCCATCGATGCGCTGGTGCGCGAGAGCCTGGCCCACGGCCTGCCCGACACCACCCTCGTGCTCTACGTCTCGCCGCTCAAGGCGCTGTCCAACGACATCCACATCAACCTCGATGCGCCGCTGGCTGGCATTCGCGAGCAACTCGCCCTGCTGTGCTTGCCCGATGTGGACATCCGCACCGCCGTGCGCACTGGCGATACCCCGCAGTCCGAGCGGGCCGCCCTGCGCAAGCGGCCGCCGCACATCCTGGTCACCACGCCGGAATCTCTGTACGTGCTGCTGGGGTCCGAGTCCGGACGCGCGATGCTGGGCAGCGTCCGCACCGTGATCCTGGATGAAATCCACGCACTGGTGCAGAGCAAGCGCGGCAGCCATCTGTCGTTGTCGCTGGAGCGGTTGGACGCGTTGACCGGACGGCGGGCGACGCGGGTCGGCCTGTCCGCTACCCAGAAACCGATCGAGGCGGTGGCGCAATTCCTGACCGGCACCGCCCATTCCGATTGCGCCATCGTCGACGTCGGCCACGTCCGCGAGCGCGACCTTGCCCTTGAGCTGCCGCCGGTGCCGCTGGCGCCGGTGATGTCCGACGCGCAATGGGAACTGGTGTACGAACGCGTGGCGCAGCTGGTCGAAACCCATTCGACCACGCTGGTGTTCGTCAACACTCGTCGCATGGCGGAGCGCGCCGCGCGCCACCTGGGCGAGCTCCTGGGCAAGCAGCATGTCGCCGCGCACCACGGAAGCCTGGCCAAGGAACTGCGGCTCGATGCAGAGCAGCGGTTGAAGCGTGGCGACCTGAAGGTGCTGGTGGCCACTGCCTCGCTGGAGCTCGGTATCGACATCGGTGACGTGGACCTGGTCTGCCAGATCGGCTCGACGCGTTCCATCGCGGCGTTCCTGCAGCGCGTGGGTCGCTCCGGCCACCATGTCGGTGGCGTGCCGAAAGGCCGGTTGTTCCCGACCTCGCGCGACGAGTTGCTGGAATGCGCGGCGCTGCTGGACAGCGTGCAGCGCGGCGAGCTCGACGCGCTGGTCATGCAGCCGGCGCCGCTGGACGTGCTGGCCCAGCAGCTGGTGGCCGAACTCGCCTGTTCCGAATGGGCGGAGGATGCGCTGTACGCCATGGTCGTGCGCGCGTGGCCGTATGCGGCGCTTGCCCGCAAGGACTTCGACGACGTCGTGCGGATGCTGGCCGATGGCTTCAGCACCCGTTTCGGCCAGCGCGCCGCGTACGTGCACCACGATGCCGTGAACCACAAGCTGCGTGGCCGCAAGGGCGCCCGGCTCACCGCAACCCTGTGCGGCGGCACCATACCGGACACCGGCGACTACCAAGTGCTGCTGGAGCCGCAAGCCATCAACATCGGCACGGTCAACGAGGATTTCGCGATCGAGTCGATCGCGGGCGACGTGTTCCAGCTTGGCAACACCAGCTACCGCATCCTGCGGGTCGAATCCGGCCGGGTGCGGGTGCAGGATGCCGAAGGCGCGCCGCCGAGCATCCCGTTCTGGCTGGGCGAGGCGCCCGGCCGCAGCATGGAACTGTCCGCCAGCCTGTCGCGCCTGCGCGAATCGCTGCAGGCGCAGCTGGAAGCAGGCGGCCAGGCGGGGCTGGAACGCTGGCTGCGGGCAACCTTGCAGCTGGACGACTCGGCGGCGAAGCAGATTGCCGAATATGCGATGGCGCAGTGGGTCGGGTTTGGCATGCTGCCCTCGCAATCGCGGATCGCGCTGGAGCGCTTCTTCGACGAGTCCGGCGGCACCCAGCTGGTCATCCATGCGCCGTTCGGCAGCCGCATCAACAAGGCGTGGGGACTGGCGCTGCGCAAACGCTTCTGCCGCAAGTTCAACTTCGAACTGCAGGCCGCGGCCACCGAGGACGCCATCGTGCTGTCGCTGTCCACTAGTCACAGCTTTCCGCTGATCGAGGTGATGTCGTACCTGCACTCGAGCAGCGCCGAGCAGGTGCTGGTGCAGGCGTTGCTGGACGCGCCCCTGTTCCCCGCGCGCTTCCGCTGGAACGCGACCACGGCGATGGCGCTGCCGCGCTACGTCGGCGGCAACAAGGTGGCGCCGCAGCTGCAGCGCATGAAGTCCGAGGATTTGATGGCCACGGTATTTCCGGATCAGGTCGCGTGCCTGGAGAACATCGTCGGCGAGCGCCAGGTACCGGATCATCCGCTGGTGGCGCAGACCCTGCACGACTGCCTGCGCGAAGCCATGGACGTGGACGGCTGGCTGGACCTGTTGCGTGCGCTGGAGGCAGGTGAGGTCGAGGTGGTGGCGCGCGACCTGACCGGCCCATCGCCATTCGCGGCCGAGGTGCTGGGTGCGCGGCCGTACGCGTTCCTGGACGATGCGCCGCTGGAAGAACGCCGCAGCCGCGCCGTGCAGCAGCGCGGCCTGGGGCCGGCGGGACAGGTGGAGGACCTGGGCACGCTGGATACCGATGCCATCGACGGTGTGCGCGAGGATGCCTGGCCGCAACCGCGCGACGCAGACGAAATGCACGAGGCGCTGATGCACCTTGGCCTGGTGACTGAGGGCGAAGCGGAGGCCGAGGATTGGCTTCCGCTGCTGCAGTCACTGGCCGCGAACCGTCGAGCCACGGCCGTGCAGGCGGATGGCTGGGTGCTGTGGGTCGCCGCCGAGCGGCTGATGCAGCTGCTGGCATTGCATCCGCATGCCGCATTGCAGCCGCCGATCAATGCGCCGCCCGCCTATGCGCAGCCATGCACGCGCGAGGACGCGATGCGCGAATTGGTCCGCGCACGCTTGGGCGGCATGGGTGTTGTGCCCGCATCGCGCGTTGCAGAAGCCCTGCACGCCCCCGATGACGATGTCGAACTCGCACTGCTGGCGCTGGAGCAGGAAGGCTTCGTGATGCGCGGGCGGTTCACGCCCGGCGCCAGCGATGACGAGTGGTGCGAGCGCCATTTGCTGGCGCGCATCCATCGCAACACCCTTGGCAGGCTGCGGCGCGAAATCGAGCCGGTCGACGTTCGCGATTACGTGCGTTTCCTGTGCGATTGGCAGCGCGTGTCCCCGCAGGCGCGGGTCAGCGGGCCGGAGGCCCTGGCGGGCGTGCTCGCGCAGCTGGAGGGGTTCGAGGCCGCGGCCGGCGCGTGGGAAAGCGAGTTGCTGCCGGCGCGGGTCAAGGATTATTCGATCGCCTGGCTGGACGACCTGTGCGGCGCCGGGCGGGTGGCCTGGGCGCGCCTGCGCGCGGCAGGCGAGGGCGGGGCAACGCTGGTGCGCGCCGCGCCCATCGTGCTGTTGCCGCGGCGCGAACTGCCACGGTGGACGCGCCTGGCCACGCGCCAGCAGGTCGGCGAGGAATCGGCGTTGTCATCGCGCGCAGCCAAGGTGCAGGCCTGCCTGTGCGAGCACGGCGCCCTGTTCTTTGATGAACTGGTCGACGCAGCGCAGCTGCTGGAAACCGAACTGGAGGACGCGCTGGCAGAGCTGGTTGCGCGGGGGCAGGTCAGTTGCGACAGCTTTTCCGGATTGCGTGCACTGCTGTTGCCGGCGGCAAAGAAGCCTGCGGCGTTCGGACGGCGCGGTCGGCGCGCATCGCTGAGCGGAATATCCGATGCCGGGCGCTGGAGCCTGACCCGGCGTGTGGTTGCCTGTGATTCCGTCGGAGATCATGAGCCCACGCCATTCGCGCTGGGCGGCGATGCAAAGCGGGCGTTGCCGACTCAGCGCACGGGCGGACACGACGGCCAGGACGCCATCGAGCATGTGGCCCGCGTGTTGCTGCGCCGCTATGGCGTGGTCTGCTGGCGCCTGCTGGAGCGCGAAGCAGCGTGGCTGCCGCCATGGCGCGAGCTGCTGCGGGAATACCAGCGGCTGGAGGCGCGTGGCGACATCCGCGGTGGCCGCTTCCTGTCCGGCATGGTGGGACCGCAGTTCGCGCTGCCGGACGCGGTGGCCAGCCTGCGCGCCATTCGCAAGCGGCCGCATGACGGAGCAATGGTTGCCGTGTCCGCGAGCGATCCGCTGAACCTGGCGGGCAGCTTGCTGGCAGGCGACAAAGTGCCGCGCCAACCGGGCGCTCGCCTCCTGCTGCGCGACGGCGTGGCGGTCGCGAGTCTGGTCGGAGGCGAGTTCCGCGCGTTGCCGGGTTTGCCAATGCAAGACGAACACGCCGCGCGCACTGCCCTGCTGCGCGATCCCGGTATGCCTGCCTCGAGGTGTGCGCGGGCAGCGGGGTCGCAGCCCATGGCGGACCCATTGGGCCTGCATGGTTGAGTTTCTGCGGATTTGGTTACGAAAACGCCGCCAAGCGGCGGCGTTTTCGCATCGCGTTCGCGTGTGCGATTACTTCGTGGTCAGGCCACGCTTCTGCAGCAGCGGTTCGATCTTGGCCTCGTAGCCGGCGAAGTTCGGGAACAGCTTGCCCGCTTCGATCTCGCCGCCCGGGGCCAGGATGTACTGGCGCATGCGGTCGCCGTTAGCGCGGGTCAGCCCGCCGTTGCGCCTGAGCCACTCGGTGGTGTTGGCGTCCAGCACTTCGGACCAGATGTAGGCGTAGTAGCCGGCTGCGTAGCCGCCCATGATGTGGCTGAAGTACGGCGTCTTGTAGCGCGGCGGGACCGGCGCGTAGTCGATGCCATCGGCCTTCAGTGCGGCGGCTTCGAACGCCATCACGCCACCGGCTTCCGGCAGTTGTTCCAGCGGTACCTGGTGCCAGCGCTGGTCCAGCATCGCGGCGCCCAGGTATTCGGTGGTGGCGAAGCCCTGGTTGAACTTCGACGCCGCCACGACCTTGTCCAGCAATGCCTTCGGCATCGGTGCGCCGGTCTGGTAGTGCTTGGCGTAGTTGGCCAGCACCGACGGCCAGTCGGCCCACATCTCGTTGACCTGCGATGGATACTCGACGAAGTCGCGCGGCACGTTCATGGTGAAGTACGGGTAGCGCACGTCCGAGAAGAACCCGTGCAGCGCGTGGCCGAATTCATGGAAGGTGGTGGTGACTTCATCCCACGTCATCAGCGTGGGCTTGCCCGCGGACGGCTTGGGGATGTTCAGGTGGTTGGCCACCACCGGCTTCTCGCCGCTGAGCATGGACTGGCCGACGTAGGTGTTCATCCACGCACCACCACGTTTTGATGCGCGTGCATACGGATCGAAGATGAAGATCGACAGGCGCTCGCCATCCTTGTCGAACACCTCGTAGATCCACGTGTCCGGGTGGTACTTCGGCAGGTCGGTGCGTTCCTTGAAGGTGATCCCGTACAGCTGGGTTGCGGCGAAGAACACGCCGTTCTCCAGTACGTTCTTCATCTCGAGGTACGGCTTGAGCTGCGATTCGTCGAAGCTGTAGCGCTCCTGGCGGACCTTCTCGCTGTAGAACGCCCAGTCCCACGGTTCCAGCTTGAAGGTCGGCTGGCGCTTGGCCTTCTGTTCCTTGTCGATCATGGCCTGCAGGTCGGCCGCCTCCCGCTTGGCATTGCCGACGGCCGCGGGGGCGAGCTGGCGCAGCATGCGGTTGACATTGTCCTGGTTGGCCGCGGTTTCGTCGGCCAGCACGAAGTTCGCGGAGGTGTCGTACCCCATCAGCCTGGCGCGCTCGGCGCGCAGCTTCAGCACCCTGGAGACGATGCCGGTGTTGTCGTACTGCCCGCCGCGGCTGCCGCGCGACACCGACGCCTTGTGCAGGCGTTCGCGCAAGGCGCGGTTCTCGAGCTGCGCCTCGGCCGGCTGGCCGGTGGTGTTCAGCAGCGCGATCACGTACTTGCCTTCCATGCCACGCGCCTTGGCGGCCTCGGCGGCACCCGCGATCTGCTCGTCGCTCATCCCGGCCAGCTCGGCGCGGGTCTCCACCACGATCGCCGAGGCATTGACCTCGGCCAGTACGTTCTGGGAGAACTGGGTACCGAGCTTGGACATTTCGGTGTTGATCTCGCGGATGCGCACCTTCTGCGCATCGGTCAGCGCCGCGCCACCCCGTACGAAGTCCGTGTAGCGCTTCTCGAGCAGGCGCAGGTCCGCCGGGTCCAGGCCCAGGCTTGCGCGCGTGTCATACAGCGCCTTGAGCCGCGCGAACAGCACCGGGTTCAGCGTGATCGCATCGCGGTGGGCGGAGAACTTCGGTGCGTAGTCGGACTGCAGCTTGTCACGGGCGTCGTTCTTGTCGGTGCCCACGAGGTTGAAGAATACGCCGGTGGCGCGGTCCAGCAGCAGGCCGGTCTTCTCCATCGCGACCACGGTGTTCTCGAAGGTCGGCGACTCGGGGTTGTTGGCAATCGCGGCGATTTCCCGCAACTGCTGGGCCATGCCCGCGTCAAAGGCCGGGGCGAAGTCACTGTCCTGGATCCGGTCGAACTGCGGATAGTTGAGGTCAAGGGTGCTGGGCGCGGCAAACGGACCGCTGTAGGCGATGGCGGGCATCGGTGCCTCCGCGGAAGCGTTGGTGGCGGGCGCCGTGGCGCACGCAGAGAGGGATGTGGCGATGGCGATGGCGAGCGCGCAGGCAATGGGGTGCTTCATGGTTCCTCGTCGGAGGTTGGCAGTAGACCTCCAAGGCTAGCCCAGAAGGCGCCGCCCGGCGCGTGACGAATGGCATGGCGGTTCACACGCCCGCCACTCCGGCCATTGAATAGTGGTGCTACCCCCACCGCACCGAGGCACCCCCCATGGCCGATATCAACAGCGTAATGACCGCCAACCCCTGCTGCTGCCAGCAGGACACGCCGCTGCAGGCGGTGGCGAAGATGATGGTCGACAACGACTGCGGGATGATCCCGGTGGTGGACGATGACGGCAAGCCGGTTGGTACGGTCACTGACCGCGACATCGCGGTGCGCATCGTCGCCCGCGGCAAGGACGTGGCGAGCGCCTGCGCCTGCGATGCGATGACCAGCCCGGTGCATTCCGTGGCGGTCGACAGCAGCCTGCGCGACGCCGTGTGCCTGATGGAGGCCGAGAAGGTCCGCCGCCTGCTGGTGGTGGATGCCGATGGCAAGCTCGCGGGCATTGCCGCTATCGCCGACCTGTCGCTTGCCGGCAAGGATGAGGCCACGGCGCAGGTGGTCCGCGAAGTGTCCGAGCCCGGCAAGGCGTGACCGGAGCGGCATCGCGCGCCCTCCGTTGCCGCCCGTGGCACTGGTTTCCGTTCTCTGTTGAACTAGGCTGCCGAGCCCGCATCGGGCTCCGGGACTGAATTCAACGGGAGTCGATGAATGAGTACCGCCTACGAGTTCGAAGCCGCCACCCTCGACGGCGCCTCGAAATCCCTCTCGGATTACCGCGGCAAGGTCATGCTGATCGTCAACGTGGCCAGCAAATGCGGGTTTACCCCGCAGTACGCCGGGCTCGAGGCCTTGTGGCGCGAGTACGGTCCGCGCGGGTTGGTGGTACTGGGGTTTCCTTGCGACCAGTTCGGCCACCAGGAGCCCGGGAATGCCGACGAGATCCGCAACTTCTGCTCGTTGACCTACGACGTCGGTTTTCCGATGTTCGCCAAGGTCGAGGTCAACGGTGGCAACGCGCATCCGCTGTGGAAATGGCTCAAGGACGAAAAAGGCGGCCTGCTCGGCTTCGATGCCATCAAGTGGAACTTCACCAAGTTCCTGGTCGGACGCGACGGCCAGGTGATCAAGCGGTACGCCCCCACCGCGGAGCCAGCCTCGCTGGTGGGCGACATCGAGGCAGCGCTGGCCAGTCAATGAACGCGCCCGCGTCGTTCCGGATCGACTATCGCCGGCAGGGTAGCCTGCTGCGCGCGCACGTAAGCGGCGTCAACGGTTCCCTGGACACTACGCTCGCCTACTGGATGGCCCTGGCCGAGGAAGTACGACGCGACCCCCCGCGGGCGTTGCTGGTGGTGGACGACATGGAAGGCGAGCCGCCGCCGCCGGAGCAGATCGCGGAATTCGTGCAGGCGATGATCGGGCAGGGCTTCGAGAACGTGCGGGTCGCCTACGTGGAAGCCCACGCGCAGCAGATCCCCGAGGTCGAGTTCGGCGAGATCCTCGCCCGCGAACAGGGCTTCGATGCGCGCGTGTTCGGCAACGAGGCGGATGCCACCGTGTGGTTGCGCCACGGCATGAGTTGAGCAGGCCGGGTTACTTTTCGACGAAGGCGCGCTCGAACACATATTGGCCGGGGTTGCCGATCCGCGGTGATGCGCTGAAGCCCCGCGCGTCCAGGATGGCCCGGAAATCCGTGAGCATCTGCGGGCTGCCGCAGATCATGGCCCTGTCGTGCTGGGCATCCAGCGGCTCGAGTCCCAGTACGCGAGGGATGTGGCCGGAGGCGAGCTGGTCGGTGATGCGGCCGCGATGGTCCTGGCCCACCTGCTGGAAGTCTTCGCGCGACACCGCCGGGTAATACAGCAACTTCTGGCGGATCACCTCGCCGAGGAATTCGTGGTGCGGCAATTCGCGCTCGATGTAGTCGCGATAAGCCAGGTCCGGCGCGCTGCGCACTCCGTGGCACAGGATCACCCGCTCGAACCGCTCGTACGTCTCCGGGTCCTTGATCACGCCCAGCCAAGGGGCCAGTCCCGTGCCGGTGCCGAGCAGGTACAGGTTGCGCCCGGGATGCAGGTCCGAGATCAGCAGTGTGCCGGTGGGCTTGCGACCGATGAGGATCGAGTCGCCCGGTTGGATGTGCTGCAGGCGCGAGGTCAATGGCCCGTCCTGGACCTTGATGCTGAAGAACTCCAGCTGCTCTTCCCAGTTTGCGCTGGCGATGGAGTAGGCGCGCATCAACGGCTTGCGCGCGCCGTCCGCCTGGGCGACGTCCAGCCCGATCATGACGAACTGGCCGTTCTCGAAGCGGAAGCCGTCATCTCGGGTGGTGGTGAAGCTGAAGTACGCGTCCGTCCAGTGACGGACGTCGAGCACCGT
>JAZKHR010000049.1:0-7162 GCA_040385305.1 Pseudomonadota bacterium
CATGGGCTGCCGAGCCACCCTTGGCAGCGGCTGGATCGACGGTCATGCCGCAGACGGGGTCTCGCACCGTGGCCATCGCAGCCGTTGCTTTGGTTGGCCCGCGGTCGTGGCTGCCGCCGCTGGCGCCTGCCTGGTTCTGCTTGTTCATGTGTGCTCCTTCGAAAGCGCTGCCTAGATCGGGTAGCGCCCCTGCGCCCCGTGGCCCGGGAAAGGCGGTGACCAGACGGTGCAACGCACGACGCACCTGACGTACCGGGAATGCGACTGCAGCGCTCGCCGATCTTCATCGCACCGCGAGGCAAGTAAGCCTGCTGCTCCGGGTGCAGAGTCAAACTTCATGGCGAAGCATACTGGAGTGCATCTTGCCGCGACGGATTCACGGGTTCCGAGCAGGGGAAGCTCGGCATTCGGTTTACGTGGCCCCCGCGACGATCGCGGAGGGTCACTCGCCACAGCATGTTCCAGGGCATACGCCAATTGCCCGGGCGTTTGCGCATGCACGTGAACAGTGCTTTTGCCGCTGAGCCATGCTGACCATGCCTCTTGCAGCGACCTTCTGATCCGGATGCTTCGGCGCGCGCGCGTCACCCGCCTCACCGTGGCCTACGTCAGCGAGGCAAGGGCTGGGTCGGGCCGCCATGCTCCCTGCCGCCACTGCCGGCGTCGCCATTCCGAATACGCAGCCGGTAGAACCAGCAAGGTCAGCAGCAGCGCTCCCACCATGCCACCTACCACCGGTGCCGCAGTACGAGCCGACAAGTCGGCCCCCACGCCACCCGCCCACAACAGGGGCAGGAGACCGAAGGCGGTGGTGGCGACGGTCATGATCATCGGTCGCACGGCGCGCTCGGCGCCCTCGATCACGGCCCCGTCGAGCTCCTCGAGCGTCAGGCCCGGTCGCGCGATGCGCGCAACCGCTGCATCCAGGTACACGACCACGACGATCGACGTCTGCGCCGCGACTCCAGCCACCGCGATCAGGCCTACCCACACCGCCGTGGAGAGGTTGTACTGCATGGCGTAGAGCAGCCAGATGCTGCCGGCCACGGCGAACGGCACGCTCAGGAGCACCAGCCAAGTCTGCATCCAGCCGCGCAGGGCAAGGAACAACAGGGCGATGATCAAGGCCAGCGTCAGCGGGATGATCAGGCCAATCCGACGCTGCATCGCCTGCATGAATTCGTACTGCCCCGTCCACTCGAACCGGTAACCCCCGGGCGCTGGCAAACGGCCCTCCACGAGTCGCTTCGCGTCCCGCACCCAACCGCCCAGATCGCGCTGCGTCATGTCGATGTCGATGAAGACATAGCCGACCAGCTGGCCGTTCTCGTTCTTGATCATCGGCGGCCCCGTCACCACCCGAACATCCGCGAGCGCCCCCAGCGGCACCGTGGCTCCCGGTTGTCTCCAGGCGGCCCCCGCCGGATCGCCCGGTGGCATACCGCGCACGGGGACCGCCGCGGATTCGGGCATGGAGGATGCGGGTGAATCGCCCATCGCATCCATGCCGCCCGCGCCGGCGCCGCCGCCCGATGACGCCTGCGCTTCCGACGCCCCGCGCCCTCCCGCAGCGGACTGCCACTCGCTGGCGGGATCGAAGGCCGGCACCACGACGGGCAGGTCCCTGAGCGCGTCGAGGTCTGCGCGGAATTCCGGCGCGTACCGGATATTGACGGAGTAGCGTGCACGCCCGTCCACGATCGTGGACACCGGCATCCCGCCCACGGCCGACTCCAGCACCTCATGCAGGTCGCGCACGCTCAGGCCGTGCCTCGCGAGGGCCTCCCGGTCCGGCACGACGTCGATGTATTCGCGGCCGCTCTGGCGCTCGGCGAAGGTGCTGCGGGTTCCCGGTACCTCGCGCAGCAGGCCTTCGAGCTCGATGCTCAATGCCTCGATGCGCTGCAGGTCATCGCCGAACACCTTGATGCCGACCGGGGTCCTCACGCCGGTGGTCAACATGTCGATGCGGGTGCGGATAGGCGGCGCGATCGCCATCTGGTAGCCGGGCACCCGCAGTGCATCGCCGATCGCCGCCGAGAGCTCGTCCGTGCTGTACGCCCGTCGTTCGGGCCACGGAAGCCTTAGTAGGGGAGCGAGCCAGTCGGGAGCGCGTCCGGTATGCCAGCGCCGTACCTCATGCAGAGGCCACTCATCGCGCGGCTTGAGCTGCACCACGGATTCGTTCATGTCGAGCTGCGCCGGGTCGGTTGCGGTGTCGGCGCGTCCACTCTTGCCATGTACGGAGGCGACCTCCGGGAACCGTTCCATCAGCAGCCGGTGCTGGGCCGTCAGCACCTGCCGCGCCTGCTCGATGGAGATGCCGGGGAAGGTCGTGGGCATGACCAGCAGCGCACCCTCGTCGAGTGGCGGCATGAACTCCGAGCCGAGCTTCATGTACACGGGCACGGTCGCTGCGACGACCAAGACCGCCCCCGCCAGCACCGTCTTGCGCCGGAGTACAGCCCAGCGAGCGAGCGGCCGATAGCCGTCGCGCAGTACGCGCGCGACCGGATTGTCCTCGGGACGACGGATGGTTCCGCGCAACAGCCACGCCATCAGCACCGGCGCGAGGGTGATGGTGAGCACCGCCGACGCGAGCATCGCGAATGTCTTGGTGTAGGCGAGGGGATCGAACAACCGGCCCGCTTGGCCCCCCAGCGCGAAGACGGGCAGGAAGCTCACGGTCAGCAGAATGGTGGAGAAGAAGATGGGCCGACCGACTTCCTTGCAGGCGTCCACGATCACGCGGCGACGGTCACTGCCCGCTGGTGCCGCAGCGAGCCGGTTGTGCGCGTTCTCCACGAGCACGATCACCGCGTCGGCGAGCTCGACCAAGGCGATCGCCACGCCGCCGAGCGACATGATGTTCGAGCTCAGCCCGAGCAGGCGCATGGCGATGAACGAAAACAGCACCGACAGAGGGAGCATCAGCAATGCAACGAAGGCTGAGCGCACGTGCATCAGGAACACGAGGCTGACGATGACGATGATCACGCCTTCCTCGAGCAGCGTTTCGACGAGTGTGCGGATCGAGCCCTCGATCAGTCCGGAGCGATCGTAGGTGGCTACCAGCCTCACGCCTTGGGGCAGTGCGAGCGTTGCTGCCTGTTGCTTGACGCCGTCGATGACCCGCATGGCGTCGCCGTTCAGCCGCATCACGACAATGCCGCCGACGGTTTCGCCGCGGCCGTTGTAGTCCGCGGCACCGCGGCGGATTTCCGGACCGAACTGCACCCGCCCGACGTCGCCCACGCGCACGGGCGTGCCTCCGCCACCCCGGACGACGACCGACTGCTCGATCTCGTCCAGCGTGGTGACGTAGCCACGGCCCCTCAGTACGAACTCACGCCCGCCCTCTTCGATGACGCGTGCGCCGACCTCGGAGTTCGCGGCGCGCACCGCTTCAGCCACCTCGCCCGGGGACAGCCCGTAGGCCGCCAGGCGCGAGGGGTCCAGCAGTACCTGGAACTGGCGTTCGTAGCCACCAACAGTGGCAACCTCGGCCACGCCCTGCACCGCCTGCAGCACAGGCCGGACCGTGAAGTCCTGCAGCGCGCGCAGCTCCGCGGCGTCGAGCCGACCGGAGTCGTCCACGAGCACGTACTGGTAGATCCAGCCCACGCCGCTCGCATCGGGACCCAACGTCGGCGTCACGCCCGCGGGCAGCGACGACTGCGCGAGCGCCATCCGCTCCATCACCCGGTTGCGGGCCCAGTAAAGGTCGACGTCGTCGTCGAAGACTGCGTACACGAAGCTCATGCCGAACATCGAGTAACCGCGCACCGTGCGTACGCTGGGCGTGCTTTGCAGCGCCCGCACGATGGGGTAGGTGATCTGGGCTTCGACGAGGCCAGGGCTGCGCCCCATCCATTCGGCGAAGACGATGACCTGCGGATCGGAGAGGTCGGGGATGGCATCGAGCGGTGTTCGCCGCATCGAATCAACCGACCACGCGACCAGCACCGCGACCGCAAGCAGCACGAACCATCGATATCGGACCGACCCCTCGATGATGCGTTCGATCACTGCAGGTGGTCCGCGTGCGCCGGCGCTTCGCTGACGGGTGCGGCAGGATCGGCGAGCACACCTGCCGGACCATCATTGTTGGGCGTGGGCGTTGCCCCGCCGTGGCCGGCATGCGCTGGCGCGGAACCGGAACCGGAACCGCGCAGGCGGCTTTCGGAATCGACGAGGAACACGCCCGAGGCCAGCACCTCTTCGCCCGCGCGCAAGCCGTCCGTGACCGCAACCCGATCCCCCGAGCGAACCCCCAACGTCACGCGGCGAGGCATGAAGGTGCCGTCGGGCTGGACGACATAGACGAATCGATCGCGGCCGGTATCCACCACTGCATCGCGCGGGACAGTGACCCGCCGCAGTGGCCGGCCTTGCAGCTCCAGCGTGCCGGACAGGCCGGGGCGGTAGAGGCCGGATGGATTGGCAAGCAGCGCGCGGATGCGGATGCTGCGACTCCGCTCGGTGAGCATGGGCGAAACGAACGACACGCTTGCGTGTACCGGCTCGAGGCCCGCAGCGGCCCAGTGGATCCGAACGGGGGCTCCCTCCTGCGCGATCAGCGCGTCGCGCTCGGCGATTTCCGCCTCGACCCATACCGAGGACAGGTCGGCCAGCGCCAACAGTTCCGTCGAGGCATCAATGGCCGTGCCCGGCGATACCGGCCTGCGCAGCACGACGCCGGCGCGCGGGGCATGGACCGTCTGCGCGTGCGGAGCCGTCCCGCGCACTTCCATCGCCCTGATCTGGGCGCTGGTCATGCCCAGCACGCGCAGACGCTCGCGGCTGCTCGGCAGCACCGCGCTCGGCAGCGCGCCGGCACGTTGGGCGCGGATGGCCAGATACTCGCGTTGTGCGGCATGGAGTTCCTGCGAAAACACCGACAGGACGGGCTGACCGGCGCGGACGTGCTCGCCGGTCTGCACATGCACCTGCTCGATCCAGCCCGTGACCCGTGTGTGGATGTGGACGATGCGGGACTCATCGGGCACGACGGTCGCCGCCGCGCGCACGGCATGGGCGACGTCCTCCTCACGCGCCGGTTCGATTTCCAGTCCGAGGCGGCGAGCCCAATCTGCGTTGACGTCGACGCTGGACCGCCCCTCCTGGACAGGCGTAGCGTCCGCAGAAGACCCGGGCAGTTGCCGGCGGTCGGCTGCACCACGCTGACTGAGCCAGGTGATGGCCACGCCCAGGAAGAGGACCGCGACAACCAGGGCTTGGTGCGTGCGTTTCATCGGCTGAGGGCCGTATCAGGCGAGATTCCCTGCACGCGGTCCAGTCGCGCCAAGGCAAGCATCAGCTCGGATTCGGCCATAACCACCTCGCCCTCGGCCAGCCACTGCTGGCGCACGGCATCGACCACGGCCTCGAGCGAGCCGTTGCCCACGCCGTATGCCGCGAGCGCGGAGCGCACCGCGAGGCGGCTGCGGGGCACGACGTCGTCACGGAACGCGTTGAGACGACCACGTTCAGCGATGACCCGCGCGCGCGCGGCGGCGACCTCCCCATCGACCATCAGGCGCATCGCCTCGGCTTCGGCGCGGACCATCGCCTCCATTGCCCGCGCTTCGGCGACGCCGGCGCGCAGGCGCTTGCGTCCCAGCGGGACGCTGACCCCGACCATCACCATGGCGCCACGCCCTTCACTCATTGTCGAGGCTTGGCCAATGCGCACCAGCCCCATCGGCGCGTACATCGACTTCATGACATCAACCTCGGTGCCGGCGCGCGCGATTTCGGCCTCGGCCACGCGGAGTTCGGGGCGATGGCGGCGCGCCGTCGCCAGCGCAGCCTCGAGCGTGGGTGGCGCGGCTTCCAGTTCGGGCTCGACAAGTGACGGGACGGGTGCGGCGGGTGGACGTCCCATGGCGGCGTTGAGCATGGCTTCGGCTTCGGCGGCCTCGCCGGCCAATCCCCGGGCCTGGCCGGTGCTCCGCGCGAGGTCGACCTCGGCGCGCAGCAGGTCGGCCTGGCTGCCGGTGGCGGTCGCAAGCTTGATCGCGCTCAGGCTTGCCAGCTGCTCGCCGATCTCGCTCCTGCGACGCGTGACCTCCAGCATCAGGCGGCGCTCGCGCAGCATCAGAAATGCCTCCACCGCCGACATCCTGACGTCCAGGCCGACGCCGTCGGCTTCTGCATTGCGCTGGCGTATCTCGGCCTCGGCGCCTGCTCGGCGATGGGCGCGGACCCGCGACAGCGGGAAGCGTTGTTCGACCGCGATGCTCCAGTCGAAGCGACCAAAGGCGGTCTCCGTCGCCATCGGCACCATCCCGGTGTCTTCACCGGTTGGCGCGGGATCCATCGTGGCGTAGGGGTAGTGATCGATCCCCAGCATCACCATAGGGTCTTCGAGTGCCGACACGATGGCGGGGCGCTGTTCGGCGGCGGCGATCTTGGCGAGCGCGGCCTTCACTTCCGGCCGTTGCGCGGCCGCAACACCGACCACGGTGGAAAGCGGAAGCGGAGCCTGCGATGCCTTCGCTTCCGCTGGGGGCTCATCTGCTGCAGCGCGTGACCCGGGCAGCAGCATCATTGCGGTGGCCAGGGCGAGCAGGGCGGCCCGATGCGGGGACCCGGGGCGGGACGGAGATCGCAGCTCCAGGTGCCGGCATACATCCGGCTCCGGTCTACGCAAGCCTGCGCCCCGTGAGGCCTTCGCGGTGTTTGCAACCGACATCCGCCTGCTCCCGGAAGCGCTGGGCTTACCCGTCCTTACGTCAGCGCCGCGATCCGTGGGCCATCAGGCGAGCCGACCGGCTGGCCTGGAGTCGTCGGGATTTCAGCCGCAACGGTCGGAACCTCAGGCGACACCATAGGGTCGCGCCGGTCGGGTGTCCTTGACCCCGGTCAATTCGCCTGTTTCGCAGCCTCCAAGCAATTGAAGGGCTCAAGGGGCCGTGACGCCATCAGAGCATCCACGTCTCCGCACCGCGCCTTGGGCAGGCATGAACCCTGGAGCAGAGCCGCTCGCCAGTGCGGATCCGGGTCACGCTTTACGGAGTAAGGGGATGCTCGGCAAATGGCGTGGTGGCTCCATCACGGCCCACCAGCTCGACGGTGTAGGGCTGAACCAGGCCTTGCGGATGTTCCATGCCCGGCGACCCCATCGGCATGCCGGGCAGCACCAGCCCCTTGGCGTCCG